>NZ_JAUTAU010000001.1:140000-481250 GCF_030818775.1 Bacillus sp. SORGH_AS_0510 | reverse complement strand
CTAGTTTTTTCGTCTAGCGCTTGTTTAGCATTATGTAGGGCATCGCTATTGGTTTGTGCATATGTAATCATATTCCCTGATACACATAACATCATGGTAAGTAACATGAGAATTATACGCTTAGTTGTCTTTTGCATACACTTCCCCCTCCTTATTACCCTATTTATAACAGATGAATGTACCAGTTATGTTACAAAAATATTAAATGTGTATCACATTTTGTCTTAATTGAGAGGAAAGTGTCAATTCTGTGTCATAACAGAACCAACATTTTACAACAATGGTGAATGGTGTCACTGTAATTTCGTCTTGGGTGTCAGACACCCCTTGTGGACACTTTCCACCTAGAATGGACACTTCCCCTCCATTATTCGTCCTCCAGTTTTCTTTCCGTGGTTAGAACGATTTCTTTGCTCTTTTTTCTTTTCCTGTTTTTATTGTAGGAGATGGTAGTTAGGAAGGTCACTTTGTGTCCTTGTTTGAAGGCAAAGTGATTGATCAAATTGAATACCTCTTCATCCATCAACTGTTTGCTTCCAGCAATAATCTTTATCGTGTTCCGGTCTCTGTCAAAGGTGAGTTGAATATCGGAATCAGAGATTTGAAAAGAATTGTGATTGTCATCTAGTGGCATATGCTGATAGGTACTGCTCGGTGTTCGAACGTTTAACTGATTTGATAGTCGCATCGCATCTAAAAAACTTGGTTTGCCTTTAATAGAACATTCTGGTTTCCTTACTGACCCAATAAAAATTAACCCTACCTTCTCATCCATCAAATACCCCCAAAATTACAATATACGACAGCACCAATTACTATTCGACAATAGTATTATAGTTTCCTTCAATGAACATCCTAAATGAAGCTGAATATTCGACAAATCTGTGAACGACATTCATTAAGACTAAAATCAGTCTATTCCTAACCAACCAAAGAAGCCGCTGACACAATATGTGTTCAGCGGCTTCTATTAAAAAAACAGGGGGGTTTTTCAATTAGTGTACCCCGCTCACTTCATTTTATACATAAATTTTCATTTCCCCTCCTCTTTCTCCATAAAAAAATTCCGGCAATGATTTGGCCGGAACGGACGGGGATGCTTACGGAGAGGTGTTTGATTTTCTTTAACAACGGTTCCTGTTGCGGGGAATGTGTCAAAAACTCACCAGAAAGCTACTCGTTTTGGGCAAATCTGAGGTGTTGGTGATCAATTGTCATTTTGAATAAATAAAATTGTGGATTCAAAGGTGAAAGGATATTTTTTCAGAAGATTGCTGTGGGGTTCTGGAGTACATTTGGATCGGCATTCTGTCCCTTTGTTCTAACTGTTGCTCCCTGATGAGCCATTCCAGTTGACTGACCCGTTTTTCCAAGTTGGCGATCTTTTGATTCGATTTTCCAACCATTTTAATTAAGGTTTCAAGTAATTGTTCGAGGTTCTTTGCTGCTTCGCTGCTAAAATCCAACGCCTACTTCCTCCTTTTTCTGTTCCGTCACCACATCATGAGGCTTGGCACTTAAGAAACGAATCGTCTCCACCACTACCTCAGTGACGTACACCCTTTTTCCCTCTTTATTATCGTAATGTCGAGTCTGCAGCCTGCCTGTAATGCCCACCACGGATCCCTTTCGGCAATATTGACACGTATTTTCGGCAGCCTTTCGCCACAGGGCGCATTGCACGAAATCCGCCTCAATCTCACCGTTTTGGTTTCGAAAATGCCGGCTTACCGCCAATGTGACATGTGCGACTGAGTTTCCTTCAGGCGTCTTTTTCAGCTCGGGGTCCTTAGTCAATCGGCCGACGAGCGTGACCTGGTTAATCATGTTTTCCTCTCCTTCCTGTTTGATGGCTCCATCATAAACCTGGCAGCTATCTCTTGTAAAATCATCTAAATTCATTTATCTAGGTCCTTTATCCTAGAAAAAGGCGCTATCCCCCCTGTTTGTGTCAAAATCTAGCTGTCAGGATTCTCCATCATTCGACTTTGGCCATCGTGGCCAATATTTTTCGACATTTGTTTCTGGGCTACATATGTTATAATTTAGAAAAAGATATCTGGAGGTTGCGATGAAATCTTTTAAGTTATACTCATTGGACGTTGTGGATGGTGAAGCTTCCGTAGAAGTTCCGTTAGAAGACGGCTTGATTCTTAATAAAGAAGATGAGCGCTCCACCTGGCTGCTTGAGGCGTACACAGATTTATCCCTCTATGACTATTTTCAACCTATCTTCGATCACAGCCGTGAATTGATTCTCGAAGCCGTGATCACCAAGAAGGAGAACACACCCGCTTATTTTCAAACAAAGATTGTCTCATTGAAAAAATTCGAAAAGCATATCAGCGTTTTGTTTGAAGGCCATCTTCGCCGTAATAAAAGTGATTACTCTGAGCTCTTGCTCGACAGCCTGATGCAAAAGGGGCTGGAAGGTCCTGAACTTCTGAAGGAATTTAAGGAGAAAATGAAGAGTAAACCGAAGATAAAAGTAAAAAACCCTTAACCCTTTAACTTTGACCAGTCTACGGACTGGTTTTTTATATTTCTATAATGCTAACATTAACATTTTTGTTGATTTTTTCCGTTTGCCTAGGGATACTTAAAGGGAAAGTCTTATTAGAATTATAGAGGGGGGAAAGTTATGTCAGCGACACTTAGTTTTCTTGTTGAAATTATTATCGCTATTTTCTTATTTGTGGATGCGCCGAAACATAATAAGAGCCGGTGGCTTTGGGCTATTTTAGGCTTTTTCTTCGGTCCGTTTGCGTTAGGGATCTACCTTATCAAAACTGGGCGAAAAGTACTCGGCTGGATTATCGTCGTCATCGTCGGACTCCTTTACCTGGCCTTCATCGTCTTATTTGTTCTTATGGCAGTCCTATTTGCCAACGGTGGATTTGCTCCTTGATGATGACTTTGGTGGTGTCACATTAGTGGTGTCAGGCACCACTCGTGGACAACTGTCCACCTAGAGTGGACAAGTGGGTTAGATTCAAATATTGAGGAAAGGACAGGCGCTGTTGCCTGTCCTTTTTTCATTATTCGTCTTTGTTGTCTCTGTCGTTGACGTCAATATCATCCTCGATGATATCTTCTTGCGGGGTATTGTTATCTTTACCCGGATCTTTATCGTGCGGTGTATTCTTATCTTCAGATTCCGGATAATGGTTACGGTCTATGATGTTGTCATCGATTACATCGTTCGTATCGTTAGGTGTTAAATCATTATTCATACGGTTATCTGTCGGTGTATTGATATTGTTATTTGTCGGCGCCGGTGGATTTCGATCATCATTGTTACAACCCGCTAACAACACAGCCGATAATACAGAACCCGTAAGCAGCATAAATAACTTCTTCTTCAAGCGTAAAAGCCCCTTTCACCAATAAGTTTTGACCTGTACTTGCAATGGTCTGTTTTTATCTTCCCCATTGGTAAAAAAAAGATGGCTTGAAGTTTTTAACAGCAATACCCCACAAACTATTGAGCCAATCTAAAAACGACCAAGAGCCCAGGCTCCCAGTCGTACTGTACAAATCCTATTCCTTTTTCTCGCCCAAAGCAAAAGTAATTTCTGCTTCGCATGCAACCTCGCCGTCAACCGTTGCAACAGCCTTTCCTTTTCCGATTGGTCCGCGCAGACGAATGATTTCTACCTCTAAGCGAAGTTGGTCGCCAGGCTTAACTTGCTTTTTAAAGCGGCAGCCGTCAATTCCTGCAAAAAAAGCTAAACGTCCGCGGTTTTCTTCCTTTTTTAACATAGCCACTGCGCCAACCTGTGCCAATGCTTCAACGATAAGTACGCCTGGCATTACAGGGTAATCAGGAAAATGCCCATTGAAAAACTCTTCGTTCGCTGAAACATTTTTAATACCAACAGCTCTTACGCCCTCTTCCACTTCTAGGATGCGATCGACAAGCAAGAATGGATAACGGTGTGGGATGATTTCTTTGATTTGTTCGATATCAAGCATTGAATTAGTACCTCCTACTAGTAACAACTATTATTATTCTCTATTCTACTAGAAAAGATACAGAAAAGGGAAGGGATTTCGATCCCTTCCCCACCGATTTATTTATTTCTTGGCCCTGCTGCTTGTCTGTTGATCTCCGCTCCAATCAACAGGGTTGATAAATCAACTCTGTTCTTTTATAAAGCCTATTTCTTATCCACTAAATCCTGAATATGTGTCCAAGTCGATCCTTTAAAAATATCTGCAACTTTTCCGCCGCCAAGCATACCGTAGCCAACCGCAGCTCCAGCCATTAAGCTGACAAATGTGAACACCACTAAGAGAAGCAGACGAAGCCAAATTGGAATCAGACGAATGCGAATGCGTTTATGGGCATGCGGTGCGGCCTCCATTTTTTCACTAGCACGTTCCTCGCTCGCAGTGTCTTTTTTCAACTTGAACTTTTTCTTCTCTTCTTTGGCTCTGAGCTTTTCCGCTTTCACTTTTTGTTGTTCTTCATATTTAGCTTGTTTGTATTCTTCTCTTGTCTTGGCTTGATTGTTTACAGACATTCACTAATTCCCCTTTAACCGGACTGCCCCATGGGCCCTGTGAGTTATACATATTATAACCAACTTTTTTAAAATCGGTAACTTGATTTCTTTTATAAAGGTCCTTTTAAATTGTCTGTTGATTTCCGCTCCAGGCACGAGCGGTTCGTGGGTGTTTCGGCGAGCCTCCTCGGAGGAACGCGCTTGCGGGGTCTCCCCTGAACCATACTCCCACAGGAGTCTTCGTGCCTTCCGCTCCAATCAACAGAGTTTAAAAATCCACACTGTTCTTTAAAAAATTCCTATTAAAAACCCTATCGCAAGCTTTTGAAAAATTTTCACTACTTCTCTATTATAAAAAATTATTCAGCGTTGCACATTAATTTTTTGCAAAAAAAGTCAATTGATGTAAAAAAACCGGAAATTCCGCGGTTTCCGCCCAAATAAAAAAGTCCAATGACTGCGGCTTGTCCAGCCTGCTTCATTAGACTTTTCATCGATTGTTCGGGACTATTTCACCATTTGTTAGATGTCATACCACCACGAACAATAAAAACTCTTATCCTAACTTACGATTAGGAATGCGGTCGATGTTATCAAGCATGATACCTGTTCCGATCGCTACACAATCCATTGGATTTTCAGCTACAAGGACTGGAACCTTCAACTCGTCAGCAAGCAACATGTCGATTCCGTGCAGCAATGCGCCACCGCCGGTTAAAATCACGCCACGGTCAATGATATCCGCTGACAATTCTGGTGGAGTGCGTTCAAGAACACTCTTCGCCGCTTGAACAATGACAGCAACCGATTCACGAAGCGCAGATTCAATTTCTTCCGAACGAACCGTAATTGTGCGCGGTAAACCACTCACCATGTCACGGCCGCGAATTTCCATTTCCTCTGAACGAGAACCTTGGAACACTGTGCCGATGTTGATTTTAATATTTTCAGCCGTACGCTCACCAATCAAAAGCTTGTACTCGCGCTTGATGTAGTTGAGGATCTCCATGTCAAACTTGTCGCCGGCCATTTTAATGGAGGAAGAAGTCACGATATCGCCCATAGAAAGAACAGCAACATCCGTCGTTCCTCCCCCGATGTCCACTACCATATTACCGCTTGGTTGGAAAATATCCATCCCAGCACCGATTGCTGCTACCTTTGGCTCTTCTTCAAGATAAATCTTTTTCCCGCCGCTCTTTTCAGCTGCTTCCCTGATAGCCTTTTGCTCCACACTTGTGATGTTCGTTGGACAGCAGATCAGAATGCGCGGCTTCGATAAAAAGCCCTTCACGTTTAACTTATTAATAAAATGCTTTAACATTGCTTCAGTTACATCAAAATCAGCGATAACCCCATCCTTCAACGGACGAATCGCAACGATGTTTCCTGGTGTACGGCCCACCATGCGGCGTGCTTCTTCACCAACAGCAAGAACTTTATTTGTATTTTTATCAATTGCTACAACAGATGGCTCATTCAATACAATTCCACGGCCTTTTACGTGAATCAGCACGTTAGCCGTTCCTAAGTCAATCCCAATATCCCTTGCAAACATTCTCTTTTCTTTCCTCCTCAAAGCGGAATTCCACATGCATTTCCTAATTTTCTATTGTATCATAACCCTTAAAATTTCCATAACGTTTTAATTAAATTACGTTGAATTTTGAAGAATTATGTCGGAAATGATTTCTTGACGGAATATTCCTTGAGAAGGTCTTTCAGATTCCACGGAAAACCCCATCTACCTCTCTAGTGCTGATGCTGATACTGCGGCTTATTTGACAGCCTCGCCTTCCTTTTCTTCTTTTTGATACTTCATCTTAGTTGCTTCCCCACCGCGAAGGTGCCGGATCGATTTATGATAATCTAGGATTTCTTTTACCTCATTTGCCAGCTCTGGATTAATTTCAGGAAGTCTCTCTGTCAAATCCTTATGGACTGTACTTTTGGATACGCCAAACTCCTTCGCAATCACGCGAACCGTTTTCCTCGTCTCCACGATATACTTTCCAATCTTGATAGTTCTCTCTTTGATGTAATCGTGCACACTCTCGCCCTCCCTAATATGGATGTGAGTAGTGTGAAATGAGACCCGCTTATCACTTCGACGAATTCTGCTTCCATGTGGTTTGGTGTCAGTACGGTGTCAGGCACCAAAGAAAGACATTTGTCCGTGTGAAGTGGACATTTTCTTTTCAGATGCTGCTCCATACGTACCGAGTACCACACGCAGAAAGTAATCTACCTTTCTGACAATACAATGAATAATCATGTCCCCGACTGAATATCCGCTAACTTCAAACGACTCGTCACCTCAAACACTCTCTTTGTAAAGGTTTGTAACCATTTTATTAGCTTGGATACGGGTTTATGCACAAAATACTCAAACGGGACAAGGCTTCGCGGGAAGTTTTTTGAAAATTGGACAATTTAACACCAATCGACAACTTGAAGAAAGCTTATTTCGAAAGGGTTTTCACATGGAAATAGCGGCCTTTGCGTATTATTTCCCAAGAAATTTGTCGAAAGAAATTTGGCTTTTTTTTCAAAAAAATATTATTCTATAGTGCGAATCATGACCTTTATAGCCTCCAATAAATCCCGATGTGACCATGAAGGCAGCTCTTTTTTTCCATCCAGCACCAATTCATGCGAGGCAGGGATATGAACAAATCCAACCGGCCTGTCCTGGCATTCATGCAGCACATACATCACATTATTACAAAGATACGTCCCAGCCGAATTCGAGATTCTCGCCGGAAAGCCGTTCTCATGGAGGGCATTGACGAATTTCCTTATTGGCAGTGTGGAAAAATAACCATCCGGACCATCCTCGATAATGGGAGCATCATTCAGCACGACACCATTGTTGTCCGGCGCGCCATCGCGGCAATTGATAGCGATTCGCTCTGGAGTAATCGTTGACCGCCCTGCTGCGAGCCCAAGGGAAAGCACCGCATCCGGGTTTTGTTCTTTGATTTCTTCTAGGATTCGTTTCCCCGCCTCCTGATAATCCACCGGCAACAGCAGCCCTTTAATTTGGTAGCTGCCAACGCAGGTGCAATCGAGTTCTTTTACAATTTTCTCAGTCGGATTGATTGGAAACTCCAAAAATGGCTCAAATCCTGTTAAAAGTAATGTCTTCATTTGCCGCGTTCCCCTCTTGTCTTTTTTCAAAATATTATATAATGGTCCTAGACTGTTTAGAAGGATTTTCCTGTCATTGAAGCACATATCTGCGCCGGACCGGGAACCATCCACCGAAAGGAACCAAAACCCATGACTCCATTTACCGAAAATGTAATCGAAATTATCCGAGGCATCCCTGCAGGAAAGGTTATGACCTATGGCCAGATCGCCCGCCTCGCTGGAAGCCCTAGGGCGGCCCGCCAAGTCGTGAGAATTCTCCACTCCATGAGCAAGAAACACCGCCTCCCCTGGCACCGTGTCATTAATGCGAAAGGCCAGATTGCCCTCCAAGAAGACGAAGCATACAACGAGCAGGTACTATCGTTGGAAGCGGAAGGAGTGGAGATTGGTTTAGGTGGTGTGATTGATTTGGAGAAGTTTCAGTGGATGGCTTAATTTGTATTTAGACCACTTCTACCTTACCCACCGCTCCTTTTTCTTCCCTCCTCAGTCACGTAGAATCCCTCTACGTTACCCGTCCCTCCTCTTTCTACCCTCTTCGGTCACGTAGAACCCTTCTACCTTACCCGTCGCTCCTTTTTCTTCCCTTTTCGGTCACGTAGAACCCCTCTACGTTACCCGTCGCTCCTCTTTCTACCCTCCTCGGTCACGTAGAACCCTTCTACCTTACCCGTCGCTCTTTTTTCTTCCCTCCTCGGTCACGTAGAACCCTTCTACCTTACCCACTCCTCTTCTCCACAACCATTTCAGGAACATAAACCCCTTCCCAAAAAAACTCAATAACCAAAACAACAAAAAACGCCCAGTCCCCCAGGCGCCTAAAAAACACTATTTCCAATTCACAAAAATATTTTTCACTTTTTTCACCGGCACCTGAGAACCGCCGCGATCTTGCACATTTTCCACCATCATCGCGACCATCAGGCTTGGCGTATTTGCGTTATAGGCGATAAACCAGCCATTCTCCGAACCCTTTTCCCCCTGCTTCTGCTTGATCTCAGCCGTGCCCGTTTTTCCAGAAAGCGGGTAATCAGCCATCTCAGCTGCATGCGCCGTTCCGCCCGCATCACCCACGATCTTCCGTAAATCTGCAGCAATCAGCCCCGCATGCTCACTAGAAACCGCTGCTTCCTTCCACACCTGTCCCTGCGCTTCATCCGCCAAAAGCGTCGGCTTAATCATATTGCCACCATTAACAAACGGAGTATAGGACGCCAGCAAATGCACAATATTCATCTGAATCTGTCCCTGCCCATAACCAGAGTCCGCCAGCGAAATCTCACTGTCCATTTTTCCAATCTGAGAAGTCTCGAGCGGATACGCGTACCCCATCTCCTCTTCAAACCCGAACTTCTTCAAGCCTTCCGCAAAGCTCTCCTTCCCCAGCTTCAACGTTGCCTGTGCGAAATAAATATTGTCCGAGAACACGAGCGCCTTTTCCAAATTAACCGGACTGCCTACATGGACCCGCGTCACAAAATAGCCGCCCCACGACTGATCCTTTTGCCACTTCGGACCAAGAATAGGAACCTGCTCATTGGGATTAATCGTCCCCTTCTCTAAGCCCACAGACGCCGTAATCGCCTTCATCACCGACCCCGGTGCATATAGTTGCTTAAACCGCGTCGTCAAAGGCTTTCGGGCATCCTCCTGCAACGCCTTCCACTCATCAGCCGAGAACCCAAGCGCCGCCTGGTTCGGATCAAACGACGGGCTGCTCACAAGTGCCAACGTCTCGCCCGTCATCGGATTCATTGCCGCAGCAGTCCCCGCTTCCCCATTCAGCTCATTGAAGGCCGACAGCTGCAACTCCGCATCAATCGTCAATTTCACACTCTGCCCATTCATCACCGGCTTTTCCGCGAGCACTTCCTCTCCGCCAGCCTTCTTCTTAATAAGAATCTTCACGCCGCTCGTGCCCTTCAACTTCTCATCCAGCACCTGCTCAAGGCCGCGCTTCCCAATCACATCTCCACTCGTATATCCCTTGTCCTTACGCTTCTCCAGCTCATCCGCCGTAATCGGCCCCACATAGCCAATTAGCTGCGCCGCCGCTTCCTTATACGGATAAATCCTCGCCCCCACCTTACGCGTCTGAACGGGCTCTAGCGCAACCAACTGCGCAATCCGTTCCTGGTCGTCCATCGACACCTTCTTCAGCGGAACAAACAGCCCCGGCTTCACCCAGCTAGCGCTAAGCACCTTCTGAATCTGTTCCGGCTGTATCTTCAACAGCGGCGCTATCTGCGCGAGAGTGGCCTCATCCGCCTTCCCAGCGACCACGCCGACCTCATACACCTGCCCATTCACAGCAAGTCCATTCCCATTGCGATCAAGGATCTCCCCCCGGGTCGGTGCCACCGTGCTCAAGCTAATCTTGTCGCCTTCCTTCATCTTTGGAAAAATGAACCCTGTATGCCAGTCTACAAACCAGTTTTTCTTATCGTCTCTTTCTTCCTTTTGTAACGTTGCTTGTTGGGTAAATTGAATAGTTCCTGCAATACTGCTCATTTTTGCGGTAAAAGAATACTGGGCTTGCTCTTTATCAGCCTGCTTATCTTCTTTCGGTTTTTTGAAGTTTATCTTGAGGTCTTTAATCTGAAGGTCTTTGTAGATTTTTTGATAGCGGGTTGTAAACTCATCTTTGGAAATTTTCTTCTTTGCATCGTTTGATAGATAATCATACATCTGATCAAACTTCTGCTTATTCCATAAAGCTATGTACTCCGAAAAACGATCCTGCGGTGTCGGCACCTTACTGCACCCAGCAAGCGCAGCAACAACCAGCAACACCACGACTAAGAATCCTGCCACTCTCCTCAAACCAATCCCTCCCTTTACACCCATTTTAACATAAATTGGATACCAAATGGGTGTCAGGCACCATTCGGGGACACTTGTCCACTACGAGAGGACACCCCACCCTTTTGTCCACCCCAGTTGGAAAGTGTCTTTCTGTGGTGCCTGACACCCCAAAATCTAGACAAAAAAAAGAGGAAAGTGATTCCCCTTCCCCTTTGGTCACATTCATTATTATGAATTTTTGTTTTGTGTAGAGTTCATTGATTCGTCGTCTGTTTTTTCGTCAGATGACTTGTCATCACCTGATTTTTTTTCATCGGTAGAGTTCGCAGGATCTTCTAATTTCTGCTCATCATCCTTGATTTGTGGACTATCGACTGAATCACTTGCATTGTCATCCGAAAGCTTTTCTTCCTGTAATGTCGTTAACGATTTTTCAAAATAATTCGTTGGGTTTACAGCAATACCGTCTTTACGAATTTCAAAATGTACATGGGTTCCAGCTTTTTCATTGAACAAGCTTTGTCCAGCCTTGGCAAGAACTTGTCCCTGTTTTACTTCTTCGCCAACCTTAACCTTAATGTCTTTAACTGATTGATATTGTGTTACAATACCTTTGTCGTGCTCTACTTCAATGACGTTTCCTAGGACGGCGTCTTCATCGACACGAGTAACGGTACCACTTAATGATGCAACAACATCAAATGTTTCGCCGTTTTTCATCGTGATATCGATCCCAGTGTTTGGCACATACGTATTATTGTAGAATACTAATGCTGCTTCCTGGTCTTCTGCTTTGCCTTGGAAATCATAGAATTTCATTTTTACGACTGCGTCATCAGCCTTTGCCACTGGCATCTTGAAGTTTTCCAACGGTTTGTTAACTTCAACAGCTGGTGTTTGATTCTTTTTACCAGCAAGATCAGTGGACTTATAATCGTATTTGTCTGTCGCACTATTGCTAGTTTGGAACCATAAAACTGCGGTCAGAATGATAGCTGCACTTGCGATATAGATGGCTGGAAATACCCAACGCTTTTTGAAAAAGCGTTTTACACTGGAACTTTGAGAAGATCGTTTGTTTTCTTCCTCTCTCATTTTCATCACCTCAGCAATCATTCTGAACAGATAAGTAGAATTATATACACGAAGCCAAAAAAATTTTTTAGAGTTATTTTTCGACAACCTTATTCTTTTTATGCATGAAGGGGAAAAATTTTTTTAATTAGGAGGAAAAAACATATGAAAGTGCTATTAAAATGGGGGTTACGTGCTTTACCCCTCGCATACATGGCCATCATCTGGATCCAATCCAGCCTGCCACCCGACCATTTCGTCGAGCTGCCAGACGCATCCCTTGACTCAACCATCAAGGAGTCCCTGCATTTAATAGAATTTGCTTTTTTTTATGTTTTACTAGTATTGGCCTTCTTAACACGCCGCAGCGCATTTACGCCATTCCTGAATATCGCCTGCGCCGTATTTGCCGCCATCTACGGAATCAGCGACGAAATCCACCAATCATTCGTACCCTACCGCTCAGCAACCCTATTCGACTTTGTCAAAGACATCACCGGAATCAGCGTGTGTTTTTACTTTGTCAGAGGGGCGTTGTTTACTGGGAGATTTCCGCGGCTGGGGAAAGTTTTGAAACGCTTATAACCATTCTGCTTTTGGAAAATAAATTCTGCCTTTTAAGGTGCCTTCTGAAGGTAAATCCAATTGCCTAAGGATTTTATTGGCCACTTTCGGGGACTTAATATGTAGAAATTTCCGCAGCTCGGAATTGGTAATCGAGGTCTTAATTAAGAGGAAATAATCTCGAATGGCTTGAATATGCGCGGTTTTTGAATGACAAGGGCAGTTCGGACAAGACCATTTGCCATACTTATAATTCATTGATAAAAAGCCGCACTCGGGACATTGAACGCCAGTGATGATGTCATGGGGAGTAAGCTGGAAGTGTTCTAGTATATCGAAAATTTCAGGTGTATCACTGGATAAAAGAAGTCGCTTCAGTTTACGTAAAGTCTTTGTGTCTACTATTTCCCTCTTCTCATAGTTGCTTATGAGAGTTATTTTATCCACCAAGCTTTCACTGTTACAGATATACCGCAGAATCTGTTCGTGACCAGACTCTGTTCGGATGACTGCCTTGTTATTACTATTTACAAAAAGATAATGGATAGGGAAATCCGGAGAATTGTGCTTTGCCAGCCACTTCTTTAATTTGCTCGCCTGTAACTTTGCTTGTAACACCGGATTCTTAATTCGTTCCTCTTTTTCAGGGGTCTTCATGGTGACCTGATTTAAATATTTTTCAAAAAGGTATGTTCCTTTCCTATTCTTCACTTCAAGTATCAGGCCAAATGCTGCACTAAGGAGCAAGTAGTCCATTTGAAAAAAGTATTTCCCTAGTGAAAGGCGAAGATTGTGGAAAATTAGATATTTTTCCTCGGGAAGCATACTCAAGTAGAATTCCAAAGACTTTTCTCCTTTGTACCCTGCCATCCATTTATGATATTCGTCAGCTAATTTGGGTCGAATCGGATGATTTGCATGAATCCTTCTCTCAAGCGCCTCATATTTTTTAATTCTCAACGAAACTTTGCATTCTTTCGCGATCAATTGCATCATTCCCTTCGTTTTTTGTTAAAAGTTCTCCTTTCTTTTGGGAAATCCTCCGCCAAAGGCTGACTCTTCTTGTCCATTTTGTGAAAATCACCCTTTTTTATAACCCCTGATTGGTACTGAGAACCGTTATCGGCCACTTTTTCGTGGATATCGGCCACTTTCTAAATTTATCGGCCACTTTCCACCTATTTTCGGCCACTACCAACAACTTATCGGCCACTCCCCCCAAAACTCAACCCTCAAATTAAGCTGAGCGACCTCCCCACATACTATTAAGAGACCCTAACCCTGTATCGTCCACTATGAACAAGGTATCAACCACACAAAAAAGCCAGGCCCCCTAGCCTGGCTCCCCACACACCAACTACTTCTGCGCCGTTATCGTCGCCATCAAACTATCCGCCGACGTAATCTCAACACCTTGGTAATAGTGCTTCACAATATCCTTATAATTCTTGCCTTCCTCCGCCATCCCGTTGGCTCCGTACTGACTCATCCCCACGCCGTGACCGAAGCCCTTCGTCGTGATTACAATATTCGCACCCTTCCGCTCCCAGGCGAAATCCGACGACCGGAGATCGAGCTTCTCGCGAATATCCTTCCCCGACAGCACTTTCCCACTAAAATCAACCTTCGCCACACGTTTACCCGTCGTGCGCTCCACAATCTTCCCAATCTGTGAACCTGCGCCCACCTTCACGCCCAGCTTCGCTTCAAACTCCTTTACAGTCATCACCTTTTGGCTGTTAAACTTCGGTGACTTCTTATCCCACGGGCTCGACACACTTTTTAAATACGGAATGTTCCCACCCCAATAATCCTCCGAATTCTCCGTGTACCCATTGCTTGTTGAGAAAAATGTAGCCTGAATCGCCTCTCCCTTATAAGTTAAAATCTGCCCAGCCGTCGAGCGGACCGCCTCAAGCACCTTCTTCATCTTCCAGTCATAATCCGTGCCCCACGCCCTTCTCAACTCCTCATCACTCTTGTAGACCTGGTGAATCACCGTATCCGTAACCTGCGCTCCTTTTGGCGCCCCTAGCGTATCCTTACTGACCAATCTCTTCACAATATACGTTCTCGCTGTGAGGGCCTGAGCCTTGAGCGCTTCCTCTTTAAAGTCAGCCGGCATCTCTGCTGCCACCACACCAACGAGGTAATCTTCTAAATTCACTTTCTCAATCTTTGATTTCGCGGAACGGAACACCGCTACTTCGACCGCCATATCCGCCGTAGAGGACGCCTGCGCCTCATTGTTCGAGGTCTTTTTCAATTCTTCACCTAATTTTCCGCTCGCCTTGTGTTCATCCGAGAACGGCAGGACAAGGACAGCAGGAACAACTAAAGTCAGGGCAATGAGAAGTGTCGCTAGTACGATGAGTGGTTTGATTTTTTTCATGAGTGTGCCTCCAGTTTGTCAAATTCACATCCGGCACATACCAGCCGGGTTGCGTCTCAATTCATCATATGGAAGCGGACAAGCATTTATTACACAAACTTTTTGAAAAATGAACTCCATCCCTGACTGCTAACAAGCTTCAAGCAGGAACACAAACCCTTCACCAAACCCAGCGTCCACCCCCCACACACAAATGTCCACGAACGGTATCTGCCACCACAACTACCACCTTGTCCATCCCACATAGACAAGTGTCTACGAAGGGTGCCTGAGACCACTCTACGCCTAAGCACAAAAAAACAGACCCTGATATCCATCAGGGTCCGTTGTCTTTGTTCAAATCATTATGCGTTCATGTCGGAGACGAATTTTTCCTCTGCGACGAAAATTTCATCTGCTTCTTTGACGCGTTCAATGTCAGCGCCAAGAGCCATTAGTTTACCGTGGAAGTTCACATAGCCGCGGTCTAAGTGCTTTAACTCAGTCACGCGAGTTACGCCATCTGACACTAAACCAGTTAAGATCAGCGCAGCTGCTGCACGAAGGTCCGTTGCTGCTACTTCTGCACCTTGTAAATTAGAAGGACCATTTAAAATAACGGAACGGCCTTCAATTTTGATATCCGCATTCATGCGACGGAACTCTTCTACGTGCATAAAACGGTTTTCAAATACCGTTTCCGTAATCATAGATGTACCATCCGCACGAAGCAATAATGCCATCATTTGGGACTGCATATCCGTTGGGAAACCAGGATGCGGCATCGTCTTGATGTCAACGGCCTTTAACTTGTCAGGACCGATTACACGTACGCCATCCTCTTCCTCGATGATTTCCACACCCATCTCTTCCATTTTTGCAATAAGAGAAGATAAGTGTTCCGGAACAGCACCCTTTACCAATACATTACCGCGAGTAATCGCAGAAGCTACCATGAAGGTACCTGCTTCGATACGGTCAGGAATAATGTTGTGGTCAGCACCAAATAGCACATCGACACCTTCAATACGAAGCGTGCCCGTACCTGCGCCTCTTACTTTAGCGCCCATTTTATTCAAGAAATTAGCCAGATCCACGATCTCTGGTTCTTTTGCGACGTTCTCAATGATGGTTGTACCCTGCGCAAGAGTGGCTGCCATCATGATGTTCTCTGTAGCACCAACACTTGGGAAATCCAAGTAAATCTTAGCTCCCTTTAAGCGGCCATCTACTTCCGCTTCGATAAAGCCATTTCCAACCTTCACCGTTGCACCCATGGCTTCAAAGCCCTTTAAGTGCTGGTCGATTGGACGAGATCCGATTGCACAGCCGCCAGGTAAAGCGACTCTTGCACGGCCGTTACGTGCTAATAAAGATCCCATGACTAGAACAGACGCGCGCATTTTACGAACATATTCGAATGGCGCCTCCACTTTCAACTCTCTGGATGCATCGACGACAACTGTATTGTTTTCGAAGACGACTTCAGCATTTAAGTTGCGTAAAACTTCATTAATTGTATATACATCGGAGAGTGTAGGTACATCACGTATCACACTTTTTCCATCACTTGCTAATAATGTTGCAGCGATAACAGGCAGAACGGCATTCTTTGCGCCTTCCACTTTCACCGTTCCTGTAAGCCTTTGTCCGCCGCGGACGATGATCTTTTCCAAGAGTATTCCCCTCCGCGTCCATTTTCTCTATATTAATATTCAATCGTTATGATGGGTGTGCCAACTACAAGGGTAGTCTTTCCGCCCAATCCTTCGGAGCGTATGCCAATTTGTAAATTCATGTTATCTCTTTGATCTTCTATGGAGCCAGTAAACATCGGCGAATTCGCCGAAACAGACATGAAAGTCTCCTCTTTTAACGCTTCGACTTCTGTTGCATGGAAATCTGACAGTAAATTCCTTACTGTTGTAGGTAAAGCCGTATCAATCTTATCACTGAAAACGCCTTTCATACAAGAAAAAACTGTAGGTTTTTCACGAAATATGTCGGATAGCCTACTTTTAAATTCCTTCGTAGTGAATTCGGCCGCTATCGCCTTATTCCACTCTTTTCCACTGACACTATAAACTATATACGCATTAACAGGTTGTTTTGTGTGGGTTGCCATAATTTGAAGCATTTCGTTGTGGTGTTTTGATGTTGGAGATACTGCTGTTACTTCCCATTTTTGGCTGGTATTTTTAATCGACCAATCCCAATTCGGGAACTTTTCCTGAAGTTTTTCGGCGTATTCCTTCACGTCCTGCTCACTTTGGATGCCGGTCATTTTTTCTCTTGCATAAAAAGACCATTCATCGAGCAAAATATGTTCTGCTTGAAAAACAGAACCGATTTTTGCCAAATCCTCTGCACCCGTCGGATTCACTTGGAAACGTGTTAAAGCACCGTACCCATTTGCTTCAGTTGTTTTGTACCCGAAAACAACCAGGGTCAAACTCAAAATTGTCATCATTGATAAAAAAAAGTTACGATATCTTTTCATCTCTCTACTCCCCCTTACTACCATTGTTACCAGGTAGCGGGTGAGCATACTTGGGAATTGTCGTCACATTTAGACAAGTTCTAAAACTTCCCTGAAAAATGAGACAAGTTCCTAAGTGAGACAACCTTAGCTTTCCACATAAAGATGATTGTACTCAAAATATCGACAAATGGGAACATGTATGAAGACCTAAATTTTTACCAATTGGGCTGTACACAAATAGTATTTCTATCATATTTTTCCAAACGCAGCTAATTATTGAAGATTAACGGCAGTTGCCTTGACCATTGGAGATAATCCAGGAAAAAGTTACTAACAGACGACCCGATGAAAATGGCTAATAATATGTAGAGAAGCCGCGCTTGAAACACATGGTTCGGCTTGATCAGCTTATCTAAGCGAATAGACTGCAGGGCCCACCATACTAAGGCGATGAACACCAAATGTGACAGGATGCTGACTAACGCTACTTGCCCAAAATCATTTATCATTCTGCTACCCCCTTTTTTCACACAAAGATAATTCTAACATATAGACGAAGGAAAGATATAACAGTTTCTACTTTTTTAAAAATCCTTTTTAAATGTGTCTAAAATGTGAAAAACAAACTAACTGCCTAAATTCCGTTCATACTTCTTTTAACGGGATTTAGGCAGCTAGTTTGGTGTTAGATTCATTAATTTACGCTTCATTCCATACTCGATGTAGGTTTAATGGGACATACACTCGTTCTCCTTGAATCTCACGGTGAATGATTGGTGTTTCGAAATGCTGCTCCAGGTTGTGGTCTGATCGTACTTTACGACGTGCGCGCTCACGGGCTCCTACTAATTTCTCCAAGCTTAAATTTGAAAATTTCATCTTAATCCTCTCCTTTGTTTTATTCCTATAAAATGGCCTGTTGATTTCCTCTTCAACCAACAGAGTTTAAAAAGTATCAATTTTCTCCATTAACCCATCTTTTAAATATTAGGGAATCGATAGGAAACAAAAGACCCACACTTTTGCTTCCTATCATATGTTCAACTCATGCAGATTTGGATGCTACAACAACTACTCGGCCGTAATCCATCTCTTTCTCATAACGCTCAGCTTCTTCCTGTGACAGGCCTAGTGACTCCAGCTTCGAGCGCAATTCATCTCCACGTGAACGAAACACATTGGCCATCCTTTCAAACAAGCCTTGTTCGGCGACACCCACATCGTTAAGGTCCAATCCGTCCGCCAGATGCTCCGAGCGGTTTTTATCATGTGCCAATAAATAAATGTCATCCTTTGTAAACCCTTGTGTCATTAAATGTTCAATTTCCTGCTTTGCTTGTACACCATTTTCAACGACTTTTACTGTTTCCATAGTAGTCTCCTCCTTGTGATTTGTTGGAGCTGCCTTGTTCACCAGCAGCTTGTCGTTCTACTTGCTATATAACCGCATCCTGAAAAAATGAAACCTATTATTCTAAAAATTTTTGCATGGTTACAAATGAATCGACCGTGGGTATATACCTAATAGATTTTACAGACGAGCTATATGCTTCAATCTAAATGGAGGTGTATTTAATATGAGGAAACTTTTATGCAAAAACTGTGGGAACGCCGAATTTTACGTCATTAATATGAATGAAACACTGTGTAAGTGCGGTTGTCGCTTATCGAAGCTCAGCGATTATCGCTGGGAGGAATCGAAGAAATGGAAAGAGATCTATCACGCAGAGCAAAAGCGGCAAACTGAATTGATTTTTAAGATTAGTTTATTAAAGAGGAAAATCGACACTTGCCTGGATGAACGCAATCTGGAGGGCTTCAACAAGTTCACCTCAGAATTAAAAGCCTGCCAGAAAGCATTAAAAACGGGCGCCACTCCCCCGGCTGCACGCTTGCGTGAGAGAGTGCAACATAATAGAGATATCGTCTAAAAAAAAATCTAAAATTGTTGGTTTAAGGTCCGCCACGGCGGGTATTTAATAACCAGAGTTACTTACTTTAAAATTTTGAAAGGAGAGAAATCATATGGGATTTATTTGGGCATTAATTATCGGAGGAATTATTGGTTGGTTTGCTGGACTTATTTTGGGGCGTGACCTGCCAGGAGGTATCATTGGAAATATTATTGCAGGATTCATTGGTGCATGGTTAGGATCCTTCCTACTAGGAAGCTGGGGTCCTGAAGTCGGAGGCTTTTTCATCATTCCGGCTCTCATCGGTGCAATAATCCTGGTATTCATTGTCAGCTTTATTCTAAAAAGCATGAAACGCACTGCGTAATCCAAGCTTTATTGGTTCAACAACAACATCCCCCCTACCTAATATATAGTAAGAGACTGCAAGCTAAGCTGCAGTCTCTTTTTTTTGCCTATTTGCATTTTGTTAGAACGTTACGCGGTTTTGTTTTTTACATTAACTGTGTCTTTTTTGCCCATTCTTCTGAAGTAAGGTACTACCCAACGGTCTAAACCAATTTTACCAGCGTTGTAGCCAGCAGTTAAGATGATGAAGCCAAGGAAAATGTCTCTAGGGTTGTGAGATACTGTACCTGCTAAGAAGAAGCTGAAGTTCATCACGAGACCAAAGAACATGGCAGTTGTTGTTAAGCAGCCTAAGATTAAGCCTAAACCGATTAGTGTTTCGCCCCAAGGAACAAGAACGTTGAAGACATCGACATTTGGAAGAGCAATGTGTTTCAAGAAGTCTACGTACCAACCAAAGACGACTGCGCCATCTGGGCCTTTTACTGGATTGGCGATCGCTCCTTTTAAGAAGCCAGCAGCATCGAATCCACCAGTTAATTTATGAAATCCTGCTGTAAACCAAGAGTAACCGAGATATAAACGAAGGACAGTTAAAATCACAGAGGCAATTTTGTTTTCCCTTAAAAATTTGTTAAACATAAATGATTCCTTCTTTCAAAGTTTGTTATGTTCTTTACACTTACAATATATTACTTTTTCACTTAAAAAACATGGCTATATTGATAAGTTCACAGTTTGTTAGAAATGTTATGGCAAAGCTATGAACGAGTGGATTTGGTCGATAAAAAGCCCTGCTTTTTGCAAGGACACGTTCGTAAAACCTTGCTTCGTAACCCGAGGCTATCCTTCCCACCTGGTTCGGACTCGTAAAACCACTCTACGAACCCTTTTAATGGATTTTCCTTTCACTTCAGTCGCATAGAACCTCTCTACGCGACCTTTCGATGAATTTTCCTTTCCATTCGGTCGCATAGACCCCCTCTACGCCACCTTTTGCTTTCCTTTCCTCGGGCATCGGGCTCGTAGACCCTTCCTGCGTACCCAATACCCATGGCTATCCGACAGAATAAAAAAACGCCCCAATAAATGGCGCGTTCGTACACGTTTATCTTCTTTTCTTTTTAGATGGATCCAGGGCCGCTTGTTTGTTTTTGTTGACCTTTTCTAAGACTACCTGCACTTGGATGTTTTTCTCATCCACATTGGTTACTTTGGCCACCGTCCCTTTTCGTCCCTTAATCTTGATGGCTTCTCCTTCTTCCGGCACACGCCTGAGCAACTGCGTCAATAACACATTTTTGTTTTCTAAAAAATGAACAGCAAACATGATCGAATCACCTATTTTCTTTAGAATTACCCTCTACCTAAAAATATTAGATTCGACTCACATTTAGACCTCAAAATCACAGCACGCCGGAAAACAACCGGGCGAAACTTTCTTTGAATTTAACAGTAGCCTTTCGTTTGTAAAACTCGACGGGGCGGACGCGGCAGCTGTCTTTGATGTCCTCCTCAAAGTGGTCCACGAGCTCGCCAATGGAGTCCGCTCCGGTTAAAAACAAATTGACCTCGAAATTCAATTGGAAGCTGCGCATATCGAAGTTGGCTGTCCCAATCGAAGCCAAGTCGCCGTCGACAATAAGAACTTTTTTATGAAGAAATCCTTTTTGATAGGAATAGATTTCGATTCCTGCACGCAGCAGTTCCGGAAAGTAGGACTGGGTGGCGTATTGCGTAAGAAACCCGTCGTTTTTCTCAGGAACCATCAACCGAACTTGGATACCTTTCCGGGCGGCGATCCGGAGCGCTGTTTGAATAGACGGGCTCGGAACGAAGTACGGGGTCGCAATCCAGATGGATTCGGTGGCCGAGGAGATCATGGCGTAGTAGTGGTCGCTCATGTCACGTGTTTCGGGACCTGTTGCGACGACATGGACCAGTCCATCACCGTCGACTGGTTTCGGCTGCAAATAGTGTTCATTTTCAAAAAGATGTTCGCCTGAGGCATAGAGCCAGTCCAGTAAAAAGACGGCATGTAAGGTTTGGACGGCATCGCCTTCGAGTTTGACGTGGGTGTCGCACCAAAAGCCGAATTGGTCGTTTTCGCCAAGGTATTCGATACCCACGTTGAGCCCGCCGACGAAGCCTACTTTTCCGTCGATGATGATGATTTTGCGATGATTCCGGAAGTTGAACTTTTGGTTGATGAAGCCTGCTTGGATCGGTAAGAACGGGTGGAGCTGGATGCCGGCATCCGCCATGATTTTCAGGTCGGCGTTAGAAAGGGAGAAGCTGCCGACTGCATCGTACATGAGGCGTACGGTTACGCCTTCCCGGACTTTTTCGGTTAAGATGTCGATCAGTTCTTTTCCCAAGCGGTCATAGCGAAAAATGTAATATTGGATATGGATAAAGTCCGTAGCCTGCTGGAGCGCCTGTTTGATCTCTTCGAAGGTTTCGTTCCCATTTCTCAGCATTTTTGTTCGCGAGTGTTGATTCCAACTGGTTAAGGTCACCCGCTCTAGATAATTGGCAAAGCTGCGCTGGTGTTCGTTCAGACCTGACATGACGGCCTGGTCCACTCCTGGTGCAGCTACCCCGCGCGTTTGCTTGTTGAGTTCTTCAAATAATTCCCGGTCGAGGCTGCGCTTTCTCTTGAACAGCTCTCCTTTATGTACTAGCTGGCCGGAGTAGACGTAAAAGATGTAGCCTAAGATTGGCAGGAAAATGAGGATATACATCCATAGGAGTGTATTCTGGGCAGGGCGGTTTTCGAGCCACAGCGAGATGACCGTTTTTACGATCATGATCCCATACAAGGTGATACAAAGCGCTTTCCATGAAAAAGGAACATTGGTGCCAAGCGCCACATATCCGAACGCCAGCATCATAAGCACATACACAAATTCGACCCTAAGTTTTTTCATACGAGTTTCTCCCTGCATCTTTTTCACTATAAAATACCCGTACCGCGTGAAATGAAACCACTCGCAGGCATGGGGCAGGTTTAACTGGCGGATAGCTGGCCTCAATTGGCGGATGGTACCTTTCAACTGGCGGATAACCCCCCCCAACTGGCGCATAGCATCTCCCAATTGGCGGATGCACTTTCAACTGGCGGATAGCATCTCCCAACTGGCGGATAACACAACTCAATTGGCGGACGACCTTCACCTGACTGATCACGAGTGCTTCACCAACACAAAAAGCCAGGCCTTAGCCTGGCCCCAGTATCTTCCTTTCAAATTCTGTGTTGATCACCTCTTGAAGTACCTTTAAAATTACCCTTTTTATATGAATTCCTTTCTTACTCGTCACTTTCGTTGACTTACTCGTCAAAAATATGATTTCCTCGTCGATTTTCTATTTCACTCGTCAAACTTCACACTTTACTCGTCAATCTCCCCATTTTACTCGCCAACTACTAAACCACACCCACAACTCTATAAAAACAAGGACTGTGGAGCGAAACAAAAAAGCCGACCACACTATTTTTTGGGTTAAAATAGCTGGCCGACCATGAAGGTAGCGTCGTCTTTTCCTGACGTTGTATATATTTTTAGGTGGTTCGACATGTCTTCGAGTGATTCGAACCGGGTGAGCTCCTGCTTGATCGATGGAAGATGGATTCCATCGGTATGGAGCATAAATTTGGAATTGGGTTCATAGGGAAAGGTCTCGATGCGATACGTTTGCGGCTTACCGGATAAAAAGCCGGTGACGGGAATGGGATAAATATAGAGTCCTGAAGGAAGATAGAAGACAAATTGAATGTTGCCTACCGAGCAGAAGGTGACTTCCTTCTTCTTAAAATCAGCTTTTAAAATTGATACGGTGGCGCCTCTTTTCATCTTCAGGGCCTGGTTACAGTAATCCATTAACAACTCGACCTCTTCATGATGATGTTCTTTGACCACTTCCATGACCGCATCCGATGACTTATTGGCATGTAGGCCGCTTCCTAGCCCATCCGCTACTGAACAGATGAAATACTCATCAGTTGCCTTCATGAAAAAGCTGTCGCCATTAAAGCTGTTTCCTTCTTTTTGAACTTGAAAGGCACGGGCGTGTACAAAGGAATTGGCTTCAATTTCAAGCATTGGTTACCCCTGAATACGCATCCTTGGTGAGTGCCTTACGCAATTTATCAATCGCCTTTTTTTGCAGCCTTGATACGTGCATTTGTGAAATTCCCAATAACTCACCTGTTTCCTTTTGGCTCTTATTTTCAATAAACGTCCAGTGGATAATTTCCCTCTCGCGCTCTGATAGCACATGGAGGACGCTTTGCAGCAGCATTCGCTGGTCTACCTTTTCATACCCTTCTTCTCTCGATCCCATTATATCCAGCGCTGTCACGGTGCTTCCCTCGGACCCCGTTTCAATAGGCTGGTCGACAGAGACGGATTGATAGCTTTTTCCCATTTCCATGGCTTCTAGCACTTCTTCCTCACTTACATTTAAGTAATCAGCAATTTCCTGAATTTTTGGTGAGCGCTGATATAGATTGGTCAGCTCGTCCACCACAGTTTTTAGCTTTGGCCATAATTCCTTCACGCGTCTTGGCACATGAACGCTCCAAGTTTTATCGCGGAGGAATCGCTTGATTTCTCCGATCACGGTCGGAATTAAAAACGACTCGAATGATCTGCCGACATCCGGCTCATAGCGTTTGATCGCGCCTAAAAGTCCAATCATCCCTACCTGCATGATATCTTCATGAAAATCTCTGCCCTTTGAATATTTGTGGGCCAGACTGCCAACAAGTGCCGTGTAATTTTCCACTAAGATTTCCTGTGCGTCAGAATCTCCGGTTTCCTGCACTTGGAGGATGAGCGCATCAATTTCTTCCTTACTGCGCTTCATGGTTCGAGATGGCTTGGTCATGAATTTCACGCTCCCCACTTACATTCTTCACCATGAAGACTGTTACACCTGATTGATTCGAAACACGGACCTCGTCCATGAGCGTCTCTATCAAAAATAGACCTAACCCTCCCTCTGCCAGTTCATCGATTGTACTTGACTTTGTGTATGGGCCTAGTTCTTTTTTCGTTTGGATAAAATTAAAGCTTTTTCCATTGTCTGCAACCATCATCTCTAACTTATCCGCGTAAATCCCAAAGCCAACAATAATTTCGCCGCCTTCATCACCATGGTACGCATGCTGAACAGCGTTCGTTGTGGCTTCACTGATGGCAATCTTGATGTCTTCAATTTCCTCGTATGTAAAACCCATACGGCTTGCAATTCCCGATATCGTCAAACGGATTACACCTACATAATCAGGTTTTGCTGGAATCTTCATTTCAATATAATCCATCACTTGGTTCATAACCCCCACCTCTTATCTTTGAAATAGTTTTGACCCTACCTGTTTTTTTAGTTGGACGAAATTGTCATAATGTTGCTTAAACCGGTAATTTCAAAAAGACGTTTCAGCCGATCTGATAAGTCCACAAGTTTCATTTCCCCATCATTTTTCTTCAGCTGTTTGAATAACCCGACAAACACTCCGAGTCCGGTACTATCTAAATAGGAGACATCTTTCAAACTGATGATAATCGTTTGGTTTTCTTTTTCGGCTAAAGGCATGATTTCTTCGCGAAGCTTCGGTGCTGTGAACGCATCGATTTCTCCCGATATTGACACGATTATTTCCTCATTATTGTGATGTGTATCTATTAGTAGATTCATAATTATTCTCACCTCAGGAATATTTATTTTTTAAATACCCGCCTTTTTGATAGTCTAAACATTTCTTTTTAAAATTTTCTGCTCTGTTAACATAGCTGTTGATTTCCGCTCCAGGCACGAGCGGTTCGTGGGTGTTTCGGCGAGCCTACTCGGCCCTTAGGCCTGCGGGGTCTCCCCTGAACCATACTCCCACAGGACATTGAAATGCATCTTGAATCCGCCCAAGCACGAAGGAAATGCGATAGCATTTTCGAGGAGTCTTCGTGCCTTCCGCTCCAATCAACCCTGCTCTTTACAAAGCCTTCTTTTTAAAATAATGAGGGTGAAATCGTCCCTGATTTCAAAATTCTGAATTCTTTCTAGTTCGCGGTATATTTTTTCTACTATTTCCTGTGCTGGTCGTTCTTTATTTTCGTAGAGTAGGTCTGTGATGACAGAGCGTTCGATAAAGCCTTCTTCTGTTCGTGATTCGGTTACACCGTCGGATAGCAGGACAACCATATCTCCGACATCGACTTGTTTTTCCACCGGCTGATAGGCCGCATCCGGGTCGACCCCTAATACTAGTCCTTTTGCGTGTAAATCGGTAAAGGTATTGGCAGATGAATCGTAAAAAATACCTGGTTCATGTCCTGCAGATGCATATGTAAAGTTATGTTGCTCTGTATTGTATACGCCGTAGGTCATGGTAATAAACATGCTCGAATCGACGTTATGTTCAACCACTCTATTTAGGTTTTCCAGCACAAATTCCGGATGCTCACGCGATTCTGGTAAACTATCCATCGCATACTTAATCATCGACATACAAAGAGCAGCAGGTATACCTTTGCCAATCACATCTGCAATGGCCACACTCATCAGCTTCTGATCCTGCACAAAGCGGTAAAAATCTCCGTTCATCTGCTTAGCAGGTACACTGATGGCTCCGATGTCTACTTCATCTATTTGGGGAATTTGCGTTTCTAAGATCGTATCTTGAACACTTGCGGCAATCTCAATTTCTGATTTCATTTGCAGCTGTTGGTCCCTGAGGCTTTGATGTTCCTGATAGGCTAAGCCATATTCCATCATGACCTCCAGGAGAAAGTCGTAAGAAGATACCACCTCTTGCGGAAGGTCGGGGAAGAGGCTTTTCATTGCATTGCAATGAGCATGAATGATTTCTTCAGGGGAGATTTGCTGTTCGATTGCTTTTCGACTAAATTTATGCCCTTGATATAAGGCTACTTCGGTTGATTCTTTTAGATAGCTGTGAAGTATTCCACGATACTTTTCTTCAAAAATATCTTTGAAATCCATTGCCTCTCATCCTCCTAGCGAAGCCATTTCACCACCTGAATATTGGTTCCTTCCCCGACAGTGGATGTGATCATAAATTCATCCATTAACCGCTTAACGCCTGGTAACCCTGCCCCCAAACCACCAGATGTGGTAAAACCGTCTTCCATTACTTTTCTAATATCATGTATGCCCGGACCACTGTCCGATGCAATTACTTTTAAGCCACTTTTACCTAATTCAGTAATGCGCTCGATTTCGATTTCGCCTGTTCCAGCGTACAGATAAATATTGCGGGCCAGTTCCGAAATCGCTGTTGTGATCCTTGCTTGGTCAACCGAACCGAAACCAAGTTCCTTTGCAACGTTTCTCCCAAGCTGACGCGCTGCAACGATATCCCATTCGGTTATAATTTTCACACAGGATTCGTTCTCCATGCTTTACTCCCCCAACTCCCGCTGTAACGTTTCTAAGCCTTTTTCTAAATCCAGTGCCGTTTGCACATCTCTGAGGTGTATCCCTAGTTCGACTAGTGTGATTGCAACAGCTGGCTGGATGCCAGTCAACACCACTTTTGCGCCCATTAGATGGGACATACTGACCACATCGCCAAGTACTTTGGCAATAAAGGAGTCAATTACGTCCACAGAGGTTAAATCAATAACAACGCCGCCCACACCTGTTTCGTGAATCTTGGAAAGAAGATCTTCCTGGAACTGCAGGGCTGTTTGGTCGTCCAACTCCCATTGAATGGAGATCAGCAGGCAATTATACAATTTTAAAATAGGAATTCTTCCGTTCATTTTTTATTCCTCCACTGAGACGATTTTGCGATTTGTCATTTCTAATGCTGCGGCGACTCCTTTTTGCAGGCTGCTTTTCGTCACAACCTGATCGAGGTTAATGCCTAGGTTCACAATTGTTTGCGCGATTTCTGGACGAATACCGACAATTAAACACTTCGCACCAACCAATCGGACTGCCTCTGATGCTTGAATAATATGATGGGCAACCATCGTATCCACTACTGGCACACCGGTAATATCGATTAACACGACTTGTGCATGATGCTTGACGACACCTTGCAATAGGTTTTCCATAATGCGCTTGGCTCTTTCCGTATCGATGGTTCCTACCAGCGGCATAACTGTAATATTGTCAAAAATCGGAATCAGTGGTGCAGACAATTCTTGAAGGGCAATTTTTTGCAGTGAAACCGTTCTTTGCCATGATGCTGCATAATGATTAAGGACATCTTTGTTGATCGGCGTCACCCATTTATCAAACGCCCAGCCAAACTCAATCTGTTCCTTTTCTTCTGCTTGTCCTACCATGCGGAAAAACACAATTTTTGAGAATTCCATTAAGCTGTCCATAATAAAATTAAGAGTCCAGCCTAATTGGACCAGCTTTTGGGAAAAATCTCTGATTTTGTTTTTCGCTGCCATTTGGTCTTGATTAATTAAATGATTTACTAAAATATTAATATATTCATCTGCTACATTTGAATAGACTTGATCGGTGATGACAGTAGAGAGTTTCTG
Source organism: Bacillus sp. SORGH_AS_0510 (assembly GCF_030818775.1). Lineage (NCBI taxonomy): Bacteria > Bacillati > Bacillota > Bacilli > Caryophanales > Bacillaceae > Bacillus > Bacillus sp. SORGH_AS_0510. The sequence continues at coordinate 453,507 of NZ_JAUTAU010000001.1, read as the reverse complement.
CTCATCCATCGCGCTCATTTTCTCTACCCACTCTTGTAAAATTTCTCCACGGTTGGTTTGAATATATTGAATCATGCGAGTTGCGTTCTCCATCTTTACTCTCCCATCCTACCTTTTTTTTCCTAAAGATGTTATTTAGTATTATACCAGTATATACTATCAAAAAAATCTCTACAATGAACTAGGACTAAAGTCTTATTAGCTGGTCAATTTTTGTCCCTCATTTAAAAAACGAACCTCGCTTTTTCCCTTTTAATAAGTCTCCGGTCCAGCCTTTGACCTTTAAATAAGCATAAAGGAGTATGGTTGAGATGACAATCAGACCGATAGATAGAGGATAGCCCCAGCGCCATTCGAGCTCCGGCATATGCTTGAAGTTCATGCCCCACAAGGCTCCGAAGGCCATGATCGGCGTAAAAACGGTAGTAATGACCGTTAAGGTTTTCGTAATCTCGTTTCCACGATGGGAAGAAATCACTTCCTCTAGGTTGATAATCGAATCTAGTTCATGTTCATATTCTTGAATGAGAGTCAAGGCGCGCTCAATCCGTTTACAGGTCATTGGGAAAATTTTTCCCTCACTGCCTTCATGGAGGTTGACTTCCTCGATTGCCATTTTTAACTCTTTGACTGGAATTAAGAGACTCTTCCATACTAGCAGCTCGTGTCTGCGCATATAGACGAGTTCGAGAATGCCGGTTTCGTTTCGTTTACGAATACTCCAAATCAGCGTTTTCAGATCCTCTTCAAACTGGTCGATCTCCACCAGCATTTCGTTGATCCATTCAGCGATAAACAGCATGAAGCCTTCAACAGCATTGCTGGTTTGGGCAATTTGACGGTGCAGAAGCTTGGTTTCGATCTGTCTCAAGTTGTTGTAGTCAAGGTCAATCGTAATCCACCGGTCGGTCGTGACATAAAAATGAAAGAGTTTCACGTCGCGTTCGTCTGTAAAGCTTTGCTGATAAATGAGCGAGCCTTTAACGACCTTTTTTCCGTCGGGAGTAATGCTTACCCTGAGGGAGTTGGTCTTGTTCTTTTGGATTTGCCGAAGCCAGTCTGTGCTTTCACATTCAAGGAAGGGAAGGATGTCCTCTGTTTCACCTTGAGTGGCTTGAATCCAGGTCCAATCTTCTGATGCTTGATAGGTTTTCATGAGGGTCTCCTTTGCCACGATTTTTTGTGGATATTGTTCCCTTTTTTAAGTTGTTTGAAACTTTTATGTTTGAGATTGGATATAGCGGGTATACAAGGTTCAAATAGAATAAACGATTGGTTGTAGTTATATACAGTGTTACATGATTTGTTGGAATGAATTTTTGAACCAGATTTTTCAAGGAGGGATTTGTTATGAAACAAACGTTTGGTATGAAATCATTAGTAGCGGTGGGGGTTGGAGCTTCTGCAGCGATGTGGTTAACGTCTAAACCGAACCGAGTAAAGGCAGAAACTATCCTCAGGGAGTGGAAGCGAAAGCTGATTCCGACTGTTTATGAAAAAAGCGAACAGCTTCCGATTGAAAAAGGCGCACACCCACATCCACACGATGTCGAAGATAACAACATGGTAAGCGAAGGAGCTATGTACTCCGTCCAATTCTATAACGAAAAAATGCAATAAAGATCTTTTGGGGACAGTCCCCCGCCGCTTTAAAGCGGTGGGGGACTGTCCCCAAATTGAGGTGGAAATATGGTTCTCTTCTTTTTGCTAATTTATTTCGTGATTATTACTGCGGTCATTGAGATTTTTGTAGTGTTGTTTCGGTTAACGGGGTTGAAGGTGGAGGTATCCCGGTTTCAGGTCATTTCGATGATGACAGGAACGGGTTTTACGACCGGTGAGTCTGAGCTCATTCTCGGTCACCCGATCCGGCGTAAACTCGCTATTTTTCTTATTCTGTTTGGCGCCTTCTCTCTCGCAGTCATTATCTCGTCCATCAGCCAATTCCTTTCAGAGGGACTCCGAACGAAGGAAATCATCACTGTAGCAGTTGGAACCCTGCTGGTTTTTGTTGTGCTCAAGTTGGCCTGGATCCAGCGGGTTATATCCAAGGTATTTAACCGGAAAATGAAACAGAACGTGGCGCTCGCTGATATGCCTGTAAGGGATGTATTTCTATCCTCTAAAAAGGATGCCGTATTGAATCTTCCTATCTATCATGAATCGTCGCTTCATAACCGCACGATCCATGATGTCATCCCAGAATATCAAGGAATGGATTTCGGGATCCTCTTTATCCAGCGCGGCGGAATGAAATTGAGGAAAAACGTCTACGGGACGGTGCTCCATGAAGGCGATCAGCTGCTATTATACGGGGATAAAAAAGTACTGTGGTCTGTTTTTGAACATGATTGGAAGGTTTCAGAAGAGAAGCGGCAGGACGAAGGAGAATGAGATACTAATATTAATAGAAGAAATTTGGTTCAGGTTCAGGATTGTTCCAAAACCCCCCCATTATAGAAGTAGTTAATTTCTACTTCTATAATGGGGGTTCATTTACGTTGTTCATGCTATTCTTAAATACAAAATATGATACCCATCCACTTCCTCCACGGTAAACACATAGCCGTCGGCTTCGACACTGGCTCCCAACTCGACTTCTCCGTTTTGTTTTAAAAACCAGCCGCCGATTGTCTCGACGCCATCTTCAGATAAATCCGTTCCGAGTAAATCATTTACTTCATTAATACTTATCTTGGCATCCACCACAAAATTATTTCCCGGAAATTCTCTCACAGCGGCCACTTCTTCCGTATCAAACTCATCTCTAACCTCGCCAACGATTTCCTCGAGGATATCCTCGACAGTTACTAATCCTGATGTCCCACCGTATTCATCCATCAAAATGGCCATGTGAGCACGTTCCGTTTGCATCTTCACCAACAAATCATGAATCGGAATCGTCTCAATCGCCCGGATCACTGGCTGGATAATCGAGGATATGTTCCACTCCTGTCCCTTTCTCAAGATGGAAGCTGTTAAAAACTTTTTCACGTTTAACACACCAATAATATGGTCCTTATCCCCTTCCATCACTGGATAGCGCGTGAATTTTTCCCTTTTTACCGTTGCAAGCACCTCAGAGAGATGTGCGTCTGCAGAAATACAGGACATCTCCGTCCTCGGAACCATGATCTCCTTGGCCATCCGCTCATCAAACTCAAATATATTGTTCACGAAGGTCCACTCATTTTCATTGATTTCCCCACTTTTAAAGCTCTCAGACAAGAGAATCCGCAGCTCTTCCTCCGAATGTGCCATCTCATGTTCGGACACAGGCTTTAAACCGACGATTCTTGTCAGTAGCCGGGCCGAGTTGTTCAACAACCAGATAAAAGGATACATGATTTTGTAAAACCAAATGATGGGTGTAGCAAATAACAGGGTAATCGTCTCCGCCTTTTGGATCGCTGCGGTCTTCGGTGCCAATTCTCCTGCTACCACATGCAAAAAGGTCACAAGCGCAAAAGCGATTCCTAACGATACAATATGTGTAAGGGATTTGTTCAAATGGAGGGCTGCGATCATGGGATGAAGGAGTTTTTCTACGGTCGGCTCCCCTAACCAACCCAGTCCTAACGCTGTCACAGTAATCCCCAGCTGACAAGCAGATAAATACTCATCCAAATGGGATACCACTCTTTTCGCCGCTTCCGCTCCCTTCTTCCCTTCCGAAAGCAACTGCTCAATTCTTGACGTCCGAACCTTCACAATCGCAAACTCAATTGCCACAAAAAACCCCGTCAAAGCAATCAATAAAGCAACAGCAAGCAAATTAACCAACATCAAAAGGCATACCTCCTTTTAAATAATTTGGGGTCAGTCCCCCACTGCTGTACAGCAGTGGGGGACTGACCCCGCTTAACGATTTATTCCTCGATTTTTTGGTCTAGTTTGCGTAGATATTTTGCTGCGAATTCTTTTCCTCCGATACCGAAGGCTAGTCCAAATGCGAGGGCCAGTCCGCCTAGGACGAGGATGAAGGCTGCATTAACAATACTATGTGCGACACCAAGCTGATCTAGTGCCATAAAAATAGTGATCGTAAAGACTGCATACTTTGCTACCGCCGCTAGTGTGCGTGAGTAGGTATTTTTCAACACGTTTTGAAGGATTCTTTCTACTAAATGTCCCACATATAAACCTACTCCCAAGATCACTAGAGCCGCTACTAGCATTGGCAGGTATGCCAACACGCCAGTTGCCAGTGTCACTAAGAAGTCTAAATGAACAATTTGCAATGCTTCCACTGTGAATAACAGAACTACTACGATTTTCGCCAGCAATCCTACCAACTGTGATAGGGACGTCTTTGAAGCATCCGGTGTTAATGAGCCGACGCCCATCTTATGAAATACTCCATCAAAGCGTACGCGCCACAGCATTTGAGTGACGATTTTCTCGACCACTTTACCAAGCCAAATTCCTGCTAAAATCAACATCACGGCCACAGCGATATTTGGAATCATCGACAAGACCGAACGAAGCATGCTAATCGCCGGATCCGAAACGCCCTTCAAGTCTAGTTTTTCTAAAGCAGTGATGATCGTAGGCAGAAGAATTAAGATAAACGCGATATTTCCAATGATATTCGAAAGACTAGCACGTCCATCCGCCGATTGGTCCAAGCCCAATCGCTTTCCTAACTTTTCCACACCTGCATTTGTTAAAAGACTCGTTAAAATATCACGAACAATCTTAGCCATTAACCAACCGATAAATAGAATCAATGCGGCTGCAAATAATTTCGGGATAAAGGCTAGAATGACAGAAAGTGTTTGTGCGAAAGGCTTAGAGATGCCTTCCATATCCAATGCACCTAATACCGCTGGTAAAAATAATAAGAGAACAAAGTAGAAAATGACTTTCGAAATGCTGTTCACCTTATTTACTGCATCCAACTCACCTTTTGCCAGGTCACGCTTTGCTAAATGTCGTTCTAAATTAAAGCGTGTCGCCGCTCTTTTGAAAAGATTGGACAACAGATACGCAACCACCCAGGCAAACAATAGAATAAGTGCTGCTTTTAATAGATTAGGAATTGCTGCTGTAATGGTTGATAGCATTTGAACGAACGGTGTAGCAATGAAGCTTAAGCTCAGCATATTGAAGAAAATCGTCCAAACGACTACTAATAAAAGATAGTAAACTATTTTCCCAATAATCACTTCGGATGAATATTTTCGCTTGCCGAACTTCGAAAACAGTTTATCATCGAAACTGGTCTTCCTTAAGGCTGCTTCTACGCCTCGGCCAATCCACTTGGCAATCAGCCAACCCACTAATAGCACGAGTAATGCCATGATTAAATTGGGAAGGTCTTGAAAGTATGAGGACCAGCCCATCATCATCTCATTTGCGTTCATATATCCTCTCTCCTTTTCGTATCAAACTCGAATCTTGTTCTGCTCTCTGTATTACCCCGTCTCTCTTCATTCAAACCCACAATCTAGCAAACTGACTTTTTAAAAAAATGCATTTAATGAAGGGAAAATTTTTTCAAAAAAGAGAGGTTTTTGATTGTGTTTTCGCTGGGAATATAGTCACCAACACAGCGAAACACAAAAACAAAGGAGGAGTTTACATGATTACCAAGAGGCGAAGAAATCTAGTTGCGGGTGGTTTGGCTGTCCTGCTTACATTCGGCTTAGCCGGATGCGGCGACGGTGTCGATCAGGATAATGGTATCAGCGATGGCGAGCAAAAGGATGCAATCGATAAGGATACCAAGAAGGAAGCCGATACCTCCTTCAAGGATGCGAAGGAAAACTTAAAAGAAGCGAAAGAGGATATTGAAAAAGAATTGAAAGATAAAGGCGTCGGTGACGGTGTCGACCAGGATAATGGTATCAGCGATGGCGAAAAGAAGGACCAACCTGACAACCTATAAAACGTTTAGATAACCAAAATTATGTTTAATACCATACCAATATTGGTATTTAAAATACTAACTAAAAAACAAGGAGGACGACAAAATGAATAAAGACCAAGTAAAAGGAAACTTAGAGCAGGCTAAAGGTGAAGCGAAGGAAAAATGGGGCAAACTAACGGACGACCACTCCACTGAAATGGATGGCAAAATGGATAAGGCCAAAGGAAAAGTAAGAGAAGGCTATGGCGATGTGAAGGATGAGTTGTCGTAAACACAAACGTTCAATAGAGCAAAAAAGGCGACAGATACTTGTCGCCTTTTTTGATATATTAATTCATTCGTAGCCGGTTGCGTCCATAATAAACAGCAGGATGCACGATCGATAATGGTGTGTTTATTTTTGTAAATGCCTCCAGTTCAGGATACTTCCCGACCCACTCCTTCTTTACATACATAATCATATTTTGCCTATACCACCATTCCACCTGGCTGTTATTCCAAAAGACCCCTCTAATACAATCCACTGCCAAATACCCTCTTTTGAGGAATATATTTCTCCAGTAATCAGGCCATTGCTCATTGAGATGATCAGTCCCACCTTGTAACGGTATCGCTGCCGAAAATAAGATGATGGGTCCTAGACTCACAAGATTATCAACAAATGGCTCTGCTTCTTGTTCACGAAGATGCTCCGCCACCTCAAGTGAAACAACAAGATCATACTGACGGTCTAAAGTAAAAGATTTAGACACATCTTGAGAAATAAAACTTTCTTTCGGGATATGCAGCATGTTGGTATCGACATAGTCTCCATCCAACCCGGTAATCACTTCCACCCCCTGGTCTTTGAAAACAGAAAGCCAGGTGCCCACCCCGCATCCAACATCAACGACACTTTTTGGTTTAAGTAAATTGATTAAGTAGGGAACCACCTGTTTGGCTGAAAGAAGTGAGCCGTGTTGCTGCGAACTGAAAAAACCCTTATCGTATTGCGTATGACTTCCTGTTTCCACCTTTTGCGCGCCATGAAGGTTCTTTTTAACAGCAGGTTCTCCTTCGGCCTTCTCTTGATTGGCTTGTTGAATCCACTTGGTAAAAATAGGGACTATGTCCTTTACCATCAAGGAAGCCGATTGGTCATGGGCATTATTTTCACAACTGAGTTTATAATCCAAAAGGCAACTTTTCAGGAGATTGGAGGAGAGTTTTAATTCCCTATTTGTATCCTCCTTCGCTACAAGTTTCTCCACAAAATGGACAGCCTGAATCGTTTGATTTAACAACGTTTGATAGGCTGGGGAATTCCTATCCTGCACCTGTGAGGAAAGATAGGCCATGGACTCCTTCACCGCGCTCGCTATTTCTCGAACTTTCAAGGTACTATCGGCATTGTTCGGCCCCTTCATTTGCTGACACCTAAGTTTATCTTCTTTTGTGATGGTTTTATTCCAGACCGAGCTCTTACCAAACCCAGATAAATCCTCCCCAAACATCTCATTTAGCCCAGAGTAATTGTAGCCTATGAGTAAACCGCCAACCTTTATTTTTTTTACGGCATGGATTATGTCTTGCTTCTCATGATTACCATTAACAAAAATCACATCAAAAAAATCATCTTGGAGTGTTTCCATCCCCACTTGGGGGTCACAAACAAGTGATTTAATCTGTTCATAGACCCCAGTATACTTCATCATACTTCTGAAATGGTCGAACACATTTTGATAATGGGCTAGATCTGGTTGCTCCTTACGTGGCTCCCAAGAATCCATACAAAACAAGTAATTGCTATTCGAAAAGACCTTCAGTACGCTAGCCAAAAAATAAGAGGAACATCCATACCCGCTGCCCATTTCTAACGCTCGTATCTGTTGATTTTTTCCGGACATAAGTTTTTTAAACACGAGGGTTGTCAATGCCACCATATCTACTCTTTCCGCTTCCCCATATGTATACATCTGTATGGTCGGAAAGGTATGAATGATATCAAAATATTTTTTTCGTAAGGTGTCTGTACTTAAAGGAGTAAGAATATGGTGTCCTCCAAAGGTAAGGATTACTTCGGAAGAACCCGTCAACTGATCTATGAACACCACGTCATCTTTGTGTATTTTCAATTCAAACATATCTCGATCACCTCAAGACAATTTAAATAACAGATCTAGTTTTTTACCTATCTTTATCCAATTAAATGAATCTCTCGTAAACTTTTGAATCTGTTTACATGTATTTTTAAGTCTTTCTTCGTCATTGCAAACATCCACCCATATGTTTGAAAGCTGTTCACTATTCCCTATTGGAAATAAAGCCCCGAACTTTTGATTATCCGTTATGTCATACGCAGGGTCTAAATCGGTAGAGACAATATAACACCCATTCACTGCTGCCTCTGGAAAAACTAGTGGAAATCCTTCATTCACTGACGTTAAACAAAAGATTTTTGCTTTCCTATATTCATTTTCCAAGGCTTTTCTGTCGGTTATTCCTCCTGTAAAAATAATTCTGCTTTTCAGGTGAGGGTTTTCTTCCATATACTGATTGATGTATGCGTGAAAATCCTCTTGAATATCTCCGACTACTTTCAGTTTCCAATCCGGAATGTTTGCCTCCGCAAGCTTAAACGCTTGTAACAGGACATCATTGGCTTTTTGAACCGTTCCGATTCTTCCTACCGTTAGGATGGTGTTCTCCTTCTCATCGTAATCGACCTCAGGGCTGTTATGAAAATTGTAATAACCATTGGGAATGTAGTGGATGGAAAGCGGCCATCTCCTATTCAAATACTCATGCAGTCTTTTACACTCGACACTAATCACATGGCACTGGTTAAGTATTGTTATCACTTCTTCCGTAAGCTCCAACCGATTCATCCACCATACATTCGCGTCGAGTTTCAAATAGACTTTTCCTTCCGGGTTCAAACGTTTGTAGATTAGGAGCCACGTTACCGTCTCCCTATAGATCCCCCAAAGATAGAGAATGTCTATTTCACTAGCATTCTCTTGAAGATATCTACTTCCATCATTCAGACGCCCCTCCATATTTTCAAAAAAGTCAAGTTTGACCCCCTTCACTTCTTCTTTTGCATAGGGATACTCCCCGTTGTTGTAACAAGCAATGGTCGCGTCGTACCCTAAGTACTTGTGGAGTATAAATGGGATCATCCCTAAATCTTTTGTGAGGTGAACATTCTCACACTCTGGAAACAACAACGTAATCCTTGGGCTATTCATTACGTGATCCTCCTCTTTAACTAAATTGAGGACGCTTTGGCCTTTTATCATTTTATTTTTGCATTGGCAGAAAAATGACAATGTCCATCGAACGGTGATTTTCTTTCAGGCGAGGTATAGTTTTTCATGTGAGGAATTGATGTTTGGCGGAATAATTGGAGAAGTTGGCGGAATTATGCAGCAAGTTGGCGGAATTCCGTTAAAAACTGGCGGAATCCTCCTGCAAGTTGGCGGAATAATCACCAAAACCGGCGGAATCACCACTGGAAAACTGTTAGAATTCCCGGCGGAATCACCCTCTAGCAAGCTCAATATACGGCTGCGGAGACCATAAAAAAAGAAGAGGTTCCCCAACCTCTTCTTTTACATATATAACCCCTATATTTGAGCTGGCAGCCTTCCCCAAGGCCGCCGAGCTGAGCCGATCGTTCGTTCATTTCCCCCAAAATCGTACCTTACATATTGTTCAAGAAATCGAGTGCCAGGTTTGGCGCTACTCCGAATAAAACAGAGCCTACTACCGCAACCAAGAGCACCACGACAATCCCAAATGGTACCTGCAACTTGCTCTCATCCTTCGCCGGACGGAAGAACATTTGCGTCATGACACCGAAATAGTAGAAATACGATACCACTGTAGTGGCAATCATAATCGATGCAAGCACATAATGCGGAGTCCCAAAGAAGGCGCCGATAAAGATGTTTAACTTGCCAATAAAGCCCGCTGTACCCGGGAAGCCTGCTAAGGAAACCAATAGAATTCCCATTAGAACCGCTAACACCGGTGAACGGCGATACAAACCAGCAAAATCAGCAATCTTCGTTGACCCTGATTTTTCCGTCACCACTTGAATAATCGCAAATGCCCCAAGGTTCATCAGCAGATACGCAAGCAGGTAGAACCAGATCGAGAACACAAGGTTCGCACTCAATGTCGTTAACGCCACGAGCACATACCCTGCATGCGCGATACTGGAGTAAGCGAACATCCGCTTAATATCCGATTGCTTCAACGCGACCACGTTACCGACAATCATCGTAACTGCAGCAATCACAGCGAGGTAGTCATGCATCTTAAACAGGATGCTTTCTCCACCGGCGCCGCCCTCTGGTGCCGCATTGTAGAATACAGCCACAAGAATACGAATGACGATCACAAAGCCTGCTGTTTTCGATACGACGCTCAAGAAAGCCGTTACTGGAGTTGGCGCTCCTTGATACACGTCCGGCGCCCACATATGGAAAGGAGCAGCCGCAAGCTTAAAGGATAAACCAACGAAAATCATTAAGAAGGCCAAGCCTAGCAAATAGGTTTGCTGGGCATCAGATACCGCCGCCAAGTTTTGCGCCATCGTGAAAAGGTTTGTCGTGCCCGTTAACCCGTACACATAACTCATACCAAACAGCGTAATCGCGGTCGAAATTCCGCCATTGATGACGTATTTCATTGCGGATTCGTTAGACCCTAAGTGGTGTTTGCGAATGCCCGCTAAAATATAAGAAGAAACCGTTAATAATTCTAAGCCGATGAAAAGTGTGATTAAATCACCGCTGGAGGCCATGATCATCGCACCGAGCAACGCCGTTAAGAACAGGTAGTAAAACTCACCGTGGCTCTCTTCTATTCCATCCTTCGTCTCATAGCTGACAGCTAAGAACAGCACCAGCGCCGAGCCGATAAGAAGCAGAAATTTAAACGCCTTGCCGAACGTATCAAGCGTAAAGCTGTCTTCCAAAATCGAGGTGATATCTCTGCCCATTAAGCCGGCAAGAGACACAATCGCTGCGAATACACCTAGAATCGCGATCCAGCCAAGCACCCGTCGATTTTGCTTTTTCGGCATAAATAAATCCAACAATGTTAATAGTGCTGACACACCAAGGATGATGAACTCTGGTGTCATGACACTCCATTCAAATGATTTCAATGTCGCAAAATCCATCCTTCATCACCCTCCTAACCCTGGCAAAATTGTTTCAAGTGTAGTTTGAAGCGGAGAGCTTAGAACACTTGGATACACACCAATTAATACGATTAATAACGTAAGCACAAGGACTGGAACGAATTCCACACCTTTCAAATCCACCACACCAGTAAATTCACGGTGTGACTTTCCGTAAGTCATCCCTAAGACTGCGCGCAACAAGTAAGCGGCCGTCATGATAATACCGATCGTACCAACCGCAGCAAGCCACGGCATAGCTTTGAATAGACCTAAGAACGCCATAAATTCGCTGACAAATCCAGACATCCCCGGCAGTCCGAGCGAAGCCATCGCACCAGCAAGCAAGAAGCCTGCGGCAATGGGCATCCCCTTCGCCATTCCGCCCAGATTTCCGATTAATGATGTATCGGTACGTTCGTACAATACACCCACCAAGAAGAACAACAACGCGGAAATCAATCCGTGTGAAATCACTTGGAAAATCGCCCCCTGAACGCCTGCCTCATTCATGGCAGCCAGTCCGATTAACACGATTCCCATGTGGGAAATAGATGAATAAGCCAAAACCATTTTAAAGTCTGTTTGAATGAACGCTAGAAACGCCCCGTAGAGTAGATTGACTACTCCAAGTACAGCAATGATTGTCGCAAGAGTCTCAAACTGCTTCGGAAAAATACCCATTCCAAAACGAATTAAGCCGTACGCACCGATTTTTAACAGAATCCCAGAGTGGATCATAACCACTGATGGCGGTGCCTGAACGTGAACCTTCAGCATCCAGCTGTGAAGCGGAAAGATCGGTAATTTTACTCCGAAAGCGATCAATAATGCGATTAGTAAGCCAAGCTTCAAGTCACCAGAAACCGGTGTACTTGGGTCAGCCATCATTTGTGTTAATAATTCAATGTTCGATGTTCCTGTTTTTGCAAACAGAATCATAATCACGATTAGTAAGACTGCTGAGCCTAACCCGTTGTATATTAGGAAGCTGTAGGCTGCCTTTTCTTTTTCAAAATAACCCCATTTTCCGATTAAAAAGAACGTCGGGATTAGTGTTACTTCGAAGAAGATGAAGAACAGAATTAGGTTTTCAGCGGTAAACACGCCAAGCATACCGATTTCTAAAAGAAGGAATAGCATGAAATAGCCTTTCCATTCTTTTTTTACAAAAATGGCTGCAATCGAAGCGAGTGTCGCCACGACGGTTGTTAAGACAACCAACAATAGCTGGAAGCCGCTTAATCCAAGCTCATAGTAAACAGAGAAAATCGGTTCTTCAATCCCGTTCATGCCTCGGAACTGAATCCATGGCACCGATACGGAAAAGTCCGCTAGATCCTTGCCCCATTGATAATGGAGGTAAGCCGCTAATGCCAGGATTAACGCTGGCAGAGTCGCTAAAAAGCCGACTAGTTTAATGGTTTTTTCCTGCGATTTCGGCATGAAAGCCAATACTACGATACCTAGTAAAGGGGAGAATACTAGGACAGAAAGGACTGCATGTAAGTTCATCGTAGATACCCCCCTGTTAATGCAAAAATAACGACTAATAGTGCAAGGCCGATGAAGGCAACGGCACCATAGGTTTGAACCTGACCGTTCTGCATTTTGGAACCTGTTTGACCAAGTCCTTGAACAATTCCAACTACACCCTTCACGAGTCCTTCAACAAGGAAGACATCGATGAAACGCAGGAAGTAGCTGATTGCTTTTGTAGCAGCTACGACTGTTAGTTGATAGAATTCGTCCACGTAATATTTATTAAATAGAATTGTATGAAGCGTATCACCCGTACCGCTTAACCAGTTGCGGGAAACAGAACGCTTGTAGTAAATCAGATAAGCAAGAAGAATACCTGCTAAAGAGACGACTGTTGCTGCAATCATAATCCAGGCTGGACCTTCGATATGGGCATGGTGGGCTAGCGCTTCATTGCCATCCACTAACCAGTCGCCAAGGAATGTACCGAACCATGGTGTGTTGACGTAACCCGCAACCACTGCCAAGACTCCGAGAAGGATCATCGGGAATGTCATGTTGGACGGTGATTCGTGAACATGCTTTTGATCGCCGCGTGCTTCACCCGTGAACACGAGGAAGAACAAGCGGAACATGTAGAATGCAGTCATAAAGGCTGCGATTAATGCTAGCAAGAAAAGAACTGGATGTCCGCCTTCCCAAGCTGCAACTAAAATTTCATCCTTTGAGAAGAAACCGGAAAATAACGGTACACCGCTGATTGCGAGTGTTCCGATTAAGAAAAGCGGCCCGGTCAGCTTCAGCTTTTTCCAAAGCCCGCCCATCTCTTCGATGTTTTGAGTGTGTGCCGCATGAATGACAGAACCGGCTGCAAGGAATAGTAATGCCTTGAAGAACGCGTGTGTCATCAAGTGGAACACCCCTGCCACATAGCCGGCAGACCCTAAGGCAAGCATCATGTAGCCAAGCTGTGAAACGGTTGAATATGCTAGGACTCTTTTAATATCTGTTTGCACAAGACCAATGCTTGCGGCAAAAATCGCAGTAAATCCACCGATTACGGCGATGGTTAATAGTGCTGTTTTGCTCGCTAAGAACAGTGGGAATAGTGCTGCCACTAAGTACACCCCTGCTGCAACCATCGTTGCTGCGTGGATGAGAGCCGAAACTGGTGTCGGACCTTCCATCGCATCTGGAAGCCAGGTGTGAAGCGGGAACTGACCAGATTTACCAACTGCCCCAATGAAAATCAGGATTGCCGTTAAAGTAATCATGGTAGTTGAAATGTTGCCAGCTTCTACGGCAGCGAAGATTTCACTATATTCAAAGCTTTTGGTTTCCCAGAATAGGAGAGCCATCCCGATAAATAGGCCCACGTCCCCGATACGGGTCATGATGAATGCCTTTTTCGCCGCAGCTTTCGCTTCTTCTTTGTAAAAATAGAAACCGATTAATAGGAACGAACCGAGACCGACAAGCTCCCAGAAAATGTAGGTTTGCAATAGGTTTGGTGAAAGCACCAATCCAAGCATTGCAAAGGTAAATAATCCTAAGTAGGCATAGAATACTGGAAACCGCTCGTCTCCATGCATGTACCCTTTCGAGTAGGTATGTACTAAGAAACTTACGAGCGATACGATAAACAGCATTAATGCATTTAATTGATTCACTTCAAAGCCCGCTGTTAGATGCAGATCTCCTATCGTGAGCCAGTCAAACTTCGTGACGTAGGTTGGCTCTGAAAAGCGCTCAAATAATACAAGGATTGAATAGACAAGTGATGCGAGCGTAAGAAGAATCCCCACATAACTACTTGCCTCCTTCAACCGCTTACCGAATAGAAGAAGGATCAAAAACGATAATAGCGGGAAAAGCGGTATGAGCCATGCATTCTCCATCATTATCACTATCCCCTTTATAGAACAAGGTGCCTGACACCCATTGTGCTCTATCTAGTTTTTCATTGTGTCCATTTCATCGATGTTGACGGTTTTCTTATTGCGGTACAGTGCGATAAGGATCGCTAGTCCGACCGCTGCTTCGGCTGCAGCCACGCTGATTGCGAACAGGGCAAAAATTTGACCTGTAATCGATGGCGTCATGCCGTATTTACTGAAAGTGACCAGGTTGATATTCACGGCATTCAGCATTAATTCGATCGAGATTAGGACGATGACTGTGTTTCTTTTCGTTAACGCACCGTACAAGCCGATGCAAAACAGTATAAGTGCCAGTGCCAGGAAGGCTGAAGCGGGAACTGAACTCATTCCTCATCCGCCTCCTTCTTCTCATTTTTCGCCAAGATTACCGAGCCGACAAGGGCAACTAATAGCAATACCGATGTTAACTCGAACGGAATGACATATTTTGAGTAAAGTGCTTTACCGATTTGTAGTGTGTTATTTTCATGTAGCGTAGATGGTGTCTGCTCGATATTGAAATCGTAGATGCCGATATACACTGCAAAAGCAAAGCCCACAATTCCTAGGAACAAAAGTAACTTTCTCCATTTGCCTGCTTTTGGTTCACTTTCGTCATCATGCTTCGTTAACATAATGCCAAACAGCATGATAATGGTGATTGCACCAGAATAGATTAAGATTTGGACGGCAGCCACAAACTCTGCGGATAGCAGAACGTAAATACCGGCGATGGCGACGAAAGTGAAGATGAGGGCAACGACCATATGAACAACTTTCGTTAGGTTCAATAGAAGCACGCCGCCGATGATCGCCACAAGTGCGAGCCCCATAAAAGCGAGAAATTCGCCTGAGAAGGTCATGCTTTATTCTCCTTCCGTATGTTTTCGTCGTTTTCATCTAACCATTCAAGATTTTTAAATAACATATCACGGCTGTATTCAGCGAGCTCAAAGTTATTGGTCATGATGATGGCTTCAGTTGGGCAAACCTCCGTACATAGGTCACAAAGGATGCAAATCTCGAAGTTGATATCGTATGTGTCGATGATTTTCCCTTTTTTTGTTGGGTCCGGATGCTTTTTCCCCGTGAGGTCGATACATTCAGTTGGACAGATATTCATACATTGATTACAAACAATACATTTTTCCGGGTAGAATTTTTGAATCCCGCGGAAACGATCCGGTAGTGGAAGCGGTTTGTTTGGATAATCGTAGGTAACCTTTTCACGGGTTAATTGTTTCAGGGTATATTTCAAGCCTTTAGCTAATCCAAGCACGTTTTTTCACCCCTTTTACCTTTTAAAAATTGTTAGTGGTGCCAGGCACCATTTTTAGAAAAATAACGATTTGATCAGTGCTGTGAGGAAGATGTTGGCCAAGGATACTGGCAGTAGGACCTTCCAGCCGAATTCCATTAGTTTGTCTGCGCGGAAACGTGGAAGTGTTACGCGGAGCCAAATGTACATGAAGACGACCACACTGAATTTCAATGCAAACCAAACCGCACCTGGGATGAAGCCAAGGAACGCGAATGGCGGCAGCCAACCACCAAGGAACACAACGGTAATTAGTGATGACATTGCAAACAAATACACATATTCTGCGAGCATAAAGAATGCCCAACGGAAACCGGAATATTCCACGTGATAACCTGCGACAAGCTCTGATTCTGCTTCCGGAAGGTCAAACGGTGTCCGGTTTAATTCTGCGATTGATGAGATGAAGAATACGACAAAGCCAATTGGTTGAAGTAATAAGAACCAACCGTGTTTTTGTGCATCCACGATATCATTTAAGTTTAAGCTTCCTGCTAAAAGGATAACCCCTAAAACGGACATAACAAGCGGGATTTCATAGGAAATCATTTGTGCCGCTGCACGGGCTCCCCCGAGTAGTGCATACTTGTTATTGGATGCCCATCCGCCTAGCAGCACCCCGAAAGTGGTTAAACCAGAAACGGCGATGTAATACAGTAATCCCACACCGATATCCGCAAACTGAAATTTATCAGTGAAAGGAATCGTTGCCAGTACCATGAATGACGGTGCAAAGGCAATCACTGGTGCCAGGATAAATAATGGTCGATCTGCTAACTTCGGAATAATATCTTCTTTTAGTAAAAGCTTCAAAACGTCCGCTACGGTTTGCAGTAAACCCCAGCGACCACCGACTTGGTTAGGACCGTGACGGAGCTGCATGTAACCCATGACTTTCCGCTCGGCTAAAATTCCGTATGTTACGAAGCCTAATACGACTAAAAGCAAGATTACACCTAGTAAAAAGAAGATGGCAAAGTTGAAAAGACCTGGACTGGACTGGAGTAAATCATTTACCATTAGCCGTCCACCTCCCCAAGGACAATATCAATTGCCCCTAAAATAGCAATCAAGTTTGCGATATTTTCGCCCTCTAATAGTTTCGGGAGAATCTGCAGATTATAGAATGATGGTCTTCTAAACTTTAAGCGATACGGTTCTTTCTTGCCGTCACTTGAAATATAGCAGCCAATCTCTCCGCGTGGTGATTCAATTCGTACAAATGCTTCTCCTTTAGGCGCCTTAATGATCCTTTGGCACTTTCGCAAGGATTTCCCCTTCAGCCGGGAATTGCGCAACCGCTTGCTCAAGGATTTTTAATGATTCTTCAATTTCCGCCACACGCACATGGTAACGTGCTAATGCATCGCCGCCCTCTTGTGTCGGAACACCAAAATCAAAACGATCATAGATGGAATATGGCTCATCTTTACGAAGATCCCATTTCACACCCGTACAGCGAAGGTTTGGTCCGCTGAGTGAGTAATGAAGGGCATCTTCTTTCGTGTAGGTTCCTACATTCCTTACACGATCCAAGAAGATTTCGTTCCCTGTCACAAGTTGGTGGTAGCCCTTCAGCTGTTCGCGCATGTATGGAACAAACTCTCCAACTTTTTCAATCCAGCCTTCTGGAGCATCCCACTTGACGCCGCCAACACGCATGTAGTTGAAGGTTAAGCGTGCACCTGATAATTCGTTTAGTAAGTTAATAATCATTTCGCGCTCACGGAACGCATATAAGAATGGACTAACCGCCCCAAGGTCAAGCAGGTATGTACCCCACCAAACAAGGTGGCTCGCAACCCGGCCCAATTCCATTGCGATAACACGAAGGAAATCGGCCCGTTCAGGCACTTGAATTCCCATCATGGTCTCCACCGCATGGCAAAGGACATAGTTGTTGGTCATCGCTGACAGATAGTCCAAACGGTCTGTATAAGGAATAATCTGAGTATATTGCAGGTTTTCAGCTAGCTTTTCTGTTCCCCGGTGTAAGTAACCGATGACAGGCTGCGCTTCCGTAATGATTTCCCCGTCAATTTTTACCACAAGCCGGAAAACTCCGTGTGTACTCGGATGCTGAGGGCCTACGTTTAATAGCATTTCTTCCGTTCGTATCACTGGTTACACCTCCACATCGTACGGCTCATAATCTTTTCGCAGTGGATGGCCAACCCAATCATCTCCAAGCATGATCCGGTAAAGGTTCGGATGTCCGGTAAACTTGATACCGAGTAAATCAAACGCTTCACATTCAGGCCAGTTTGCACCCGCCCAAATCGGTGTCAAGGATTCGATTGTTGGTTCATCTCGGTCAATCTTCACTTTCACAGCGACAGATTGACGGTTTTTGTATGAATATAAGTGAACATACACTTCCATATGTGTTTCAAAATCTGTTCCATGAAGCTCGGATAAGTAATCAAACCCTAACAGCTCATTGAATTTTAAAAATTGAGCCAATTTAAAGTAGTTCTCACGCTTCACCACAAGTGTTGGAACATCCTTGGATAGTTTATTAATATAAGAATCTTCTAAAACATCTGATCCCATATTTTCTTCAATGACTTTCAGATATTTATCTAAAAATGGCTGATTGACTGAAGGCTTTGCTTCTTCTGTAGGAGCTGCTGTTTCAGCTTTTCCGCCTGCTGCTGCCTTGGCCTTCGCTGCCGCCGCTGCTTTCGCTTTGGCTTTTGCTGCAGCAATCGCTTTCGCCTTTTCATCATCTCCGCCAGCTGCAGGTGCATCCTCCGACATTCCAGCCGCTTTCGCCTTGGCCGCTGCTGCTGCCTTCGCCTTTGCTGCCGCCGCCGCTTTTGCTTTCGCTGCTGCTGCCGCCTTTGCTTTAGCATCATCGCCTGCTGGTACGCTGTCTTCTGCTCCGGCTTCGGTGGCCGCGCCGCCCGCTAGCTCCATCGCTTTTCTTTTTGCTGCCGCCGCCGCCTTCGCCTTCGCTACCGCCGCTGCTTTCTTTTTCGCTAAGTCATCCGCTTCGTTTCCTGTTGGTTCTTCTGCTGGTGTGGACTCGGATGCCGGTTCTGCGCCACCTGCTAGCTCCATGGCTTTTCTCTTTGCTGCCGCAGCCGCTTTCGCCTTCGCTACTGCCGCTGCTTTCTTTTTCGCTAAGTCATCCGCTTCGTTTCCTGCTGGTTCTTCTGCTGGTGTAGATTCGGATGCAGTGGCCGCACCGCCTGCTTGCTCCATCGCTTTTCTCTTTGCCGCCGCAGCCGCCTTCGCCTTCGCTACTGCTTCTGCCTTTCGCTTCGCCAAATCATCCGCATCAGAGCTTGCCGCAGGGGCTTCGCTTGTTGAGGTTGCTGGCGCTTCGTTTTGCGGTGCCGCTGGAGTGACTGGCGCTTCCGGTTTTGCCGGCTCAGCTGGAGTTGAGGTTTCCTGCTTCGGGGCTGATTCCCCCGCTGCCTTAGCCGCACGCTTCGCAGCCGCCGCAGCCTTCGCTTTCGCTACAGCCTCTTTCTTTAACTGTTCAAGATCCTTTTCCCCACTCATCGGTTAGATCACCTTCTTCCCAGTCTTCGCTTCATAGCGAATCTTTTCCCTTAACTTATTGATTCCATAAATTAAAGCCGCTGGGTTTGGTGGGCAACCAGGTATGTATACATCAACAGGCACGATTTGATCGACACCTTTAACAACCGAATATGACTTCACATACGGCCCGCCAGCTGTTGCACAAGAACCCATAGCAATAACCCACTTCGGCTCTGGCATTTGATCATATAAACGACGTAAAATCGGCGCCATTTTCTTCGTTACCGTTCCAGATACAATCATACAATCCGATTGACGTGGAGACGTACGGAAAAACGAACCAAAACGGTCAAGGTCATAATGCGATGACCCTACACCCATCATCTCAATCGCACAACAAGCCAGACCAAATGTCATCGGATAGATCGAATTACTTCGAGCCCATGCCTTGATTTGCTCCAGCGTAGTCATAAATACATTTCTTTGTAACTCTTCCATTTCCTTAGGTGAAATGCCGTCCAGTTTTAAATCCATCGTAGCACCTTCTTCTTCCAAGCATAGACTAGGCCAATTAACAGCATAACCACGAAAATTAACATCTCGATCAATGCAAAGATACCTAGCTTATCATAGGCAACAGCCCATGGATATAAGAACACCGTTTCCACATCAAAAACAACAAACATTAGGGCAAAAATATAATAGCGGACATTGAACTGAACACGGGAATCGTGAAAAGGCTCAACACCGCTCTCATATGTGGTATACTTCGCATCACTAGGCTTATAAGGACGCAAAAGCTTACCCAAATATAACGCCACCATCGGCAGCAACACCCCAAGACATAGGAACACAAAAACTATCAGGTAATTATTCTGATATATATTTAGAAGTTCCATGTCTATCCCCTCCAATGTTGTAAATTTTCATACTAATGAATATTGTAACCGAATTCATTATAGCATTGTTACAAACCCATGTCGACAAGCCATTATACATAAAATTGGGATTCTCCCGCCGCGGAAATTGAACATTTTAAGACCCTTGAGAGCGCGCTCTCAGAAGGGGCTTAAAATGTTCAATTTTCGCAAGCTTCAGCGGTAGCTGAAGCGCAATGTGCGGGTAGCACATTGCGGGAGAATTTCAATTTTGCACCATACTAGGTTGTCGACATGGGTCCCCTTTTTGAGCGTTTGCGTGATCTCGCGGAGGTCGCGTCCTTGAAGGTTCTCCAGAGATGACGCAAGAGCGAACAACAAGCAAGTCTATTGCGGAAAGCCCTGGGGTTAGCGCACGTGATCTGGAGCGCTAGCGGAAGATGACGTGCATAGTCAAGGCTCGAAAGAGCCAAGCAGTTTCCCTAACAAAAGGTTCGCAAGAACCGCTCTCTACAACACTACATAAAAACCCGTCAACACCCCCAATGTTAACAACAAATACCGAGCAATGTATGTGAGATTTGTCATTAAACATTCATTAAATATACCTTTTTTCTCCTTTCTATATAAAAAACTTGATAGACCTCCAACCCCACCTATGTAAAACGACACTTTTTAAAACAATTCCAAATCTTGCAGTCGCCCTACCATCATATGCAAAAATGTACAAATCATGCAGAATTAACTCAACATAAAAAGGCCGGTCGCAAGACTCTCTCTACTTCTACTTTCTCTATATTTACCTCATCAAAAATAGATGTAGAACCCTTCTACTTCTACTTTTTCTATCTTTCCTCGTCAAAAATTGATATAGAACTTCCCTACTTCAGCTTTCTCACCCTACTTCTCAAAAAACTAAAACTATCCACTAAAAATGCCAGTCGCAAGACTGGCAAACTAACTCCCCCAACCCCGTCTTTAAGTGACCATTTTTATAAAAAACCAGCATCGTTCCTCCACCAAAAACAACTTATCATCCACTTTCCCACATTTATCGGCCGGTTCCACCCACATATCAGCCACTTTTCCAAACTTATCGGTCACTTTCTACAACTTATCGGCCACTCCTCCAAAATCACTTAACTATCCACTAAAAATGCCAGTCGCAAGACTGGCAAACTAACTCCCCCATCCACTTATACAACCAATTCTACTACCTTCTCCCCCAACCCCGTCTTTAAGTGACCATTTTTATAAAAACCAGCATCGTTCCTCCACCAAAAACAACTTATCATCCACTTTCCCACATTTATCGGCCGGTTCCACCCACATATCGGCCACTTTTCCAAACTTATCGGTCACTTTCTACAACTTATCGGCCACTCCTCCAAAATCACTAAACTATCCACTAAAAATGCCAGTCGCAAGACTGGCAAACTAACTCCCCCATCCACTTATACAACCAATTCTACTACCTTCTCCCCCAACCCCATCTTTAAGCGACCATTTTTATATAAAACCAGCATCGTTCCCCCACTAAAAACAACTTATCATCCACTTTCCCACATTTATCGGCCGGTTCCACCCACATATCGGCCACTTTTCCGAACTTATCGGCCACTTCCACCTACATATCGTCCACCTCACCCACACCCACCCCCCCCCCAAAATAACAAAATAAAAAACCCCTCCAGCGAACCAATAAAGGTCCGCCAAAGGGGTTTCCATATATATACGAGCTAATATTATCTTTTACCTTCCGATACGGCGAGGCGATTGATGGCACGTTGCAGGGCAAGCTCAGCACGTCTGAAGTCAATATGCTCAGCATGCTGATCGTGCATACGCTGTTCTGCACGTTCCTTCGCTCTTAATGCACGTTCAACATCAATATCGGATGCTTTTTCAGCCGTTTGCGCCAAAATGGTAACTTGATCTGGACGGACTTCTAAAAATCCACCACTTACCGCAACAAGCTCCGTGTTACCACCCTTCTTCAGGCGAACAACGCCAATAGCAAGAGGAGCAACCAACGGAATGTGACCAGGCAAGATCCCTAGCTCACCACTTTTAGCCTTTGTACTAACCATTTCCACATCTGATTCATACACCGGGCCATCGGGAGTAACAACATTGACTTTAATCGTCTTCATTTTTTACCCTCCTGGCAGGATTTAGACCTCTACGCCCATACGTTTCGCAGCTTCAACCACTTCTTCGATGCGTCCAACAAGACGGAATGCATCTTCAGGAAGGTGATCATACTTACCATCAAGGATATCCTTGAATCCTTTAACCGTTTCCTTAACAGGCACGTAAGATCCAGGCTGACCAGTGAACTGTTCAGCAACGTGGAAGTTTTGTGATAAGAAGAACTGTAGACGACGCGCACGAAGTACGACTAACTTATCATCATCAGAAAGTTCGTCCATACCAAGGATCGCGATGATATCTTGTAGTTCACGGTAACGTTGTAACGTTTGTTGCACACGACGTGATACCTCGTAATGCTCTTCACCAACGATTTCAGGTGACAATGCACGAGAAGTCGATGCAAGTGGATCCACCGCAGGGTAGATACCCATCTCAGAAAGCTTACGCTCAAGGTTTGTTGTCGCATCTAAGTGAGCGAAAGTTGTAGCCGGAGCCGGATCCGTATAGTCATCGGCTGGTACGTAAATCGCTTGGATCGATGTAACAGAACCTACGTTAGTAGACGTGATACGCTCTTGTAATTTACCCATTTCAGTAGCAAGAGTTGGCTGGTAACCTACCGCAGATGGCATACGGCCAAGTAGCGCGGAAACCTCAGAACCTGCTTGCGTGAAACGGAAGATGTTATCCATGAAGAAAAGAACGTCCTGTCCTTGCTCATCACGGAAATATTCAGCCATTGTCAAACCAGTCAAGGCAACACGCATACGCGCACCTGGCGGCTCGTTCATTTGTCCGAATACCATCGCTGTTTTCTTGATAACGCCTGAATCCGTCATTTCGTGGTAAAGGTCGTTACCTTCACGAGTACGCTCACCAACACCAGCGAATACCGAAATACCACCGTGCTCTTGAGCGATGTTGTTGATTAATTCCTGGATTAATACAGTTTTACCTACACCGGCACCACCGAATAGACCGATCTTACCACCCTTAATATATGGTGCAAGAAGGTCTACTACCTTAATTCCAGTTTCAAGAATTTCTACCTCAGTAGAAAGGTTTTCGAAAGTTGGAGCTTCGCGGTGAATGGAATCACGGCGCTCGCTTGCTGGAATTTCTTCCTTCAAGTCAATAACTTCACCTAATACGTTAAATACACGGCCAAGAGTTGGATCCCCTACCGGCACGGAAATTGGTGCACCTGTATCTACTACTTCAATTCCACGAGTTACACCGTCAGTGGAAGCCATTGCAATTGTACGAACTGTATCATCACCTAAATGAAGGGCTACTTCAAGGGTTAAGTTGATATCAACTTCTGATTCATTACGCGCTTTGGAACTAATTCTTAATGCGTTATAGATCGCAGGCAGCTGACCGTTTTCAAATTTAACGTCAACGACTGGACCCATAATTTGAACTACGCGTCCTATGTTCATCTTTTTCCCTCCTAACTTACTCTTTTGAAAAATGAACTTAGTAGGTGGTCCGCATCTGTTCACTCATGAACAAATGCAGCCTTCCCGCTCATTATCTTTTTAGCCAGCCGAACAGGCTATTTTTTCAAAAATACTATTCTAATGCCGCCGCACCGCCAACGATCTCTGTGATTTCCTGTGTAATCGCAGCTTGTCGTGCACGGTTGTAGCTAAGCGTATAGTTACGAATCATTTCTTTCGCATTATCAGTTGCATTTCTCATTGCCGTCATACGAGCCGCATGCTCTCACTTGCTTTACTGTCTAAAAGAGCACCGTAAATCAAAGCTTCTGCATATTGTGGCAGGAGAACTTCTAAGATTTCTTCTGCAGACGGTTCAAACTCATACGAAGCAAGCTTTGAAGATGAAGTTGTGATATCCGTTAGCGGAAGAAGCTTCTTCTCCGTTACTTCCTGAGAAATGGCACTTATATAATGACTGTAATACACATAAATCTCATCCAATGTACCGTCGGAGAACATTCCTACTGTACTTGATGCGATATCCTTAATATCTGAAAAGCTTGGCTGATCGGAAACCCCTACGATTTCAAGGGCTACATTCATGCCGCGCTTCACAAAAAAGTCACGCGCTACTCGGCCGACTGCAATAATCGCAAATTCGTCATTGGATTTATGACGGTCTTGGATTGTTTGGTACACGCGTCGAAGCACGTTACTGTTAAATGCACCTGCAAGTCCACGGTCAGATGTCATAACAACATAACCGGTTTTCTTTACAGCACGAGCCTGAAGCATAGGATGATTAATCCCTTTGCTGCCGATTGCGATCGATGCCGTCACTTCCTGAATTTTTTCCATGTATGGTACGAATGATTTCGCATTCATAACCCCACGGTTCCATTTCGCTGCTGACGTCATTTCCATTGCTTTCGTAATCTGACTCGTCTTTTTAGTTGAATTGATACGATTTTTTATGTCGCGTAAAGATGCCATTGGTTCTCACCACCCTCATTCAAAGAATGTTTAGCTAAGAGCGCCCTTAGGAGGCGCCCCCAATATTACTCGGAAACTGCGAACGTCTTTTTAAAGTCGTTGATTGCAGAAGCCATATCGTCATCAGAAGGAAGATCCTTCGTCTTTGTAATATGGTCTAACACTTCTTTGCGGTTGTGATCTAACCAATTTAAGAATTCAGCTTCGAAACGACGAATATCTTGAACAGGGATATCATCAAGGAATCCGCGTGTTAATGCATATAGGATCGCTACTTGTTTTTCAACACGAAGCGGCTTGTTAAGATCTTGTTTTAATACCTCAACGGTACGTGCACCACGATTAAGCTTCGCTTGAGTCGCTTTATCAAGGTCAGAACCGAACTGAGCAAATGCTTCAAGTTCACGGTAAGAAGCAAGGTCAAGACGCAGTGTACCTGCAACCTTCTTCATCGCCTTGATTTGTGCAGAACCACCTACACGAGATACAGATAGACCTGCGTTGATCGCTGGACGTACGCCAGAGAAGAATAGGTCAGATTGTAGGAAGATTTGTCCATCAGTGATGGAGATAACGTTTGTTGGGATATAAGCAGAAACGTCACCTGCTTGTGTTTCGATAAATGGTAATGCTGTAATTGAACCTGCACCTAATGTGTCGTTCAATTTCGCAGCACGCTCTAATAGGCGGGAGTGCAAGTAGAATACATCCCCTGGATATGCTTCACGACCTGGAGGACGACGAAGTAATAGGGAAAGTTCACGGTATGCAGCCGCTTGTTTAGAAAGATCATCATATACGATTAATACGTGCTTGCCAGAGTACATGAACTCTTCAGCCATCGCAACACCCGCATATGGTGCTAAGAATAGCATTGGAGCTGGTTGTGATGCAGATGCAGACACAACGATTGTGTAATCTAATGCGCCGTTTTTACGAAGCATTTCTACCGCATTACGTACAGTTGATTCTTTTTGACCGATTGCAACATAGATACAGATCATGTTTTCAGTCTTTTGGTTTAGGATTGTATCGATCGCAACAGATGTTTTACCTGTTTGACGGTCACCGATGATTAACTCACGTTGACCACGACCAATTGGAACTAGTGCGTCAATCGCCTTGATACCAGTTTGTAATGGCTCATGAACAGATTTACGCGCCATAACGCCTGAAGCTACTGCTTCAACTGGGCGAGTTTTAGTAGTATTGATTGGACCCATACCATCGATTGGTTGTCCTAAAGAGTTAACAACACGTCCAATTAGTTGTTCACCAACTGGAACCTCCATGATGCGTCCTGTACGACGTACTTCGTCGCCTTCCTTGATGTCTGTGAAAGGTCCAAGGATAATAATACCGACGTTATTTTCTTCTAGGTTTTGTGCC
The DNA here is from genome assembly GCF_030818775.1 of Bacillus sp. SORGH_AS_0510. Lineage (NCBI taxonomy): Bacteria > Bacillati > Bacillota > Bacilli > Caryophanales > Bacillaceae > Bacillus > Bacillus sp. SORGH_AS_0510. Next base: position 427,392 of record NZ_JAUTAU010000001.1, on the reverse strand, counting down.
ATACCCATAACGCCGTTTGAAAATTCAACAAGTTCTCCAGCCATGACATTGTCAAGGCCATGAACACGTGCGATACCGTCACCTACGGAGATAACTGTACCAACATCACTCACTTGAATTTCTGCCTGATAGTTTTCAATTTGCTGCTTTATCAGGGCACTGATTTCTTCAGCTTTGATGCTCATGAGTTTCACCCCTATCTACGAATCTTAGCTTAACAATTTACGTTCTAAACGGTTTAACTTGCCGCGCAAGCTTCCGTCATATATACGGTTTCCGATGCGGAGCTTTACGCCGCCAAGCAATTCGGAATCAACGATATTTTCGATTTTTAATGATTTCTTGCCTACTTTTGCTGCAAATGTAGTAGAAATAGCTTCGCGCTCTGCATCTGTAAGTGCACGAACACTGTACACTGCGGCTTCAGCTACACCCATTTCATCATTTGACAGTTCAATAAAGGCATTCACCACTTCAACGATTTCGTCTTCGCGGTGACGATCAACCAAAATTAACAATGTATTGAGTACATATGCATTGATAGATCCAAAAGCTGCTTTTAAAATCTCTTTTTTCTTATCAATCGTTAGTTTTGATGATTTTAGAACAGCTTTCAAATCAGCATTGTATTGCAAAACTTCTTTTACTACACGAAGTTCTTCTTCTACTGTACTCAGAATCTGCTGTTCTTTTGCAATTTGAAAAAGAGCTGACGCGTAGCGTTTTGCTACCATAGAATTGCTCATCGCCCTTCTCCTGCCTCTTTGATATATTCGTTAATAAGTTGATCTTGGTCTGCTGCAGTTAATTCTTTTTCAATTACTTTAGAAGCAACTAATACAGACAGGGAAGCAACTTGTTCGCGAATAGCTGCAACTGCTTTCTCTTTTTGCTGCTCGATTTCAAGCTTCGCAGCTTCTTTAATACGTTCTGCTTCAGTACGTGCCGCAACTACGATCTCTTCACGTTGGATATCGCCTTGCTTTCTAGCGTTTTCCATTAAGTTCTGAGCTTCAGTACGTGCTTCTTTTAAAAGATTTCTTTGCTCTTCTAAAAGCTTCTTCGCTTCTAAACGACTGTTTTCAGCCGCATTAATTTCGTTAGCAATGTGTGATTCACGTTCCTTCATGATGCCCATTAATGGACCCCATGCAAACTTCTTCAGCAACGCTAACAAAATGATGAACATTAGTAGCTGGAAGAAAATATCTCCCAAATTAATATGGGAACCGCCTTCTGCAGCAGTAGCCAATACAAAATTGCTTGTTAACACCCTGGGTTCACTCCTTTCAAGAGTCGCTAAACGATGAAAGTAACAACAATTTAACTAGACATAAATGAATGGCGAAGGATTAGGTGTCTTCGCCATCTGGAGTTTTAATAATAATTACTTATTTAAAACCATGAACGCAATAACTACACCGATGATCGGTAATGCTTCAACTAACGCAACCCCGATGAACATTGTAGTTTGTAACATACCACGTAATTCTGGTTGACGAGCAGTACCTTCTACTGTGCGTCCTACGATAAGACCGTTACCAATACCTGCGCCGATAGCGGATAAACCAATTGCAATTGCTGCTGCTAAAATACCAATTGAACCTGTCATTTTCGTTTTTCCTCCTTAAATGTATAAAAAAATATTGTTTTTTATTTTGTTCATGAGTAATGAACGGTTTATATTAATGGTCGTGACTCACTTTATGAGCCATATAAACCATTGTTAACATTGTAAAAATGTACGCCTGAATTGAACCAACGAAGATCGAGAAACCTTGCCAAACTAGTGTCAGTGGTACTGCTGCGATAGTTCCAGCAATGCCTTGATGCGCTAGTCCTGCCGCTAATAAAGAAAGAAGCAATTCACCGGCAAAAATGTTACCGTATAAACGCAAACCAAGTGTCAGTGTATTCGCAAATTCCTCAATTATTTTTAATGGGAATAGGAATTTCATAGGGCTGACAAAGCCTTTTGCATATCCTTTTACACCTAGTAGCTTTACACCGTAGAAGTGTGAAAGCGCAACAACCATAACAGCTAATGTTAATGTGATGGTTGGGTCAGCTGTTGGTGATTTCCACCATAAGTCTCCGCCTACTACCACTGCGAATGGAAGTCCAAGCATATTGGATACAAAAATATACATGAGTAGTGTGATTCCAAGAATGTGGAATCGGCCACCTGTCTTCCAATCCATTGTGCTGTTGATAATCCCTTTAACAAAATCCAAGATCCACTCGAAGAAATTTTGTACGCCTGTTGGCTTCATCGCAAGTTTGCGGGTGGCAAGGACTGCAATTAGGAAAACAATCAAACTGGCAACGGTAATCATTAAGATGTTGGCACCGTTAAACCAAAGCCCCATAAATTTAAAATCTGGAGTTCCGTGTTCCATGTAAACTCACCTCGTTTCCACTCATTTATGTACATGCACTGCATGATAAAAATAATCTATCATAATGACAATATAGGATGTCATCAGTCCTATTACTAAACTTATAATATTAAAATACTCGGGGTATCTTAATGCAATTAATGCGGCTATCCCACCTACTGCCATTCTGGACAGCGAGCCGAGAGAGCGGACTTTCTTGCCCTGTGAAACCTTTTTATCAAAGTCCTCTGTTTTCTTCACTAATAACCAAAGGTTTAAGTAACCAAAGCATGTCCCAAGGATCAGCCCTAAGAAAACCGTTGGGTAGGGTGTGAATCCCCAGCCAAGAACATAGATGGCTAATACATAAAAGAGCCATTTCCGCTGTCTGTTAAACATGATTCTAAAATCTGGCATAGTTATTTATCTCCTGAATAGAAATGGCGGATTGAAAGAAGCATGGAATAGGTGCCTGCTCCAAGTCCAATGAGCAGTCCAACTATTAAGAAAAGCGGCTCGGTATCCCACTGCCGATCCAGCCATCTGCCTGAGAATATACCTATTAGAATGGAACCGACTAACTGGGAGACTATTGCGGACATTAAAGCCATAGCTTGTAATGGATGACGGTTGTTTTTTCGCATGCTTATCGCATCCTCACTATCAGAGAATGTCAACCGGGTACTAGTATGCAAACACGTAGGAAACACCGTAGAATATTGTCGAAATTCCGATGAAAACCCTATCATTTTACACCCTTTGTTAGCATACAATAGGCATCTTGTAAAGTCAATGGAATTTAGTGAATTATCCCACAAACAATTTCCCAAAGCTTTTTCTCATGAAATTTTAATTTACACTCTTATTGTAGTGGATTTCTTATCTATTTTTTGACCATTTTGTGTCCATTTTGTGAACTTTGTGACACAAAATATTTTTCTGTGATAAACATGGTGGACAAACCGGTCCAAATTTGGCTTGCCCACCATGCACATAAAAATTACTCCTTTTCCCTCTCAATCACAATCATCCGTTCAATAAAATCTTCCTTTTTCGCCTTTTTCGCAAATACCTTCACAAGGTACGTCCCGTCAGCCGGCAACTGCTCAGGCGAAATGACCTTGCGGATGAGCCCTTTCTTCACATTTGTCCTCGTATCTAGAAAGCCCATAAACCGGTAGTCTTGCGGATTAAACAACGCAATACCAAACTCCTCGGCACCACCAGGCAAATAGACCTCATATTTGTACTGCCCCGGCTGGTCCCCTTCACCAAAGTCAAACCCCATCACCCTTGGATATCCCGGCTCTTCCAGCACATACAAATATGGAATGTGAATGGTCGTTGTGCCTGCCTGCATTTCAAGGTAACCGTCATGAACCTTGCGCAAGAACACCTTCGGATCCACCATCAATTCCACTGTCACATCCCGCGATTCCTTCGGTCCAAGCGTGAACGACAGCGGGAACCTCCAACTCAACCCCTCCACCTTCTCTGGAATGGAGAAGGAATAACGCTGTACATGCGCACTCTTATTTTCCACATGGAGAGTGGATGTGTGTACATCCCCATCTTCGCTATATTTCCCAAACCTCATACTGCTCGGTGAAACCAGTGACGTGGCCTTAATCGCTTCATCCACCTGGATTCGTCCGGCCCCTTGTTCATACGTACGGTAATAGCCGTGACTATCGTCAGCCACTATACTTATTCGTCTTTTTTCAAGCGGCTTTGCCGTGTTCATCAACGCCGCCTTAATTTGCAGCGGTGTCCAGTCTGGGTGCGCCTGCTTGATTAACGCACAGGCCCCTGCCACATGCGGTGCCGCCATACTCGTCCCCTGTAGTGATAAGTAGCCGCCTGGAATTGTCGAATTGATGGCTACTCCCGGCGCGACAATATCCGGCTTAATATCCCACGTCCCCGTAACCGGCCCCCTCGAGCTAAAGTCTGCCAACTTGTCCCGCTCTTCGACCACTGAGATTCTCGCAACCACACCTTGTTTTATTTCTTTCTGTAAAAAGACTCCGTCACCCCTAGAGAGTGCACCCACAGGGATGGTCAGCGGAGATTCCAGATTGCCAATGAAGCTTCCGCTCATATTGTTGTAAATTAATACCGCTCTTGCCCCCGCCGCGCGGGCATTTTCGGCTTTTTTCGTAAAGGTCAGTATCCCTCGCTTCATCAGCACAATCTTTCCTGCAACATTTTTCAACTCGTTTTTCCTGCCAAGACCTCCGTCTACCACATCTAGCGAACGGTCTAGCGCCCATTTGTCGGAGCCTTCCATCGGCTGAATCCGTAATTTTTGCCGACTTCCTTCTATTAATAAATAGGGTATCTCCATAGTAGGCGTTGAAGCACCGACCGAAATCGCTTTAGAGGCGGTACCGGGCGAACCCACCGTCCACACATTCGGTCCCGAATTACCAGATGCAGCCACCGCAACAATGCCTTTGTCCACCGCGCGGTTAAGCGCAAGACTGATTGGAAGGTCCGGACCGTTAATATCGTTTCCGAGCGACAGGTTCATAATATCCACTTTGTCCTTGATTGCTTGGTCAATGGCCGCCAGTACCTGTTCTGTCGTTCCGCCGCCCCCAGGACCGAGTGCGCGGTACGCGACAATTTTCGCCTCCGGCGCTACGCCTTTAATTTTTCCATTAGCCGCAATAATCCCAGCGACATGCGTCCCATGAATCGTCGCCTTACCGACAGCGAGCGTTTCCATCGGATCGCGGTCATTATCGACAAGGTCATGTCCGCCGGCATAGTTGCGCTGCAGGTCGGGATGCGTATAATCGACGCCGGTATCAATCACCCCGACTGTCACCCCTTTCCCGGTAAGGCGTTCATTTTTCTCATCAAAAAAACTGCGGACCTCTTCCCCGCCAATGATTTTGACGCTCTCTTCTGTTTCTGCCTGATACTGGGTCACTTGAGAGACGTTGAGGATGTGCTGCTGGTTGGTGAGTTTGCTGATGGTTTCTGCAGGTCCCTGAACAGAAAACCCATCAATCGCCTCCGTAAAAATTCTGCGCAGCTTGATGTCCTTATACGGTTGAATCAACTGCCGGATGGCTTGTTCCGATCGGGGCTCCTTAAGAAGGACAATCGCCACGGTCTGTTCATTGGAAGGTTTCGGAATAGGAGGATGGATCAAAATTCTCGGAGTCTGAAAGGTAAGGAGCAATGCAAGTATGAGTTTCATCAGTAAAAATCCCCTTTTTTCCTATCGTTTTCATTTAGGGGGGAAAGTATGCAGTCTGGGGGAAGATAGTATTGAGTGGTCCTTCCGATACCAGTAACCTGAAGCTGCAGCGAGTGGAGCAGCCCCTTAGCTGCTCCTCGCTTATCGATTAATAAAAATTCCTGAAACTGTTTGACCGTCATTTTTTCATTTTGCAGAAGGAAATAATCTCTGACCGCGGAAAAATGTGCGTCCTTTGAGTAGGTTTCACAGGAGGGGCAATACCATGCAGCGGACACTCTCCACATCGGTATCCTTTTGCAGGTGGGGGCATTGAACCCCAGGAACAATCTCTTTCCCGCCAATCCCATACATTTTGAGAATTTCAGGATAAGAGGGTATATGTTCAGCTAACAGAAGCTGTGTCAGTTTATTGTAGGGTTTGATTTTTAAGACTGCAGTTTGGTATCTTGCAGCAAGCTGATTGATTTTCTCCTCTAAACACTCTGCATAAATGATATTGTTAAAAATATGCTCATTACCGGGATTTGTTTTTAATCTGGTGGAGTTTCTACTGATGACAACTAAGTATTCGAGGGGGAATGGTGGAATCTTATGTTTTATCATCCATTGAAGCAATTGATTTCGGTGCCGCCTTGCTTGAATGAGAGGGTTAGCAATTCCTTCTTCGATATCCTTATAGATTCTTGTAACACTGTTAGTGTGTTGATCGAAAAACAGCGTCCCAGCTATGTTCTTTATTTCAAGAATTAAGCCAAACATAAGTGAAAAAAGGACCGTATCCATTTGGAAAGTATTTTGGTTTTTCAGCCGCAAGTCATTAATAATACCAAACTGCTCTTCTGGCAAGTAGGATAGATAATAGTCCGTATTCCTTTCACCTGCATAGCCCGCTTTCCAATTAATTAAGTCCTTTTCAATCTCCTTGTAGCGATAAAAATTTTTGTCTAATCTTCGCAAGAGTGCCTCCCTTTGTAATATCTGGATCGGCACAGGTCTTTCCTTTAAAATCATGGAATCTCCTCCTTTTTATTTAATAACAGTTACCTTTTCTAATGAAAACTGCAAAATCCCTTTATTTTATGTAGGTAGATTTTGTGAACGATGATTAAAGGCGGGGTGGGGACTTATTTTTTGGAAAAATTACGTAGCATTTTCGGTGATTGGCTCATTTTTGGGAGAGATTGGCTCATTTTTTCCTATAATTGGCTGATTTCCTTTGCTGATTGGAGCATTTTCCCGCAACATTGGCTCATTTTTCGAGTAGATTGGATATTTTTCCAATAAAACCCAAAAAACAAGCAGCCCTCAGTAAGAGGACTGCCTGTTTTCACCAACCAATTATTTTACCCATGCGCCATCTTTGCCAAGCTTATAGCCATCAACCGTTGTGTTGTACGCCATTTTACCAGACTTCGGATATAGGTAATACCATTTTCCATTAATGAATTTCCAGCCTGTATCCATCACACCGCTAGTGCTTAGGTGATACCATTCACCGCCTGTTTTCACCCAGCCAGTTAACATTGCACCTTGGCTATCTAGGAAGTACCACTTACTACCTACAAGTACCCAACCGGTTTTCATTGCGCCATCTTTATCTAGGTAGTACCACTTACCACCTACAAGTACCCAGCCCGTTTTCATTGCGCCATCTTTATCTAGGTAGTACCATTTACCAGCATCTAATACCCATCCTGTTTTCTTCACATCTTTATCATAGAAGAACCAAGTGTTGCCATCCTTTACCCATCCAGACTTGACAACAGGTGTCGGATCCGGTGTTGGATCTGGATCTGGATCCTTCGTTTCCGCACGGTAAATGCTGATTTCCTTCGTTGTTTCGTTACCCGCAAAATCAACGAGACGAACGTTTACTTTATTCTCTCCATGCTTCACAGGAACAGTGAACTCATAGTTTGTGCTCGCAGGAGTCAGAACATCAACCGGGCTCTTGTACGGTTGAACAAATACCTGATTGTCTCCTACATAGAAAGATAAGTAGTTATAGTTGTCTTTTAGAGTCACATTCACTGTTGCGACATCTACATCGTAGCCCACTTTATCAGAAGAATTGACAACAATTTCCCCTGGAGTCGTGTCGATATAAACATTACGGCTGATTGAAAACTCCTTACCTGCCACATCCGTTACCGTTACAGGAATCTTATACTGTCCGTCTTTTTCAAACTTCACAGTAGTTGAGAAAGTGTATTGATTTTTAACAGCATCATACGTAACGGCAACATCTTTGCCATTTACTTGTGCTTTTTCTACACCAAGGTCATCTGTAAAGTATCCAGAAACAGGAACCTCTAAAGTTTTGTAAATACCAGAAGCTGCAGGAGTTGATACATAGATTAACGGAAGCTCTGTGTCGCCCGCTGCCGTCTTAGAACCGCCTACATTTAGTGCATAATCAGTTGCAAATACTTCAACAGAAGTCTTCTTCGCTAAAGGTGTTGCGAATGTATAGCTTGAAGTCGTACCGTTTACAGTTGTCTTTAATACGCCATCCACAAAGATACTATACGTTTTCACACCTGTACCTGTTTCGTCAGCTGACCAATTTACTGTATTTGCTGCATCATCATAAGTTGCTTTTACTTTTGGTGCAGTGGTATCCACATAAACTGGGATTTTCTTAGATTGATAGCTTGCACCTTCAAAATCTATTACAGACTTAATTTCATAGTAGTACAGACCATCTTCTACTTTTTTGCCGCCAACTGTACCATCCCAGGCACGGCTGGATTTGAAAGAATACGTTGTACCTGTACCGCCATTGACATAGTTCTTTCTAACATCCTTTTCTAATGCCACACGACGAAGGAAGTTACCGTCCTTATCGAGCACGTTGAATTGTGCTTCTGCCGCATTACGAACAAACGATGGCAGCGGATAAATCGTATCCAATTTCCCGTCTGTATTTGGTGAAACAGGATAGAATGATTTCCCAGGAACTGGAGCCACAAATGTACCAGAAGCACCTGAAAGCATTTCATTCCAACCAGCGCTTAAACCAAAGAAACGGTTTTCGCCAAGCTCTTTAAATCCATCCACGATATCCGGACGATCCCACTTTCCGTAGAACCCAATATAAGGAATGTTCAATGTTGGCTCTAGTTTGTTGTTGACATCTGTTAGAGTGACAAAGCCTTCTACAAAAATATCTTCTTTTAAATCTAGTGAAATCTTTTGTCCAGCATTATCTAATCCAGGAATTTTTGCATTAGAAAAATCAACGTTTACTGTAAAATCAACCGATTGACCCGCTGGAACCTTTACAGTTTTCGGTGCATCCACAATGGCACCTTCTAAATTGCCTGCGATTAACGCATTTGTATCAAGTTTCCCCGCAGTTTGCTTGATGGTATCTGTTAAAACATCTGTATTAACTGCATACGTTACATCTTTATCTGAAACGTTTTTCGCCGTAAAGCTCATGGAGAAGTTAGTTGAAGTGAAATCCTTTAACTCTACTTTTCCTTCATTATTTGCTTTGTTTACCACATAAACTGGAGTCGTAACAGCACTGTAGGTTTGCATCATCCCTGCACCTTGACGGCGAGGTGAGAATGGTTGTCCCTTCAAATCAGTGATTTTGTTACCTGTGTTCATTAAAAGAACTTTAGCTAAGTGTGTACGGTCGCCCGCTGATAAACCTTTGAAGCGCTCGTCTCCTTTTAAGTATTGCTGCACAAGAGCAGATCCACCCGCAACATGTGGAGAAGCCATGGATGTACCATTCATATATTCATACTTGTCGTTATTTACTGTTGAATAAATATGTCCGCCAGGAGCTGTGATTTCAGGCTTAAGCTCAAGACTTGGCGTTGTTCCCCATGAAGTAAAGTCGGTCATGCGTCCCACTTCTTCATCTTCCGTTTTCTTCGTTTGTGCTACATGTAAGGTTGTATTTCCTGCTGCAATCGCTGCTTCAAGGGCCAAGCCTTCTTCTCTTTTAAGCTTCATGAAAGGAATCTGCCATAAACCTTGGTTTTCATAGAATGTAGGAGCCGTGCTATTGTAAACAATGATTCCAGCCGCACCTGCTGCTGCTGCATACTTTGTCTTATCCGCGAACGTTAAGTCCCCACGCGGCATCACTACCACTTTTCCTTTTACATCTAGGCCTTTATAGTCCGCTGGATTACCAAGCTTACCGCCAAGACTTACTAACTGCAAGGTGCCGGATTGAGCCAATTTGGTCCAATCGTCTAAGCCATATCCAATTGCAGAGAAGGAATTTGCACCGTCAACTGTAATAGTATGCTGGTATAAATAGTTATAGTTTCCGGAAGCGGCAACTTGGATAGTGTCAGGGTTTAAGCCTGGTGCTCCCACAACACCGATATCAGGGTTTTTCGCTAAAGGATTGGAGGAATAACCATATGCGATATTTCCAGAGTTACCTGCAGAAACCGCACAAACAATTCCATTTTCCACTGCACGAGTGATAGCTAAATCTTCGGCACTCTTTTCATCGTAGAAAGAGGCTACAGATCCAAGACTCATATTAAGTACATCCGCACCTAATTTAATAGAATCGTCGATTGCCGCTAGATACACATCAGATGAGGTTGAACGATAGTTCGGGTCATTACTGAATACCTTCATGCCAAGTACCTGTGCTTCAGGTGCAACCCCTTTAATACCGCCGTTCGCTTCATCACCATTTGCAGCAACTGTTCCAGCTACGTGCATTCCGTGCATGGAAGCTGCTGGCCCTAAGTCAAGGATCGTACTATTTTCATCGAAATAGTTGTATCCATAAGGCACTTTATCTGTGTAAAATTTACCCTTTAAGCCAGACTCGCTTACTACTTGGTCCACTTTTGTTTTCGTTAACGCTTCTTTGGCTGAATCAGTCAACTTGAAATCGCGGTGAGACGGATCTACCCCCGTATCAATAACCGCTACCACCATTCCTTCACCCTTCAGGTATGCATCTGCCCACGTTTGGTTGGACTGAACGAACGAATGGCTTGTCTTCATATCAGGTGTTTCTTCAGGGCGATCATATTCATTGGCGATATACACATTTTTCACACCATCAATAGAAGCAATTTTTGATAGCTCACTGTATTGGACATCTCCGCTGAACCCGTTGAATGCCGTTGTAAAACTCTTCTTATACTTGACAGTAATTCCTTTTGCCGAAATCTTGCCTTTCACCGTTTTTTGCTGTGTAGCAACCTTCACACCAAGTGAATTTTTCTTATCCTCTGACAATTCTTTGTAGAGCTTTCCTTGCTTTGTGGCATACTCCACTGGAGTTTGTCCCTCTAATTCAACGATGACGCGAACTTTGTCGGTTGGTTTAAGGTCAGCTACTCCCTTCACATCACTTGAACTAATGTTTTTGAAATCCTTACTTGCAAGATCCTGCAATTGTTTCACTTTTGCTGCAAAATCATCTTTCGGTGTACCGCTTTCAGCTGAGACGGACGCCGTAAACCCTAGATTCGACAATACTAGCGCAGATGCTAGTACATACGATGCAGCCTTTTTCTTTCTCTTTTTCAAGGCCTTTCCCCCCATTAATTTTTAATTTTGATTTTATCTAATTTTTAGAAAAATTAAAAATAGATAAGAATTATCATAATTCTTTAATCTGTATTCGGTCAATATAATTTTCCAATTATTCATTCGATATTTTTCGACAATTTTCAAAGGGGGAGAATTTGCTGGCAGATTAAGGAAAAACACATGTACAAAAGCAAGTATGCGACAAAAGAAATATTATATAAATTTAAGGAGTCCATAAAAAAAAGCCGAGCAAAATCACTCGACTTTTCTAAAATATCCTTATTTTGTTCCGAACAAACGGTCACCGGCATCACCAAGGCCTGGTACGATGTAGCCGTGGTCGTTTAACTTCTCGTCTAAAGCTGCGATATAGATGTCGACGTCCGGGTGCTCCGTCTTCACAGCTTCAACGCCTTCTGGTGCAGCAATTAAACACATAAATTTGATGTTTTTAGCGCCGCGCTTTTTCAACGAGTGGATCGCTTCATTCGCTGAACCGCCTGTTGCCAGCATTGGATCAACCACGATGAAATCACGTTCTTCCACATCACTTGGAAGCTTTGCATAATATTCAACCGGCTTTAGTGTTTCTGGGTCACGATATAGACCGATGTGACCTACCTTTGCCGCTGGGATTAACTTTAAGATTCCGTCCACCATACCGATTCCGGCACGTAAGATAGGCACTAAGCCAATTTTCTTTCCGGATAGAACCTTCGATTTTGTTTGGCACACTGGTGTCTCAATATTGATATCTTCAAGCGGCATGTCCCTTGTAATTTCAAATGCCATGAGAGTTGCCACTTCATCAACCAATTCGCGGAATTCCTTTGTTCCTGTGTTTTTATCACGTATGTAAGTCAGCTTATGTTGGATTAGTGGATGGTCGAAGACGTATACCTTTGCCAAAAAAATCGCCCCTTTTTTAAAATTTATTAAATTCTTCGTCTCATTTTACAGAAAAAAAGTGCAATGAGCAAATGAGAAAACGGTTACTTTTAGTAGTAGGAATTTTTCGAAAAAATATATAACTAGCTTGTTAATTCCGCTCCAGACACGAGCGGTTCGTGGGTGTTTCGACGACCTCCCCGGAGAAACGCGCCTGCGGGGTCTCCCCTGAACTATACTCCCAAAGGACATTGAATAAGCTTCATCGAAGCTACACCGCACGAAGGAAATGCGATAGCATTTTCGAGGATCTTCGCGCCTTCCGCTCCTATAACAATTTTCCTTTAAAATAAGTCCAAAAAAATCGGCCCCCAATAAACTTTAGGCCGATTCTGTGTTGTTTAGTATTCTGGGTATAATGTAAATTTGCTTGTTAGTGATTCTACGCGTGCGCGTGCTTCTTCCAGCTTTGCTTCGTCTTCGTGGTTTTTCAAAGTGAACGCAATGATTGACGCGATTTCATCCATTTCCGCTTCACCAAAGCCGCGGCTCGTTACCGCGGCCGTACCAATACGGATACCGCTTGTTACGAATGGGCTTTGTGGGTCAAATGGAATCGTGTTTTTATTCACGGTAATCCCAATTTCATCAAGAACTTTTTCAGCAACCTTACCAGTTAAGTTCAGCGACTGCACATCCACCAATAGCAAGTGGTTATCCGTACCACCAGAAACTAGCTTCAAGCCTTCTTTTTGTAAGCTTTCCGCTAAGCGCTTCGCATTGGTAATGATTTGACCCGCATATTCTTTAAAGCTGTCCTGCAGTGCTTCACCGAAAGCAACAGCTTTAGCTGCAATTACATGCATAAGCGGACCGCCTTGAATACCAGGGAAAATCGACTTATCAATCTTCTTACCGAATTCCTCTTTGCAAAGAATCATACCGCCGCGAGGACCGCGCAATGTTTTATGAGTGGTTGTTGTTACAAAATCTGCGTACGGCACTGGGTTTGGATGCAGGCCAGCTGCTACAAGACCAGCGATGTGAGCCATGTCAACCATGAGGTATGCGCCTACTTCGTCGGCAATCTCACGGAACTTTGCAAAATCAATTTCACGCGGGTAGGCACTTGCACCTGCCACAATCATCTTCGGCTTATGCTCTAGAGCCTTCGCACGAACATCTTCATAATTAATGCGGTGTGTCTCTTCATCAACACCATATTCAACGAAGTTATATTGAATTCCACTGAAGTTTACTGGGCTGCCGTGTGTTAAGTGGCCGCCGTGGGATAAATTCATGCCAAGCACTGTATCGCCCTGCTCGAGAACGGTGAAGTAAACGGCCATATTCGCTTGTGCACCTGAATGCGGCTGCACGTTTACATATTCCGCTCCGAAAATCGCCTTCGCACGTTCGCGGGCTAAATCTTCGACCACATCGACATATTCACAGCCACCATAATAACGACGACCCGGGTAGCCTTCTGCGTACTTATTCGTTAGAACGGAACCCTGTGCTTCCATGACTGCTTCACTTACAAAGTTTTCTGAGGCAATTAATTCGATTTTAGACCTTTGACGACCTAATTCTTGTTGGATCGCTTGAAAAACCTGTTCATCGGCTTGAGACAAATGCTTCATGATCTTTCTCCCCCTTATGTATGCTCGCATAAAAAATTGAAAATTCCTTATTTATTTTAACATGTTTTCTCTCTATGTAAAAAAATAAGTTGAGCGAGCGCTCGAAAATTTTTTCAGATTCCCCTGTTGTCCAGATTTCCAAGGTCAATTTTCGCCCAAATCCTTACGAACAGCTCGTGTTCGCACTCGTTCGTTCGTAAACCGCTCTCGCACCGCCGATCAGCTTTGGCCTCGTCTTTGCTAACGTGACATACGCTTCTCCGACATGCTTTTGCGTGACGCGGATCGGCACCGCTACATGCTTCAGATGCATGCCAATCAACGTATGGCCAATATCCATTCCCGCATCGGCCTTTATGAATTCCACGACAACGGCATCGTCCAGTTGTTCAAACGCATGGGTTGCCATCGCCCCGCCCGCCTTACGGACAGGAACCACGGAAACCTCATCGAAGCCGCGCTGTTCAGCCACCGAGCGTTCCACCACCAAAGCCCTGTTCAAGTGTTCACAGCATTGGAAGGCTAATTGGATACCTGTTTCTGCTTGCAATATTTTCAATTGGCGAAAAATCATTTCAGCCACTTCAAGGGTTCCAGAGGTACCGATTCGTTCCCCGACTACTTCGCTTGTACTGCAGCCGACCACCAGTAGTTGGCCCGGCTTGAAAGAAACCTGCTCTTTGAATTCCGTGATGATTGCTTCCAGTTGTTTTTCCCATTCTTGAATCATTGGGCATGACCGCCTTTCTTTTTAGAAAGTTAGTGTTAATAAAGTAACGACCTAAATGGGCATGACCACAGCCAATTGCATAACTGCGGTCACGAACACATCCATGGGATTATAAATGCTTACCCTCGTATTCCGCAATCTTCCCTACTCGGTTCGCATGACGGCCGCCTTCGTACTCGCCTGTCAACCAAAGCTCGGCGATATCGCGGGCAAGTCCTGGTCCGATGACGCGCTCACCCATCGCAAGCATGTTGGTATCATTATGGGCCCGTGTGGCTTTCGCGCTGAACGTATCATGAACAAGCGCACAGCGGATTCCTTTCACTTTGTTCGCAGCGATGCTCATGCCAATGCCTGTACCACAAATCAAAATGCCGCGGTCAAACTCGCCGCTCGCTACCTTTTCCGCCACCGGCAGGGCATAGTCAGGGTAATCAACAGATGTTTCACAATCACAGCCAAAGTCTACGTATTCAATGTGTAATTCTTCAAGCAATTTGGCGATTTCTTTGCGGAGATTGACTCCGCCATGATCTGATGCTAATGCTACTTTCATCTTAAAAGCCCCCTACTCAATAATTAATTTATAAGATTTGATTTCGAGAATTGTCCAGCTCCAGCGCCTAGCCCCTCGGGTCAAATAACCTTCGGCAATAAAAGTCAAAAGGCGGACTTTTCTCACCGAAGAACATTAGCCTGTCGGGGCTGACCGAGGCGCTTCCGCTTTTCTTTGTCTATTTCTTTTATTAATTTTGACATACTGCTTCGGAATTATAAAGAGCCCTCTTGAAAAAGAGAGCTAGTCACCCGGCTAGGATTTTAGTTTTTCAATGGCCTTATCGATGAGTTGTTCGAGTTCACGATAGGTTTCTTCGTAGATTGGCAGGCTGCCGCCGTATGGGTCTACGACATCGTGTTCGAATGTCTCGCCGGTGAATTCCTTTAAGGTGAACACCTTCATAACGGCATTCGGGTATTGCTGCTGAATGGCATACTTATGGGACGATGTCATCGTTAAAATCAGGTCGGCCCAATCTACTTCATTTTTGGTTAACAGACTCGACCGGTGATTATGCGGGATGTCGTTGTTGCCAAGCACCGTTTGTGCGTGTGTTGAGGCCTCGTTGCCCGTGGCCGCATAAATTCCGGCGGACTTGACCTCGATCCCAGCGATGTGTCTATTTTTCAAAATTGCTTCCGCCATTGGACTTCTACATGTGTTTCCCGTACATACAAACAAAATGCGCTGCAATGTGCCAACCCCCTTTTCTCCATTATAAAACATTTTACCAAAATTCAAAAAAACCTTTCCCCAAACTGCTCAGGAAAAGGTTTAATACACAGCGGTGTCCACCAAGGAAGGACAAATGTCCACAAGTGGTACCTGACACCCAAATTAACGATAGCTAATTGCTTGTTTGCCCATTTGCACCCAGCCGCGTTTAAAGGCGCTGATCGTTACCTTGCGGTTTTTGACTACAGCTAATGGGTCATTGAAATAAATATATTGGCTGTCATAGCCGGTGATAAGGACACTGTGTTCCTTATAGGTAATTGAAATTTTCCCAGCAGGGGTATTCCAAGTCTGCCAATACTGGGATGGCACCGTATCGAAATACACATTGTTGATGACCCATACTGGTTTCCCGTTATTTAAATGCTTATAAATCTCTTCAAAATTGGATCCGGTGAAATCAACAACGCGACCTGGCAGATACTGCCCCGCTAGATCAGCGATGGGTCCATGATACACACCTAAACCCGGCTTACTGAACGTGTACATATCGCCGACAAATCCAGAATACGGATTACCGAAATAGACTTGTCCATTTGTTTTCGAATAGGGTGTATGGTCCTTT
Source organism: Bacillus sp. SORGH_AS_0510 (assembly GCF_030818775.1). Lineage (NCBI taxonomy): Bacteria > Bacillati > Bacillota > Bacilli > Caryophanales > Bacillaceae > Bacillus > Bacillus sp. SORGH_AS_0510. Next base: position 411,151 of record NZ_JAUTAU010000001.1, on the reverse strand, counting down.
CGCACTTGTGACGCCAACGTCATTTTAGACACACTCTTACCCGCATCCATCAACATCATCGCGAGCGACGTTACCTCACATCCGCGTGGAAGCTCCGGCATTTGTGCTACAAGCGGAACATCGAGCACAACGGATGATACTGAACCGCTAGTCCCCAGATAGAAACGGTCCCTCCCACTTTGAATCCAGCTCGATTTTTTCATAGAACCGTCCGAATTCAAGTAGTACCACTTGCCGCCATCATACAGCCAGCCCGTGGCCATTGCGCCACTTGAACCAAGGTAATACCATTTGCCACCTGTAAATACCCAGCCTGTTTTCATCACGCCAGAATTCGCTAAGTAATACCAGCGGTTATTGTCCTTCAGCCAGCCGGTAATCATTTGACCCGAACCAGACAGGTAGTACCATGCACCGGCATCAAACTGCCAGCCGGTCAACATCTGCCCGTTTGAGCCAAGGTAATACCATTTGCCGCTGTCATAAGCCCAACCGGTAGCCATGGCTCCAGAACTTTTTAAAAAATACCACTTGCCGTTATCCAATAACCAGCCCGTTTGCATCGCACCCGTTGTATCTAGATAATAGCTTGTTCCCTTATCGTTGATCCAGCCCGTTTGCTTTTCACCAGCCGGTCCATAGAAGTACCAAACATCATTCTCTAACACCCAGCCGGTAGCGGCAACCTTAACTAACAAAACATATGTATGAATCCCATCGACTTTTTCTACTTCCACAGTAATGGTGAAGGAAGTGTTCGCAGGCTGCTTCTCCACACTTACTTCAAACTTCCCCTCTGCATCTGTTTGAGCAGAACCTAGAAGTATCTCATTTTTCTCCACTTTAACGCTGGCGTTAGGAGCTGAAACGCCTTTGATCAACGTCGTTTGATCCGTTACTTTTTCCAGCAATTGAATTTGTTGCTGTTCATCTGCGGTTACCTTCGTTTCTGCTAAGGCCATCTTTGGAAAAAATGATTGAGAAATGACCATCAATGACATGCATAGGCCGATCCAAAATTTACGCTGCAATCCGTGTCCCTCCTCTAAAAACGTCCCTACTGCTAATTTAATAGATTGGTATGTTAAATATTTACCAGAATCTATTCTAACACAGTTCAACCACCGTTTTTAGGAAATTGACACAATTAATAGAAAATATCTACCATAATGGAAGAATCAGTTTTAAGCCAAAGGCAAGGAGAATAGCGCCTCCAAGGGCCTCACTATAGTTCCCAAGCCATCCTTGTACCTTTTTTCCTAACAGCAAGCCTGCCCAGGTTAATACAGTTGCCACAATTCCAAAGGAAAGAAGCACCATGACAATTTTTGCCCCGTAAATCCCTAATGTCAGGCCAACGGAAAAACTATCGAGACTCACACTTAAGGCAAATAATAGTAAGCCGAAGCCGACCGGCGTGATCACTTTTTCGTCTCCCTTTTTCAGGCTTGCCCAAATCATCTGCACCCCAAGAACCATGAGCAGGAGTCCACCAATAAGGCTCGCAAATGTGCCAAACTTCTCCGATAAAAATTTTCCCGTAAGCAAGCCCACGAGTGGCATCCACACATGGAAGAACCCAATGGTAATCCCAATCTCAAAGATCTTCCTAAGCCTAAGCTTATACATCCCCATACCAAGCCCTACCGAGAAGGCATCCATCCCTAGTGCAAAGGCCATTATTACTAATGTTAGCATTTCTCCAACTAATTCTGACATCCTGTCCCCGCCCCCTTGGACTAACTAACCTAAGCATATGCACGTCCAAACCAGTTTAGAAGTCACAATGGGGGAAAATGGAATCATGTCCACGAATGGTGCATGACACCAAAACAATGACACAAAAAAAAACACCAGACCCCCTCGCCGGAGATCCTGGTGCTTACTCTGAAATCAATTTATTTCCTGCTGCTTTTTGCAGGCGATTCATAACAGCATGTCCCACGCCCATGCTTGGGAAAATCTCGCTATAAATGACATCCACGTCACTCTCGTTAAACCGGCGCAATGTATCATACAACGCTGCAGCCACCGTCTCCAACTCTGCTCGGCTTCCACAGGCGAACACCACATCGGCATGGTAGAACTCGGCATTCTCCAGCGTCGTTAACACCCCGACCCGCAAACCTTCCTGCCGCTTCTCTTCTACTAACCCTTGTAAAAATTCCTTGGTGCCTGACACCATATAAAGCGGCGCGTTCGGCGCATAGTGGCGGTATTTCATTCCTGGTGACTTCGGTTTCGCTGCTTCATCTGTTAAGGCAGGGTCGACCCGAACTTCACCAATGACTGCCTCAAGCTGTTCCCTGGTCACTCCACCCGGACGCAAAATGACAGGCACCGCTTCCGTGCAATCAATCACCGTGGATTCTACACCCACCCCGGTTGCGCCACCGTCCAGCACTCCGGCAATCTTTCCATTTAAATCATCCATGACATGCACGGCATTCGTTGGACTAGGTTTCCCCGAACTATTCGCACTTGGGGCTGCAATCGGTAGTCCGCATGCCTTAAGCAACGCCAGTGCCACCGGATGATTTGGCATGCGGACTCCAACCGTCCCCAACCCAGCCGTTGCCTTGTCCGAAAGAACGCCTTCCGTCATTTTAAAAATAATCGTGAGCGGCCCCGGCCAAAAAGCATCCATTAAAACCTCTGCCTTCTTAGGAACCTCCGCTACAAACCGGTTCAACTGCTCCCGATCCGCAATGTGTATAATTAACGGATTATCACTTGGACGGCCCTTGGCTGCGAAAATTTTTGCCACCGCTTCATCACTTTCAGCATTACCACCCAAGCCATACACGGTCTCCGTCGGCAGGGCTACCACTTCATTTTCTCGCAAAAAATGAGCTGCATCCACAACCTGTGGATTATTCATAAGATTATCCACAGAATTATCCACTTTCCAAACTTTTGTGTTCATAGTTATCCACCTTTATTGTCACTGAGCCTTTTATCGAAATTTGGCGAATCTAGGCACCTCGACTCAGATTTTTCACAGAGTACGTTTGAAAGTATAAAAGATGGTGGGGACAAAAACAAGTTTTATCCACAAATTGTGTATAAGTTTCCGGAAAAAGTGGATAACTTTGTGGATATATCCACAATTATAGGGAGAATTTCAAGAATAACGAGTTATCCACATTTAAAACGTGTCGAATATGCTCTGACTGAAAAAATCCTGAAGGCAACTGCTCCCGCTCGACCCGCTTAAAGCCCATTAATTCAAAAAACGGAAGCGCCACACTCTTATTTGTTGCCAAAAACAAGCTTCTCATCCCCTTTTCTTTCGCTAATTGCACCATTTGATCAAAAAGGACGAAAATTTCCTTGTCGGCTTGTCCAGGCGACACCACTAACGAACGCAGCAAACCATCCTCCCCAAATCCCTCCATGCCGAGCGATCCTCGTAACGAGCCGTCCTCATTCTCTAGCAATAAAAAGTGGTCCACCGTCTCATCCGTCAATCCATCCGTCCCCAGCCCTGCCCTTGATAAAAACTCTCTCACGTTTTCAACATCCTCTTTACTTGCTCTACGAATTACTGCCTGCATACTCTTCCACCTCTTTTAAATTCATTTCTAGTTCTATCATTATGAAAAAGATAGGCAAAATAGAACACGACCAATGCAGGAATCTAGTAAATTTTTTCCCAACAAAAAACCAGCCCCTCATAGGAACTGGTCTAGTACATTAACTTCTCCCACATCTCTACTACGAAAAACTTCACCTTTACCGGCTCTTCATCTTGCTCTGTGTACACAGGAGCTTGCTTCTTCACTTTCTTTTCTTCCTTCTTCACTGTTTTCTTCTCTACCTGAACTGACTTTTTATGTTCGACTACTTCTTCCTCTTCATCCCCGATATACTTTTTCCGGTTCATTATCTCATCCTCATCCGGATCCGTCACAGCAATCTCTTTTTTAACAGGCTGTACCTTCGCTTTCGGCTCAACCTCCGCTTCCTTTTCCACAGCCATCTCTGCCTTCGCCTTCTTCTCTCCCTCAAACCCTTCACTCACAGCCACACCATTTGAAAAATCAAGAAAGCATAATGGCGGATACAACACGCACCACCAGTTCGCCCCTTCACCCTTGCCAAGCGTAATCAAAATTGCCTGATACTCACCCGCTGGATATAAAAACTGTCCATACAGCTTGGTCGGAAACTGAACCTTCCCGAACTCTACTTTCACCGACTGATCCGAGCCCTGCTCACGTACCGTCTTTTCCGCAATCTCTTGAATCTCTGGAAGCTTTGAAGTAATGACCGTTCTCGCTTTTTCCATCGACGTTAAATCCTGCACCCACAGCGTAATCTGCGCATTCACCGCATCCCGTACCTTACGCTTAATCGCTTGGTCTGATTCAAAATCACTATTTGCTAGAATCCTGAGGCGAATCGCCTCTCCCGGAATCACAATCGACTCCTTCGCGGCTACTTCCGTCTTCGGCATATATAAACTTAGGATTGTCCCTAACGATAAAACCACTAAATATCCCCAAACAACTAACTTGCTTCTCATTCCCAGCACCGTCCCTTCCATATCTTCATTGTGGACAGATTGCCAGAATCTTAAACTAGTAAAATGATAAAAAATACTATTTTTTCTATCAACAATACAACAAAAGCTCCGAGGCACTATGCCCCGAAGCCTATTTCTGCAAACACCATGCGGTCCCTGCCATTAATATCATTGACCACTTCAACCCTTACATCAGAAAACGCTTTTCGAAAAAGCTCCGCTACCGCTGCGCCCTGACCGGCCCCGATTTCGAAACATACCAGCGCGCACCGCCCTAGAACCTGCGGAAGTTCTACCATAAAGCGGCGGTAAAAATCCAAGCCATCCTCCCCAGCAAACAATGCACGATGCGGCTCGTGTTCCGTCACAACCTCAGACATCGTCACGATATCCCCTGTTGGAATATACGGCGGATTGGAAACCACCACATCAAACGCCCCTCCGATAAACGGTTGAAGCAAATCCCCTTGGACAAACTCCACATCCGCCTCAAGGCGAGATGCATTTTCCTTCGCCACTTCCAAAGAGGCTCCCGCAATATCAGAGGCAAACACCTTCAAGGATGGACATTCTAGCTTCAGGCTAACCGCAATCGCTCCGCTGCCAGTCCCGATATCCACAATCTTAACTCCTGTTTTTTCACCAAACAGCCGCTCGATTCGCTTTAGCGTTCCCTCCACTAACTCTTCCGTTTCCGGTCTTGGAATCAACACCTCTTCATTGACGATAAACGTCCGGCCGTAGAAATCCTCCGATCCAATCATGTATTGTACCGGAACACCTGCAACATGGTCGAAGACTGCTTTTTCAAACACTTCCCAAACACCAGGCGTCAACTCATCGCGAATATTCGCGAACAGCTGCGCACGTGACATACCCGTGAAATGACGAAGAAGCAGCTCTCCCGCATTCTCATCACGGCCACTCTCAACTAAAAAAGAAGAAGCCCAATGAAGAGCTTCAAATACCTTTTTATTCATCAGATGCAGCTTCCAATCGTTTCGCTTGGTCATCCATTACTAAAGCATCGATGATATCATCCAGCTTTCCTTCCAAGATTTGATCCAGCTTTTGAATCGTTAACCCGATTCGGTGGTCAGTCACTCGGTTTTGCGGGAAGTTGTACGTACGAATCCGCTCAGAACGGTCACCCGAACCAACGGCAGATTTACGAACAGAATCATATTCAGCCTGCGCTTCCTGCTGATACTTATCATAAATACGCGCACGTAGGACCTTCATCGCTTTATCCTTGTTTTTATGCTGCGATTTCTCATCCTGAATCGAAACAACGATTCCGGTTGGAATGTGTGTTAAGCGCACCGCTGACATGGTCGTGTTAACAGACTGTCCGCCGGCACCGCTCGACGCGAACGCATCAAAACGGATATCTTTATCATTGATTTCCACTTCTAATTCTTCTGCTTCAGGCAAACAAACAACCGTCGCAGTTGATGTATGAATTCTGCCGCTGGATTCCGTTTCAGGAACACGCTGAACACGGTGGGCACCGTTCTCATACTTCAATTTCGAGTATGCACCCTGACCGTTGATCATAAAGCTGATCTCCTTATAACCGCCAAGACCTGTTGGGCTCGCATCAAGAAGCTCAGTTTTCCAACCCTGTGCTTCCGCATAACGGCTATACATGCGGTATAAGTTACCAGCAAACAAGGCCGCTTCGTCTCCGCCTGCTGCGCCGCGGATTTCAAAGATAACGTTTTTGTCATCGTTCGGATCCTTAGGGATTAGGAGGATTTTCATTTTTGCTTCAAGCTCTTCGATTTGCGCTTCCAGCTCATTGACTTCTTCCTTCACCATTTCACGCATTTCAGCATCCAGCTTCTCATCAAGCATTGCCTTTGCATCTTGAAGCTGTTCGCGAGCTTCTTTATATTCACGGTACGTTTGTACAGTTTCTTGTATATCTGATTGTTCTTTTGAATATTCACGAAGTTTTTTTGAATCATTAATAATTTCTGGGTCGCTCAAAAGCTCATTTAACCTTTCGTAACGATCTTCCACAGATTGAAGACGATCAAACACAGCATTCACCTCAGTTTTTAGTCCATAACATTATAATTATAGTATAGGTGAAAACTGCAGTCAAAACCAATTTGCGGGAGAAAAAATTTTACAGGATGCTTTTTGTATCCTAGTCTGTTGATTTCCGCTCCAGGAGCGAGCGGTTCGTGGGTGTTTCGGCGAGCCTCCTCGGAGAAACGTGCCTGCGGAGTCTCCCCTGAACCATACTCACACAGGACATGGAATAAGTTTCATCGAAACGGCACCGCACGAAGGAAATGCGTTAGCATTTTCAAGGATCTTCGCTCCTTCCGCTCCAATCAACAGGATGCCAAAAAATTCACCTATAAATAATAGCTCATGACAATTAATACACCCTTCGGCCCCATTCTTCTTTCCCCTTCGTCTATAAATCCGCACTTTTTATATAGGCCTTGCGCTATTTCGTTTCCCCCATTAACCCCTAACACCATTTCAGTGATCTCAGGAAAATGTTGCTTCACAAAGTCGGGTAAAAGGCTGAGTGCTCTCTTAGCGTAGCCTTTTCCAAGGTGGCGGTTATCGGTTGAAAAAGCTCGAATTAGGATGGCATTCTTATTATCTGAGTATGGTTTCGCACCCTCATTTTTATGTAAATCAAAATAAGTCACCAGCTGTTTATCTTCCATGGCTAAAATAGAATAGCGATCCACATCCTCTTGGGACAGCTGGATACAATCTATAGGCTTTCCTGTAAAACGCAGTTGTTCTTCTGTAATTTGATATTCTTCAATATCCTGTTTAAATGTCTCATTGTAAAAATAAAGTTGCATTCAAAAATCCCCCTTCACAAAGGAACGTTTGTTCTAATTTTATCAGTAACAGGAAAAAAATACAAATAAAAACATGCCCTGGAAACAGAGCATGTTATCTTCGATCTTCCTTTACACGAACTTCAATGTCATACCGAGGCAGTGCTTGGATAAGCTTCTTGTGAAGACGTGCTTGCGCATCCATTCGTTCTTTGTCAGATAGCATGCCTTTTTTATACACAGACACCCACATCCGATCGCCGTTAATCCAAATGGAATCTGGCACAAATTCCTTGGTGTTTGTTATGACCTGTTTTGCCTTATAAGTATCGTTGCCTGTATTTTTGCCACCGCCCGCTTCCGAACCACTTCCTGTTCTCTTTAGATCAAGGAAGTTCGGATTTTGGTTGGTAATATCATCTTCCACTAAATGCCGCTTGTTTTTACCGCGGTCAGACATATTATCAGGGTGATTTTTGTCGTTGCTGCTATCACTCATATTATCAACGATATCCTTCTTATGTGTTGCATAATCATCCATCGTATCAGGATCATCCGCATTGTTTCGTGTGCTGGACATAAAATTTGGCGCCGAGCGGTCGTTCCGCAAATCATAGGCCTCATTGTTCGCCCCGCGCTTGCTCTGACATCCACTTAGCAAAAATAACGCCGCAACTGAAAGAAACATCCATTTTTTCAGCATGTTACACCTCCTATGACTATCTTGCCCGTCTGGAGGTTGAACTTGCTTAGTGAATTCCTTCCAAGGAAATTAAGGTGCCTGTTTGGCAACAATCGAAAACCGCTTTTCTCCCGTCCACTGTTTACCGTCATCATCGATTTGAATGGTGGCTGTATAGTCCCCTTCCATTTCAAATTCAACCGTTTCCGTATACACTCCATTCGCAGTTTCTTTCATGTTCTTCATGGAAATATCACCATGGCTCATCATATGCATATTCAAATCAACACTCACCTTCGCCCCAGTAACAGGCTTCCCGTCAGCATCTAAAACTTTTATTTGAATGGTTGAAGGTTGATCCACTGTAAACGATTTTGGTGTATTTAACTCAATCTGAAAATCACCCGAACCGCAGCCCGCCAGAAGAACCATGACCAAGCTGAACAGCCATACTATCCGTTTCTTCATAACAACACCCTTTCCTTTCGAAAATGGGGACAGTCCCCCGCCGCTTTAAAGCAGCGGGGGACTGTCCCCTTTAATATTAGTTTGTCGCTTTTTGAATTACTGAGCGGTATGATGCTGTTTTTGGTACTTCGTGATGGTGACGACAGCGCGGCTCGTACGCCTCAGATGCGCCCACTAATATAACTGGATCATGGTATGAGGCTGGGCGTCCATCAATTAAACGCTGGGTACGGCTTGATGGTGAACCACAAACCGTGCAGACTGCCTGCAGCTTCGTTACCGTTTCTGCAATCGCCATTAACGCAGGCATTTGCGCAAACGGCTCGCCGCGGAAATCCATATCAAGACCCGCACACACGACGCGGTGGCCGCTGTCTGCTAACTGCTGAACAACCCGGACAATGCCTTCGTCAAAAAACTGAACTTCATCAATCGCGATAATATCCATATCTGCTTCTACATGATGAAGAATTTCTATAGAATGGGAAATTGGCTTCGCATCAAAAGAAGAGCCATTATGGGAGACTACAGACTGTTCACTGTAGCGATTATCTATTTTTGGCTTAAATACAGCGATTTTTTGCTTCGCGAATTGAGCTCGTCTCACGCGACGGATCAATTCCTCTGACTTTCCAGAAAACATACTGCCGCAGATAACCTCAACCCATCCGGTTTGCTTCATTAAATACATTAAACGGCATCTCCTTCCTATAAAAACGAACCTTTTTTAACGATACTTGTCCAATATCTATGTATCGCCGATCTATTATTAAACAGGACTCTGTTATATCTCATTAGTAACACTTTACCCTATATCGACTGAACTAACCAGCAGGGAAAAGTAGTTTTTTGGCTGTTAAATTTGGCTGTTGATCTCCACTCCAGGCACGTGCGGTTCGTGGGCGTTTCGGCGAGCCTCCTCTGCGCAAGCGCCTGCGGGGTCTCCCCTGACCCGTACTCGCACAGGAGTCTTCGTGCCTTCCGCTCCAATCAACAGGGTATAAAAATTGGCCATGTTCTTTAACACAGCCTATTTTTTTCAAAAAAAAACAGGCAAGCCGACTTTCTCTTGCCTGTTTTTGAGCGATTATTGTTGCTGTTGCTTAAGGCCGTATTTTTTGTTGAAACGGTCAACACGTCCGCCAGCTTCAGCGAATTTTTGACGTCCAGTATAGAATGGATGACATTCTGAACAAGTTTCAACACGGATCTCATTTTTAACAGAACCAGTTTCGAATGTGTTACCACATGCGCAACTCACCGTTATTGTTTTATAATTTGGATGAATTCCTGCTTTCATTCTTTTCATCTCCTTCCGCCCTGAATCTTTCGAAACAGAGTTATATCAAGTGCTTGTCTTTTGACATGCACTCACTTACTAAAAACACACTGTACACATTATAACAAGGGTCCCTTTTTATTGCAAGTTGGGATTTGCTGGTTTTTTGAACAAGGTCTGTTGATTTCCGTTCCAGACACTTCACTTTCCGTGGGTGTTTCGGCGAGCCTCCTCGTAGAAACGCGCCTGCGGGGTCTCCCCTGAACCATACTCCCACAGGAGTCTTCGTGCCTTCCACTCCAATCAACAGAGTTTGCTTGTCCCAATGGGTCACTTATCTACGACCGTCTTGTTTTTAACTCTTCCCCAAGTTGGGCGAAAAATTCTTCGTTTGATTTGGTTTGGCGTAGTTTTTTCAGGAAGCGTTCGGCAAAGTCTGGGGAATCAGACATGGATTTTCTGATGGCCCATAGTTTGTCCAAATGATCTTTCGGAATGAGCAATTCTTCCTTACGCGTACCAGAACGACGGATATCAAGCGCAGGGAAAATACGGCGCTCAGCCAGACCACGGTCAAGGTGAAGTTCCATATTACCCGTTCCTTTAAACTCTTCATAAATCACATCGTCCATACGTGAACCTGTGTCTACAAGAGCCGTCGCAAGAATCGTTAAGCTGCCGCCCTCTTCAATATTACGGGCTGCACCAAAGAAACGCTTCGGACGGTGGAACGCCGCAGGGTCAATACCACCAGAAAGCGTACGTCCGCTTGGCGGAATCACCAAGTTATAAGCACGAGCAAGACGCGTAATACTATCCATAAGGATAACCACATCGCGCTTATGCTCAACTAAACGCATTGCACGGTCAAGCACGAGCTCAGCAACCTTAATATGGTTTTCAGGCACTTCGTCAAACGTCGAGCTGACCACATCACCAGCTACGGAACGTTCAATATCGGTAACCTCTTCCGGACGCTCGTCAATTAATAGAACAATCAGTTCAACATCGGGATGATTCGTCGTAATGCTGTTAGCAATTTCTTTTAACAACATCGTCTTACCTGCTTTTGGAGGTGCAACGATTAGACCCCTTTGTCCAAAACCGACCGGTGCCACGACATCCATAATTCGTGTAGAAAGATGCTTTGGTGTCGTTTCAAGCTTCATTTGTCTATTTGGATATAAAGGTGTTAATGCCGGGAAGTAGACGCGTTCCTTCGCAGACTCTGGGTCCTCTCCGTTGACCGCTTCCACGTGCAACAAGCCGTAGTAACGTTCGTTTTCCTTCGGCGGACGAACCTTACCTGAGACCTTATCCCCATTACGCAGGTCAAAACGGCGGATTTGTGATGCAGAAATATAAATATCCTCTGAGCTTGGCGAATAATTAATCGGGCGTAAGAATCCGAATCCTTCTGATTGGATAATTTCGAGAACGCCCTCCATGAAGAAATAACCTTGCTGTTCCGCACGAGACTTCAGGATCGCAAAGATTAGTTCTTTTTTCGTCAATTTGCTGTAGTAAGTCACTTTATATTCACGAGCAAGCTCATAAAGTTCTTTCAGCTTCATGTTTTCTAAACTTGAAATTGTTAAGTCCATTAGTACACCACACTTTTGAATTTTTCCATCAAATCCGCTTCTTTTTCATAGCGGGAGATCTTCCTGTTAGATAATAATAAAATTGAGGAATTGATGATTGAAGTAGAATGGAAATGAATAGAATTGCAGAAATTAAAGATAATAAAAACAATTTCTATTGTACCCTCTGAGTAAAAAATTAATCAACTAAATTTTTCGTTAGAAATATACGGGTGCCTGACACCTTGTCAAAATTGTGTCCGACACCCGTTATTGGTAAATTTCCGCTCCAGGCACGAGCGGTTCGTGGGTGTTTCGGCGAGCCTCCTCGTAGAAACGCGCCTGCGGGGTCTCCCCTGAACCATACTCCCACAGGAGTCTTCGTGCCTTCCGCTTCAATCAACCATTATCTGCAAAAAATTTATTTAATCACTAGATTTGGTTTCTTTTTCAGGCTGTGACGGCCTTCGATGAAGCGGACTGTGCCTGATTTTGCACGCATAACGACGGAATGTGTGGAGCCGTACGCGCCTTTGAATTGAACGCCGCGCAATAATTCCCCATCAGTTACGCCTGTTGCTGCAAAAATAGCGTCGTCACCCTTCACAAGGTCTTCCATGCGAAGTACACGGTTTACGTCGAGGCCCATCTTGATGCAGCGCTCAAGCTCCGCATCATTTTGCGGCAACAACTTACCCATGATTTCGCCGCCTAGACATTTCAAGGCTACCGCAGCAATAACACCCTCTGGTGCACCACCGGAACCAAATAAAATATCTACACCTGTATTATCAAACGCCGTATTGATCGCGCCTGCCACGTCACCGTCATTGATCAACTTAATCCTTGCACCGGCTTCACGAAGCTGAGCAATTATGTGCTCATGGCGAGGACGGTTTAAAACAGTCGCAACAACGTCTTCGATATCCTTATTTTTCGCCTTAGCAACAGCCTTAAGGTTATCTAATACAGACGCATTGATGTCCACAAGACCCACTGCTTCCGGACCGACAGCGATTTTCTCCATGTACATATCCGGTGCATGCAGCAGGTTGCCATTGTCCGCTACTGCTAAAACAGCCAGTGCATTCCAGCCGCCGGATGCTAAAATATTGGTTCCTTCAAGAGGGTCAACCGCGACATCCACACGCGGGCCATAGCCTGTACCAAGCTTTTCACCGATATAAAGCATTGGCGCTTCGTCCATTTCCCCTTCACCAATTACAACGGTACCTTTCATTGGAACCGTGTCAAAAACATCACGCATGGCTGTTGTCGCAGCACCATCTGCCTCGTCTTTTTTCCCGCGGCCCATCCAACGTGCTGATGCAAGTGCAGCTCCCTCTGTAACGCGGACAAGCTCCATCGTTAAACTTCTTTCCATCGATTCCCATCTCCCATGTTTTCGTTTGTTTTATCTCTGAAGGCGTTCTATTACAGCATCCCTAAATGGATGCAAATCCCCATATTTACGTATTCTTCAACTGCTCAACTTCTTCTTTCGTTAACGCTTCACGCCATACGGTCGCACCCAGGCCGTCCAATTTTTCCACGAGATTACTGTAGCCGCGGTCAATGTGCTCTAGTCCAGTCACTTCTGTAATTCCTTCAGCTAAAAGGCCGGCAATCACCAGCGCCGCACCTGCCCGAAGGTCACTTGCCTTCACTTTGGCACCCTGAAGTTGAATAGGGCCATTAATAATCGCTGAGCGGCCTTCCACCTTAATATTGGCGTTCATGCGTCTTAATTCATCAATATGCTTAAAGCGTGCGCCATAAATAGTATCGGTCACAACGCTTGAACCAGTGGCTTTTGTTAAAAGAGTCGTAAATGGCTGTTGCAGGTCGGTTGGGAATCCCGGATAGACGAGCGTTTTAATATCAACCGCCTTCAAGTTTCTGCCTCCGCCAACAAATATTTGGTCGTCGCCTGATTCTATATGAACACCCATTTCACGCAGCTTTGCAATCAATGATTCTAAGTGCTGTGGAATGACATTATCGATGACCACACCCTCGCCCACTGCTGCACCAAGAATCATATACGTCCCTGCTTCAATCCGGTCAGGAATAATCGTGTGGCGGCAACCGTGCAAGGCGTCTACCCCATCGATACGGATGACGTCTGTTCCAGCGCCTTTAATTTTTGCACCCATGTTTGTTAAAAGTGTCGCAACATCAATAATTTCCGGCTCTTTGGCGGCATTCTCAATGATCGTCCGTCCCTTAGCACGTACCGCTGCTAACATAATATTAATTGTCGCTCCCACACTGACCACGTCTAAATAGATGCGGGCACCACGAAGCTCATCGGCGCGAAGATAAATCGCCCCTTGCTCGTTCGTAATTTGCGCACCCAACGCCTCAAAGCCTTTAATGTGCTGATCAATCGGTCTCGGACCTAGATGGCAGCCTCCTGGCAGACCAATGACTGCCTTTTTAAAGCGGCCAAGCATGGCCCCCATCAAATAATAGGATGCACGAAGCTTTTTCACTTTTCCGTTTGGCAGCGGCATGGAGATCATCGTTGATGGGTCCACCGTCATTTCATCTTCGCTGATTTGAACCTTCCCGCCGATTTCCTCCAGCAGGTCTTTCAAGATCTCAACGTCTGAAATATCTGGTAGTCCTTCTATTGTCACAGGTGATTCAGCTAATATCGTTGCAGGAATTAATGCTACTGCACTATTTTTCGCTCCGCTGATTCGAACTGTTCCTTTTAACGGATATCCGCCCGCAATTTTAAGTTTTTCCATTTTTGACTCCCTTCTAAGCCATATGTACCACATGGTAGTGACACTGTACTTTGTGAGAAAATTCTTTATTAAGAATGCGCTTACCTTTTAAAGTAGAAGCATTCACATTTCTAGTACCACTTCACCAGGCTCTAGGTATATTTTTCCAACATTAAAGGCCAAATTCCGACAGCTTGTCTATCCTTTAGTTTACACGAAAATCCTATTTTCATGTATGCATATTAAAAAAATTTGTTCAAAAATGGAAAAACCGCGGTATATTAGGCTTCTGTACGAGAATTCCAGTCTTTAAGGAATGCTTCAATTCCTTTATCTGTTAGAGGGTGTTTTGTTAAGCCCATTAATACATTGTAAGGAATGGTCGCAATATGCGCGCCTCGTAACGCAGCTTCTGTCACATGGATTGGATTACGAATGGATGCAGCAATAATTTCTGATTCAATACCATGAACCGCAAAGATTTCTGCAATCGTAGAGATTAAGTCTAAACCATTTTGACCAATATCATCTAATCTGCCTAAGAATGGGGAAACATAAGTTGCACCAGCACGTGCTGCTAGCAATGCTTGGTTTGCATTAAAGATGAGGGTAACATTTGTTTTGATTCCTTCTTTTGAAAAAGCATGTACCGCTTTTAAGCCATCAGGAGTCATTGGAACTTTCACCGTAATATTTGGAGCAATCGCAGCTAGTTCTCTTCCTTCTTTAATCATGCCTTCTGCATCAAGGGCAATTACCTCTGCACTGACAGACCCAGGAACTAAAGCCGTAATTTCACGTAAACGGTCGTGGAAGGAAACGCCTTTTTCTTTGGCCACAAGGGACGGATTTGTTGTTACTCCAGCTAGTAATCCAAGTTCATGTGCTTCACGGATTTCTTCTAAGTTCGCTGTATCGATAAAAAACTTCATAGTATTACCTCCAATTTTCGACTAAATTTTCAGTTTCCTACTAACATACTGAAACCGCCCTCATAGTAAGGGCGGTTTAATTTTATCATAGGTGAGCAATCAACAAAAAGTGCCAAAAAACGGCTTTTTGAATTAAGCTCTGTTTGAAGAACCGAATTCGCGCATTTTGCCGATTACTGTTTCTTTAATCGCATCGCGAGCTGGTCCTAAATATTTACGTGGATCGTATTCGTTTGGCTTCGCCGCTAACACTTCACGAACAGTCTTTGCAGAAGCAATTTGATTCTCAGTGTTCACGTTGATTTTTGCAGTTCCTAAAGAAACTGAACGTTGGATATCCTTTGTTGGGATACCAGTTCCACCATGTAGAACTAATGGAAGGCCAGTTGCTTTACCGATTTCCTCCATTTCAGCAAAACCAAGGTTTGGTTCGCCTTTGTAAGGACCGTGTACAGAACCTAATGCAGGAGCAAGACAGTCAATACCTGTGCGCTTAACAAGCTCTACACACTCTTGTGGGTTAGCATAAATAACGCCTTCAGCTACTACATCGTCTTCCTGTCCGCCAACAGTTCCTAATTCTGCTTCAACAGAAACTCCTTTTGAATGAGCATAGTCAACAACCTTTTTAGTTGTTTCTACGTTTTCTTCAAATGGGTGGTGTGAAGCATCAATCATTACAGAAGTGAAGCCAGCGTCGATCGCTTCTTTACACTTATCAAAGCTTGAACCGTGGTCAAGGTGAATCGCCACTGGTACAGTGATTTTTAAATCTTCCATAAGACCTTCAACCATTTTTACAACAGTCTTGAAGCCTGACATATAACGTGCTGCACCTTCAGATACACCAAGGATAACTGGTGATTTTTCTGCTTCTGCAGCTTGAAGAATCGCTTGTGTGAATTCTAGGTTATTAAGGTTAAATTGCCCAACTGCGTAGCCTTCTGCTTTCGCTTTGTTAAGCATTTCTGTCATTGAAACTAAAGGCATTTCTTTTCCTCCTTAAATTAGGTTGAACTCCTTTTTTAGAAGACAGCTTCCCATATTAAAGGTTTCCCTCTCAATGGGTGTTTATGTATTCTTCCAAAAATGATGTTCTTCCTGTTAAGATTCATATGTATCATATCAAAAGAAATACAGAAATGCTATTAAACAACCACCAGTTTTCGAAACTGTCATAATGAAAGCGTGACCAAGTGACAGCAAGCGTTTTCACCGATTCAACTGCTTCTTTTTTTATAAAAAAAGGCAACTTTTAGGCGCCTCATTTTTTCCAAAATTTAGTTGGTTTTTTGCGGGATATGTTTGCGAACTGCCGCACGGATATCGTCTATATCAAATGGTTTGGCGAAGTGGGTAATCGCACCGAGATCCTTGGCTTCTTGAATCATATCTAATTCGCCATATGCGGTCATGATAATGACGCGAATATCCGGGTCAATCACTTTCATTCTTTTTAAAATTTCAATTCCGTCCATTCCGGGTATCTTCATATCAAGAAGAACAAGATCCGGGGCATGCTTGGTCACAATGTCCAATGCCTGAACGCCGTTCGCCGCTTGAAATGTCTGGTACCCTTCCTTTTGGAACACCTCATTTAGCAAAATTCGAATACCAAATTGGTCGTCTACAATTAAAATTTTCTCTTTCATACACTCCACCTCTTCCTTGGTTTTTTTTATTTTGATTCCATCATTATACATATCCCTATAAATATTCGACAGCGAGAGGTATTCTCCTTCAACGTTGTTATGTCATTTTAGTGGTAATTTTTACCTAATTTTATCTTTTTTGAAAAAAAGTCTATAATAAGAGGCGTGATAAGGAGGGTTATTATGTTAAAAATGTTTACTACCCAGTTAACAGGTTTGTTCAAGCGGATTGAGGATAAAGAAGAGTTTGCCTTTGAAGACGGGGCCCGTTTGCTTGCCCAGGCACCTGTTGGCGATGGATCTATATATATTTTTGGGGCAGCGGAAATGAAAGCCGTAGAGTTTGAAGCATTAGAAGGTGCCGAACCATTGAATGGGGCGAAAGTGCTCACTCTTGATAAAATTGACCAGCTTACGGATGCGGACCGTGCCGTTCTTTTTACGCGAACTTCCTCGGATGAAGCGGCGATCACGGTTGCTTCTGCTTTGAAGGCTAAAGGCATCCCATTTGTGGCGGTTTCAACGGTTACAGACGGGGATTTAACCGAATTAGCGGATGTACATATTGATTTGCGCTTGAAAAAAGGCTTATTGCCAGATGATGAAGGCAATCGCTACGGTTATCCGTCTTCGATGGCGGCCTTGTACGTTTATTTTGGCTTAAAATTTACGATTGATGAGATTTTAGCGGAATATTTTGAGTGAACGGCCCTTTGAGTGGGGTCGTTTTTTTGTGATTGGTTCATTTTTGGGCCGGATTGGCTCATTTTTATCATGTTTTGGCTCATTTTCGAGAGGGATTGGCTCATTTCCACCCATGATTGGCTCATTTTCCAACAACATTGGATATTTTTCCATTTCCATCCAAAATAAAAAGGCCAGTCCCCCTCAAAAAAGGAAACTGGCCCTCCCCAAACAAAATTATTTTTCCAAAGAAGCTTTAATAAAGTCACGGAACAACGGCTGTGGACGCGTTGGTCTTGACACAAATTCCGGATGGAACTGAGACGCCACAAACCAAGGGTGGTCCGCAAGCTCGATGATTTCCACTAAACGGCCGTCAGGGCTTGTACCAGAGAAAATAAAGCCTTGTGCTTCCATCTCTTGACGGTAATGATTGTTGAACTCATAACGGTGGCGGTGACGCTCATACACCACTTCATCCGCATACGCGTCGAACGCCTTCGTGCCTTCCACCAAACGGCAAGGGTATAGACCTAAACGTAACGTTCCGCCTAAATCCTCAACATCCTTTTGTTCTGGAAGTAAATCAATGATCGGATGTGCTGTTTCCGGTACAAACTCAGCAGAATGTGCATCTTTGTAACCAAGAACGTTGCGTGCAAATTCAATCGTTGCCAGCTGCATTCCTAAGCAAATACCAAGGAATGGCTTCTTCTGTTCACGAGCATAGCGAGTTGCTTCAATTTTGCCTTCAACCCCACGGTCACCGAATCCGCCTGGCACTAATACGCCATCCACATCAGCCAATAGCTCAGCTACATTTTCACGTGTTACGTGCTCAGCATTGATCCATTTAATTTCTACATCTGCATCAAATGCATACCCTGCATGCTTCATCGCTTCCACGACAGAAATATACGCATCCTGCAGTTCCACATACTTACCAACCAAACCAATGCGAGTCTTATTAGAAAGGTTTAGCACGCGGTCAACCAGTTGCTTCCACTCTGTCATTTCTGCTTCCTTCGTCTGTAACTTCAGGTGGTCACAAACAATTTGGTCCATGTTTTGCTCTTGAAGGGCAAGAGGAATGGAATAAAGCGTGTCAGCATCCTGACATTCAATAACAGCCTTCGCGTCGATATCGCAGAATAAGGCAATTTTATCCTTCATGTCCTGAGAAACAGGCATTTCTGTACGAACGACGATAATATTTGGCTGGATACCCAAGCTGCGAAGCTCTTTTACACTGTGCTGTGTTGGCTTCGTCTTCATTTCACCCGCCGCCTTTATGTACGGAATCAGGGTACAGTGAATGTACATCACATTGTCGCTGCCGATGTCACTCTTCATTTGACGAATCGCTTCAAGGAATGGCAAGGATTCAATATCCCCAACCGTACCGCCGATTTCTGTAATCACGACATCCGCATTTGTTTCATTACCTGCACGCAGGCAGCGCTCTTTAATTTCATTCGTAATGTGAGGAATAACCTGAACCGTTGCACCTAAATAATCACCGCGGCGCTCTTTACGTAAAACCGTAGAATAGATTTTTCCTGTTGTCACATTGCTGTACTTGTTTAAGTTAATGTCGATAAAACGCTCATAGTGGCCAAGGTCCAAATCCGTCTCGGCGCCATCACCAGTTACGAATACTTCACCGTGTTGGTATGGGCTCATCGTTCCTGGGTCCACGTTGATATACGGGTCGAATTTTTGAATAGTCACGTTCAAGCCGCGATTTTTCAATAAACGCCCTAAAGAAGCTGCGGTAATACCCTTTCCGAGTGATGACACTACGCCACCAGTTACAAAAATATACTTTGTCATTAAAATTCCCCCTTATTTACAGTTTGACCATTATTCAGTCTGTTTAGGATTTTTCATAAAAAATATTTTGGCTGCTGAATGAAGCCGTCATTCCGTCAGGCCAAGTCGGGTTCGTCAATCGTTGTTTTTCACTTATTTATCCCTTTAGACTAAAAAACGAAAAAACTCCATTTTACGGGAGTTTTTTAAAAAATAAAAAGCGCTCCTCTCGCCAGTGCAAGGGAGCGCATATAAGTAAAAATTGATTTGTCCTTTTTTAAGGAGCCCAAAAAAGATGATACAAGGGCGGGAATAAAAAGTCAAGCTGTAGTTTTACAACTCTTCGTCTTCTTCCTCGTCAAACATTTCGTCCTCTTCATCAAGATCCTCATCTAAATCTTCATCTTCGTCTAACTCGAACTCTTCGTCTTCAATGACGTCTTCGTCAATATCCAAATCTTCGTCCTCGTCCAGATCAATATCTTCGTCGTCATCAAGAAGATCGTCCTCATCGGCAAAATCGTCAAGATCATCGTAATCTTCATCTTCGACTTCCTCGAAGTCTTCAATTTCGTCTTCGTCAACAACCTTCTTCGCTTTCTTCTTCTTCGGTTTCACCGCAGTAACAACTTCTTCTTCAGCTGTATCTACTGGATACCATAAACGAAGTCCCCAACGGTTTTCTCCTAATGAGAGGAAGCGGCCGTCAATATTCATATCTGTATAAAACTGTGCAAGTCTTGAGCGAATTTCCTCTTGAGACATATCAACAGCATTGGTGATTTCATTCACTAATTCGTTAAAAGTGATTGGCTGCTTACTATTTTTTAAGTATTCGTGAGCCAGTTCGATGAGTGATAACTCTTGTAATTCCTCTTTTGAGTATTGTGCTAAACTCAATATGGGCACTTCCTTTCTCTATTTAACACTCGGTTATGAGTGATTAACGAACTTTTTACTAGGACCATATACCAGTCCTATCCAGCTGCAACGCCTAGCCCCTCGGGTCAAATAACCTTCGCCAATAAAAGTCAAAAAGACGACTTTTCTTGGCGAAGAACATTTGCCTGTCGGGGCTGATCAAGGCGCTTCCGCTTTAAAGACATATTCTCCATTATAAACAAAATCTTCCCGTTTATGCTAGTTTCTAACTAATGTTTCACTTGATTTTTTCGTGATTGGACTTAGGTGTGTCACCATTCTCCTGCTTTTTTAGCTTTTTGGTCTCTTTAATCGTGATCACCAAGAAGAAAATCGCTAGTAAAAGAAACGAGACGGCGCCTAATTGCAGTTGGTAGAGATAGTATAATGGCCAGGCAAATACAATCAAAATCAATAATATGTGACTAACCTTCACCTTTACCCCACCTGCCAAATCTCTTAGAAGTTTTTTACACTAGTTAGATTATATAAGATAACGCTTCAATTTAACATGTTGTACCCAAAATTTTTTCCATAAAAACAAAGATTGGTGTCAGGCACCTTTGTGACATATTCACATGGTGCCTGACACCCTACAATGTTTTAATTTAAATTTATTTTAACCTTGAGAAATGTCTAGCTCCGGCCCCCAGCGACTAGTGGCCATCCCAATCCTCCCTACGATAAGTCAACATCGAATCGCTCCGCTCTTCCTGTGTCTAGCTCTACAGCGCCTAGCCCCTCGGGTCAAATAACCTTCGTCAAGAAAAGTCAAAAGACGGACTTTTCTCGCCGAAGAACATTTGCCAGTCGGGGCTGATCAAGGCGCTTTTACTTTTCTAGTTTCCTTTATCTCAGTCGGACCGGGCCCCTAGCTTGTCGTGCGCTAAACGGTCGCTTTTCTTTTTACATATTCCGGCGATATTGTCCGCCGACTTCATACAATGCACGTGTGATTTGGCCTAGGCTTGCGACTTGGACGGTTTCCATTAGTTCTGCAAAAATGTTGCCGCCACTGACTGCTGCTTCTTTCAACCGTTTTAACGCATCAGCCGCTTTGTCCGCATGCGACTCCTGGAATGCACGCAGATTATGAATCTGCAATTCCTTTTCCTCCGTCGTTGCCCGTGCCAATTCCATATTGTTCACGTCTTCCACAGAAGGAGGATTCGGATTCAAATACGTGTTCACTCCGATAATCGGCAGCTCGCCCGTATGCTTCTTCATTTCATAGAACATTGATTCATCCTGAATCTTTCCGCGTTGGTACTGCGTTTCCATCGAACCAAGAACACCGCCGCGGTCATTCAAGCGCTCAAACTCCTGAAGCACCGCTTCCTCTACCAACTCCGTCAACTCTTCCACAATAAACGAGCCTTGAAGCGGATTCTCATTCTTCGTCAAACCATGCTCCTTCGTGATAATCATCTGAATTGCCATCGCGCGGCGAACCGATTCCTCTGTCGGAGTCGTAATCGCCTCATCATACGCATTTGTATGAAGGGAGTTACAGTTGTCGTGCAATGCCATCAACGCTTGAAGCGTAGTACGGATGTCATTAAAGTCAATTTCCTGTGCATGCAGTGAACGGCCTGACGTCTGAACATGGTACTTCAGCTTTTGGCTTCGCTCATTCGCACCATACTTATCACGCATCACGGTCGCCCAAATGCGGCGCGCTACCCGGCCAATCACCGTATATTCTGGATCCAACCCGTTCGAGAAGAAGAACGATAAGTTCGGCGCAAAATCGTCAATCTTCATGCCGCGGCTTAAATAATACTCCACATACGTAAAGCCGTTCGAAAGCGTAAACGCCAGCTGCGAAATCGGGTTCGCCCCTGCTTCCGCAATATGATAACCAGAAATCGACACCGAATAATAGTTGCGCACCTGGTGATCAATGAAATATTGCTGAATATCGCCCATCATCCGCAGTGCAAACTCTGTAGAGAAGATACATGTGTTTTGTCCTTGATCTTCTTTTAAAATATCCGCCTGAACCGTACCGCGAACCGTACGCAAAGTATAGGCACGCACTTCAGCAAACTCTTCCACCGTTAATACGCGGCCAAGCTCTTCTTCCCTCTTCTTCACCTGCTGGTCAATCGCCGTATTCATAAACATCGCCAAAATTATCGGCGCCGGACCATTGATCGTCATCGAAACAGACGTCGATGGGTGACATAAATCAAACCCGTCATACAGTTTCTTCATATCATCTAACGTACACACGCTAACGCCGCTCTCGCCGACCTTCCCATAAATATCTGGGCGGTAATCCGGGTCTTCCCCGTACAACGTCACCGAGTCAAACGCCGTACTTAAGCGTTTCGCCGCATCATCCTTCGATAAATAGTGGAAACGGCGGTTGGTCCGCTCCGGTGTCCCCTCTCCGGCAAACTGGCGCTTCGGATCCTCACCCTCACGCTTGAACGGGAATACCCCTGCCGTATATGGGAACGCACCCGGAACGTTCTCCTGATACACCCAGCGAAGAATTTCCCCATAGTCCTTAAACTTCGGCAAGGCCACCTTCGGAATATCAATTCCAGATAAACTCTTCGTCTTTAACACCGTAATAATTTCTTTATCGCGGATGCGCGTCACAAACTGGTCGCCAGAATAGGCTTCCTTCGTCTGTTCCCACGTATCGAGAATCTTTTTCGATTCAGGCGTTAAACGAGCTTCCGTCTCCTGCTTCACCGCTTCCAACGCAGCCACTACCTCCTGCTGGTCCTGAACCGCAAGAATCGCACCCTCAAGCTGGAATAATTTCCGGGCAATATTCGCCTGTTCTTCCGCCTTCTTATGGTAGCCGCGCACCGTCTCAGAAATCTCTCGTAAATAGTAGCGACGATCCGTAGGAATAATCACATTTTGCTTTTCCACCACAGCACTCTTGCTAAAAGAAGTCACCCAATCCGTCGCCGTTTTTTCATTAATTTTTCCCACTAATGCCGCAAACAGCGCGTTCGTACCTGGGTCATTAAACTGACTCGCAATCGTTCCATACACCGGCATTTCCGACGAATCTTTTTCAAACAACATGTGACTGCGCTGGAATTGCTTCTGCACCTGGCGCTTCGCATCCTCTGAGCCCTTGCGCTCAAACTTGTTGATGACAATTAAGTCCGCAAAATCGATCATATCAATCTTTTCAAGCTGTGAAGGGGCCCCGAATTCGCTCGTCATGACATATAAGGACACATCACAAATCTCCGTGATTTCCGCATCCCCCTGCCCGATTCCGCTCGTTTCCACGATCACCAAGTCAAAGCCCGCCGCCTTCGTCACTGCCACCGCATCCTTAATCGCCAGCGATAATTCATTCTTCGAACGACGCGTCGCCAGGCTTCGCATATACACATTCGGAGAGAAAATTGCGTTCATCCGAATCCGGTCGCCCAGCAAAGCCCCGCCTGTTTTTTGCTTCGTCGGGTCAACGCTTAGAATCGCCACCTTCTTATCCGGCAGCTCATTGATAAAACGGCGAATCAACTCATCCGTCAACGAACTTTTACCAGCGCCGCCAGTACCCGTGATCCCCACAACCGGAATCGCTTTTTCCAGCGACTTCACTTGCTCCAGCACCTGCTCAGCCGCCGCAGCCGCTTCATTCTTTTTATCCACATGAAGCTCAGCCAACGTAATTAGCTTCGCAATCGCATTTACATCTCCCGTCGGAAGCTTCTCAATTTGCTCCGCCGCGTCCATGTCAACCGTCGAAAAATCGCACTCCTGAATCATCTGGTCAATCATGCCCTGCAATCCAAGCAAACGGCCGTCCTCTGGTGAAAAGATGCGCGCAATCCCGTACGCATGAAGCTCATCAATTTCCCGAGGAATGATGACGCCGCCCCCGCCGCCATAAATGCGGATATGCGGTGCACCCTTTTCCGTTAACAGGTCATACATATATTTAAAGTATTCAACGTGCCCACCTTGATAAGAAGAAATGGCAATACCCTGCACATCCTCCTGAATCGCCGCGTTCACAACCTCCTCCACCGAACGGTTATGCCCGAGGTGAATAACCTCCGACCCGCTCGACTGAAGAATACGTCTCATAATATTAATCGAAGCATCATGTCCATCAAACAAACTCGATGCCGTCACAAACCGAATATGATGCTTTGGCTGATAAGTTCCCATCGTACTCCCCCTTTTTAAGAAAAGCGCAAGCGCCTTGGTCAGCCCCGACAGGCAAATGTTCTTCGCCAAGAAAAGTCGCTCTTTGACTTTACTTACCGAAGGTTATTTGACCCAAGCTGTAACAATCATCGCTTTATCCAGCCATAATTGTTACAAGATACTCAATGCAGAGTATTCAGGGTGAAAACTGGCTAGGCGCTGGAGCTGGATAATTCTCAAAGTCGAATTTGATATTTACATATAATTTTAAAATGAACTCCGTTTTACTGTTCGCGACTCGCCTCGTTTTCCAGACGCTTTTCGCCTGACGTGACCTCGCCGCCAATCCCCGCTAACAATAACTCCGTCTGCAGCTCAATATATTCTTCTAACGTAAATAGTTTTCGAAGCGCCCAGCGGCGGAAGCCCCACATTTGTCCCTGCACAAAAATGTTATGTGCAATCAACTCAACCTGCTTTTCAGTCAGCGATAGTTCGCCGTTTTCAACACACCGTGAGAGCAGGTTTTCAAACATGGCCACCATTTCCATCTCTTTTTTCAACACATAAGGAAGGGCGTCCCTAGAAAGGGACTTCACTTCCTGATACATCACGAGCACTTCCGCCTGCATCTCATCCATAACCTGAAAAAAGTTGGCAATCCCAAGCTTCAAGCTTTCCAATGTCCCTTTTTTCAAAGCTAAGTCCTTCTGCAACCTGTCACTGACATGGTCATAGATGCTGTCACACACTAGATAGAGCACGTCTTCCTTCGTGCGGATGTATTCATAAAGCGTCCCAATACTAAAGCCCGCTGCTTTGGCGATTTCCCTCGTCGTTGTCCGGTGAAACCCCTTTTGTTTAAAAAGTGTCACGGCCCCTTTGATCATCTGGTCGCGTCGCTTTTGCACTAAGCGCTCATCCTTGACCGAAGCCTGTACTTCCCGCTTTTTCATCCCGCTTCGACCACCTTACTTCGTAATCATTCTTGAAATAACGAGTCGTTGAATTTCTTGTGTGCCTTCGTATATTTGAGTGATTTTTGCATCACGCATGAATCGTTCAACTGGATAATCCTTTGTATAACCGTAGCCGCCAAACACTTGAACCGCTTCGGTTGTGACCTTCATCGCTGTGTCCCCAGCAAACAATTTGGACATCGCAGACTCTTTTCCATACGGAAGACCATTAGACTCTAACCATGCAGCTTGATAGGTTAATAGTCTTGAAGCTTCAATACTGGTTGCCATATCAGCCAACTTAAAGCTGATTCCCTGCTGAGCCGCGATAGGTTTACCGAACTGATTGCGTTCTTTTGCATAGTCCACCGCTGCATCTAATGCGCCTTGCGCAATTCCCACCGCTTGTGCTGCGATCCCGTTACGGCCGCCATCCAATGTCATCATGGCAATCTTAAATCCTTCGCCCTCTTCACCTAGGCGGTTTTCCACTGGAACCTTGCAATCTTCGAAAATAATTTCCGTTGTAGGTGACGAACGAATGCCCAGTTTCTTTTCTTTTTTCCCAACAGAGAAGCCTGGGAAGTCGCTTTCGACGATAAATGCTGTTGTACCCTTTTGTTTGCTGGATGGATCGGTTAGTGCAAAAACTACATAGATATCAGCGATGCCGCCGTTAGTGATAAAAATTTTAGAACCATTTAGAACGTAATGATCTCCTTCGAGGCGAGCCGTTGTTCTCATGCCGCCTGCATCCGAACCGCTGCCGGGCTCTGTTAAGCCGTAGCCGCCAATTTTGCTTCCCTCTGCCATCGGGCGAAGGTACTTTTGTTTTTGCTCTTCATTACCAAACTTGTAGATTGGCCAGCCGGCAAGTGAAGTGTGAGCTGAAAGTGTTACCCCTGTTGATGCACAGACACGGGAAAGCTCCTCAACTGCGATACAGTATGCTAAATAGTCACTTCCGATGCCGCCGTACTCTTCAGGCCACGGAATTCCCGTTAAACCAAGCTCCGCCATTTTGTCAAAAATTTCACGGTCGAAGCGTTCTTCCTCGTCACGCTCAGCGGCAGTCGGCGCCACTTCGTTTCTAGCAAAATCACGAACCATTTTTCGAATCATTTCATGTTCTTCTGTTAACTTAAAGTTCATTTTTAGGTCCTCCTTTGGGATATCTACATGTTTTTTAGATTTATCTACACACTTTCGGAGTTTATCTACACATTTTGCTCAGATATCTACACACTTTTTCGATTTATCTACACATTTTGGCCGGATATCTACACAAAATCCATCTTTATCTACAAATACTTGCTAATCACAATTCGTTGAATCTCACTCGTACCCTCATAGATTTCCGTTACCTTCGCATCGCGGAAGTAGCGCTCTACCGGGTAATCCTCTGTATAACCGTAGCCGCCAAACACTTGGATGGCTTCCGTTGCTACCTCGACAGCTGTGCGAGTCGCAAACAACTTTGCCATCGAGGCCTCGAGGCCGCACTTCAACCCGCGGCTGCGCAAATCTGCGGCCCGATAGACTAATAGTTTCGCCGCCTCCACACTTGTCGCCATATCCGCCAACTTAAAGCCGATTCCCTGCTGCGCGGCAATTGGTTTACCAAACTGGTGGCGCTCCTTCGCATAGTTCGTTGCGGCAGACTGCGCGGCCTCTGCAATACCTAATGCTTGCGTCGCAATGCCAATGCGGCCGACATCAAGGTTCGCCATCGCAATTTTAAACCCTTCACTTTCGTTGCCAAGCAGATTTTCTACCGGCACACGCATGTCTTCAAACGTAAGCTGTACGGTTCTTGAGCCGTGAAGCCCCATTTTGTGCTCATCCTTCCCAATGATCAGCCCAGGGGTATCTTTTTCAACAATAAATGCAGCGATGCCTTTAGTGCCTAATTTCGGCTCAGTGGTCGCAAACACAATGTACACATCGGCCTCACCGCCGTTAGTTATGAATACCTTCGAGCCATTGATGACATAATGGTCACCCTTCTTGACCGCGCGCGACTTCAGGCTTGCTGCATCTGAGCCAGCGCTCGGCTCGGTTAAGCAAAAAGCCCCTAAGTATTCACCTGAAGCAAGCTTCGGTACATACTTTTGCTTCTGCTCTTCCGTTCCAAAATAAAGAATCGGGTTCGTACCGACCGAAGTATGCACCGATAAAATCACACCCAGCGTGGCGCTGACCTTCGAAATCTCATTGATAGCAATAATGTAGGAGGTGAAATCCATTTCAGCCCCGCCATATCTTTCTGGCACAGGAATTCCCATTAAGCCAAGCTCACCCATTTTACGGAGAATCTCACGTGGAAATTCACCCTTTTCCATATTCTCAACAAATGGCGCAATTTCACTGTTCGCAAAATCGCGGACCATTTTTCGCATCATTTCTTGTTCTTCTGTAAATGTCAGATTCATTGGTCTCTCCCCTTTTTAAGGTGGATTCAATTCCAGGGGAGATCACAGAAGTGTATGTAATGTCGCCAGTGATCCACCTGGTTTTTTATATTTCTATTTAAAAACTTGCATTCGTTCCTATTCGTACGTGTAGAATCCACGGCCGGATTTCTTGCCGAGCCACCCTGCTTTTACATACTTACGTAGCAGTGGACATGGACGGTATTTGTCGTCGCCGAAGCCTTCATGAAGTGTTTCCATAATGTACAGGCACGTATCTAACCCAATAAAGTCGGCTAAAGTTAACGGTCCCATCGGATGGTTCATGCCAAGCTTCATGACTTCATCGATGGCTTCCTTCGTTGCCACGCCTTCATACAAGGTATAAATCGCCTCATTGATCATTGGCATCAAGATACGGTTGGATACAAAGCCAGGGAAGTCATTTACTTCTACAGGTACCTTGCTTAACGTTTTTGTCATGTCTTCAATCACTTGATAGACTTCATCTGCTGTTGCCAATCCGCGGATAATTTCCACCAACTTCATCACAGGCACCGGATTCATAAAGTGCATGCCGATGACCTTTTCCGGCCGCTTCGTCGCTGCAGCAATCTCCGTGATTGGCAGTGACGAGGTATTGCTCGCTAAAATCGTATGTGCCGGAGCAATTTCGTCTAATTGTGCAAAGAGTTTTGTTTTAATTTCCATATTTTCAACGGCTGCTTCGATAACAAGGTCAACGCCAGCCGCATCTGATAGATTCGTTGAAACTGTAAGTCGCGCGAGCACTTCCTGCTTTTGCTCCTCGGTGATCCGGCCTTTATCGACGTTACGGGAAAGGTTCTTATTGATGACCCCAAGACCGCGTTCCACGAATTCAGGTTTTAAGTCATTTAACAACACGTTATATCCTGCTTGGGCACAAACTTGAGCAATCCCCGAGCCCATTTGCCCTGCACCAATTACCATTACACTCGAAACCTTCATGTTTTCCCCTCCAGATAGGGGCCGTGTACCCGACCGCAGCCCCCTTTTTTATGAAAAATTGTCCTTACGACAGTAAACTGATGTTATGCGACAGTTACAGTGACTTATGCGACAGTAAACTCACGTTATCCGACAGTTAACACGTCTTATACGACAGTTAACCCCCGCCATACGCCGGTAACGCCAACCGCCTACCTTTTCGGCACCTCAATCATCACAGCATCGCCTTGACCGCCGCCGCTGCATATAGCTGCGATGCCAATTCCGCCGCCACGGCGTTTCAATTCGTGCATCAACGTGATGATAATTCGTGCGCCGCTTGCGCCGATAGGATGTCCAAGTGCGACCGCACCGCCATTCACATTAACCTTTTCCGGATCAAGCCCCGCAATTTTTCCACTTGCCAAAGCCACAGCCGCAAAGGCTTCATTAATTTCAAACAGGTCAATTTCCTCCAAGCTCTTGCCAGTCTTTCTTAAAATCTCATTGATGACAAGTCCTGGCGTTTGTGGGAAATCCTTTGCTTCGACCGCGACAGCTGCGTGACCAAGAATCACTGCACCGACTTCGCGTCCTTCACGCGCCGCACGCTCTTCGCTCATAAGCACAAGGGCCGCCGCACCATCATTCACTCCAGGTGCATTTCCAGCTGTAATCGTTCCTGTTGAATTAAACACTGGCGCCAGCTTAGCAAGTCGATCTAAAGAAGTATCCTTACGCGGCCCCTCATCTTCAGAAACAACCACAGGTTCTCCTTTTCGCTGCGGTACCTCTACTGAAACGATTTCCTCTGCTAACTTCCCACTTTCAATCGCTTCAAGTGCGCGAACGTGGCTTCGTAACGCCCACTCGTCCTGTGCCTCACGCGAAATCTCCATTTCAGCTGCCGTCGAGTTGCCGTACGTTCCCATATGCACACCTGTAAAGCTACAGCTTAAGCCGTCATGAATCATAAGATCCTTCACCTGTGAATCGCCCATTCGAAAGCCCCATCTTGCTTTTGGTAAAATATACGGGGCGTTGCTCATCGACTCCATTCCACCTGCTACGATGACTTCCTCGTCGCCCGCACGAATGATTTGATCGCCTAACGTCACACTGCGCATGCCAGATGCACAAACTTTATTAATGGTTTCGGTTTTGACCTCCCACGGTAGGCCAGCGTGACGAGCAGCTTGGCGCGATGGAATTTGTCCTTGACCCCCTTGTAAAACTGTCCCAAGAATTACTTCCCCTACCTCTTCAGGCTTCACGCCGGCACGAACCAATGCCTCTTTTACCGCGATGCCCCCGAGTTGTGATGCCGTGAAGCTGCTTAAAGCGCCTCCTAATTTGCCAAAAGGTGTTCTAACACCGCTCAAAATAACTGTTTTACCCATTCAAAACACTCTCCCTATTCCTAATATTCAGTCTTGTGTTTTTAAAATTTTTTACGATTCTTCAGATCTCATCTTTTAAAATCTATTCCGGTTATTTCGGCGACTGAACGCTCGCTCGAAAAAAATCGAAAAAATAACGCAAGCGAAGATCGTTTTACAAAAAACGCACTGCCCACGTACAGAAAACAAAAGGAAATGTAAGCGTTTTATTCTCACTTTATATTTTACATAAAAAATAGCAAAAGTTGAAATATTTTATACAAAATTCATAAAATTTTGAATGAAAATCTCAACCTTTGCTATTCAAATCATTGCTGCTACCGCTTACGAAGCGATTTCTTTTACCTCTCCACAAACTGCTTTTTCAAGCAATTCAGCTACATCGTATGTTGCTACTTTTTCTTCTACTTCTTTCGCCTTTGTTCCGTCTGAAAGCATCGTTAAGCAGTATGGACATCCAGAACTGATCACGGAAGGATTCACGGCCAACGCTTGCTCCGTACGGCTCACATTAATCCGGTGTCCGGTTTCTTCCTCCATCCACATCAAGCCGCCGCCTGCGCCACAGCACATTCCTGTTTCTCTGTTCCGCTCCATCTCAACCAGTTGCACACCTGGAATCGATTTTAAAATTTCACGCGGCGGATCGTAGACATCGTTGTAACGACCTAGATAACAAGAATCGTGGAAAGTAATTTTTTCATTCACTGCATGCTTCGGAACCAAGCGGCCATCACGAACCAGTTCATAAAGAACCTCGGTATGGTGATACACCTCTGCCTGCAGGCCGAAATCAGGATACTCATTTTTGAAAATATTGTAGGCATGCGGATCGATCGTCACGATCTTCTTCACTTCAGCCTTTTCGAATTCTTCAATGTTTTTCGTCGCCAGCTCTTGGAACAGGAATTCATTTCCGAGACGGCGTGGTGTATCACCAGAGTTTTTCTCTTTGTTACCCAAAATGGCAAACTTCACGCCTGCTTCGTTCATTAACTTCGCAAACGAAAGAGCAATCTTTTGACTACGGTTATCAAAGGATCCCATCGAACCAACCCAGAAGAGGTATTCGAATTCTTCACCCTTCTTGCTCATTTCCTTCACCGTTGGAATTTCTACATCCTCGCGAACCTCACGCCAGTTTTCGCGCTCTTTACGGTTCAATCCCCACGGATTGCCTTGACGCTCGATATTCGTCATCGCACGCTGTGCATCCGCATCCATTTTACCTTCTGTTAAAACTAAATAACGGCGAAGGTCAATAATTTTATCCACGTGCTCGTTCATAACCGGACATTGATCTTCACAGTTACGGCACGTAGTACATGCCCAGATTTCCTCTTCGGTAATAACATCACCAATCAAACTTGGATTGTAAGCAAGGGCAGCAGCTGATTCCTGTGCACCTTGTCCTGCCGCAGCTAGTGCAATTTGATTACCTTTTGTATTAGAAAAAGCAAACGTCGGCACCCATGGCTGTTTGGAAGTAACGGACGCACCATAATTTGTGAGGTGGTCACGCATTTTTACAATCAAATCCATTGGCGACAGCATCTTCCCTGTTCCTGTTGCCGGACACATATTGGTACAGCGGCCACA
Organism: Bacillus sp. SORGH_AS_0510; assembly: GCF_030818775.1. Classification (NCBI taxonomy): domain Bacteria; kingdom Bacillati; phylum Bacillota; class Bacilli; order Caryophanales; family Bacillaceae; genus Bacillus; species Bacillus sp. SORGH_AS_0510. Next base: position 379,587 of record NZ_JAUTAU010000001.1, on the reverse strand, counting down.
TTCCACACAGGCATAAAAATCGATCATTTGGTGCTGCGTAAAGTCCTCGATTTTTCCAACTCCAAAGGACTCTTGTGTTTCATCTTCAAAATCAACTTTCTTCAACTTACCTGGTTTTTCTAGACGGTCAAAATATACGTTTGCCGGGCCAGCCAACAAATGCGCGTGCTTAGATTGCGGCACGTATACTAAGAAGGTTAGTAAGAACAATAAGTGCATCCACCAAGCCACATAGAAAATGACGATGGAAGCTGTTTCTCCTACCCATGAGAAAGCCGTTGCAATCAGAGAAGCAACCGGCTCCGTCCAAGATGCCTCATCTCCATGCCAAATGATGCCCATTCCATTTCCGACTAAAACGGAAACCATTAAGCCGCCGATAAATAAAAGAACAAGTCCAGATTTAAAATTGCGCTTTAACCGAACTAATTTTTCCACATAGCGGCGGTAAAATGCCCAAATCACCGCAACCAGAATCGTCAATGTGACGATTTCCTGGAAAAAAGTGAAGCCTGCATATAACGGTCCAAGCGGCAGGTGTGAACCTGGTGCGATACCTTTCCAGATAAAATCGATGGCTCCAAATTGGACAAGAATGAATCCGTAAAAGAACATGACGTGAATCGCGCCGCTTTTCTTATCCTTCAATAGCTTTTTCTGACCAAACACGTTTACCCAAATTTTTTGCAGCCGCTCTTTGACATTGTTATCAAACTCGACTTTTTTCCCTAACTTAATAAATTCGATTCGAGTCTTAACCACATAAACAAATAGGCTGATAGCGTAAGCGGTTACAAGTAAAAATGCAATGAGGTTAATCCACAAAAGACCATTCATTACTAACGCCCCTTTCCCCTGTTCTTACAAGAAAATAATTAATTTTCTGAACTTAATCTTATCTCTATTATATTATGAATGAGCATTCAGTCAATCAATTTTTGTAAAATTCGTTCGACTTATAGAAATGTACCCGTTCGGAAACACTAATGAAACCGATTGGGGGAAAGATTCACATGAGCTTGGCCACTTGTTTATGCGCACTACTTTTACTTATCATTATATGGCTCGTATTAGATTTTAGATTAGGTCGAAAGAAGCATCTTTCCATTGCTAGTTTTATGGAAACCACCATCCTCCATGGTTATGTGGACATTTTTACACATGGGAAGGAATTATTCGCTGACTATTTTCAGGAAATTCGCCAGGCGAAGAAGCATATTCATGTGCTCTTCTATATCGTTAAAGATGACAGCTTCGGTCAGGAATTTCTTGAAATGTTAAAAGAAAAGGCACGGGAAGGCGTGGAAGTGCGGCTGTTGGCGGACCGCCTTGGCAGCTGGCGTTTAAAGCCGTCCACGGTAAAGGCCCTTAGGGAAGCCGGGGTGAAGTTTGCTTTTAGTAACCGAATCAAACTCCCCTTTCTTTTTTACTCCGCGCAAGTCAGGAATCATCGTAAAATAACGATTATTGACGGGGAAATTGGCTATCTCGGCGGGTTTAATATTGGGAAGGAATATATCGACCAAGACCCGAAACTTAGCCCGTGGCGTGATTATCATTTAAAAATTCTTGGTGAAAGTGTTCATTCTTTGCAAAGTGAATTCATGATCGACTGGGAGGAGTATGGCGGTGAAAACCTTCAGCATGAACCGCCCTATTTCCCTGAGAAATCTCTTTCTAGGGGCCCTGTCCGCCATCAATTTGTCCCAACAGAGGCCGGTATGCTGGAAGGAAAGTTTATTCAAGTGATTCAAAAGGCGAAAAACTCGATTATTATTGGCAGCCCTTATTTTGTGCCAAGTAACCGCGTGATGAGTGAATTGATTCTAGCTCTCAGCCGAGGTGTAACACTCACTATTATTGTTCCTTACAATGCGGATCATTTATTAGTCCAAGAAGGGTCCTATCGCTACTTACGTAAGTTGCTGAAAATTGGGGCCAAGGTGTATCAATATAAGAATGGTTTTTACCATGCCAAAACCATGGTGATTGATGACAATATTTGCGATGTCGGCACCGCCAACTTCGATAAACGCAGTTTCTTCCTAAACAAAGAAATCAACTGCTATATCTACGACTCTGCCTTTATCACACGCGTGAAAGAAGTCATCGAAAAAGACATCGCCGACTCCCTGCCATTAACAATAGACAAACTAAACAAACCCAACCCGTGGAGAGCAACAAAAGAAATCCTAGCACGCTTCATCTCATACTTCCTATAAAAAGGGGGGACAGTCCCCCGGCACTTTACCGCATCACCCAATGGGGGGACAGTCCCCCGACTCATCACCGCGTTACCACACCGGGGGACTGTCCCCCAGAATGGAGTCACCGATATGAAAATTCGTTTTGGTTATGTTTCGACTGCGATTACTTTATGGGATGCTTCGCCGGCTAAAACGCTGACCTATACCCGCTACCAACAGCTCAGCGCAGAGGAGCGGACAGCAAAACTATTAGACGTGACGAGGCAAAATATCGAGCACACGAAACGAATGCTGTACTTCAATCTTGCTCATGAAATTGAGGTATACCGCATGTCGAGCTCGATTGTTCCCCTCGCCACCCATCCAGAGGTACGCTGGGACTTTACCACCCCCTTCAAAAAGGAATGGGAAGAACTCGGCGAACTGGTGCGGAGCAATCACCTGCGGATCAGCTTCCATCCGAACCAATTCACATTATTTACCTCGCCCAAAAAAACCATTACCGAAAATGCAGTCATTGACATGAGCTATCATTATCAAATGTTAGAAGCAATGGGGCTTGCTGATGTTGGACTGATTAATATCCATATCGGCGGGGCATATGGGGACAAACAGCAGGCTCTAATCCGTTTCTATCAAAATTTAACCACCCTTCCGGCCCATATTAAGCAGGTCATGACGTTAGAAAATGATGATAAGACCTATACCACGGAAGAAACATTAGAAGTTTGTGAAAAAGAGTCCATTCCCTTGGTGTTTGACTATCACCACCATATGGCGAACCTATGCGAAACGCCATTAGAAGAGCTATGGCCACGGATTGTCCAGACCTGGGCATATGTGCCACATATTCCGAAAATCCATATTTCTTCGCCCAAAGCGGAAAAAGAATTCCGTTCCCATGCGGATTTTGTGGACCCTGAATTCATCATGCCCTTTCTGCAGCTGCTAAAAGATACCGGTCAGGACGTCGATTTCATGATTGAAGCCAAATCAAAAGACCAGGCAACACTAAAACTCATCGATGATTTAAGCAAACTGCGAGGCTATAAACGAATCAGTGGCGGGGCCATTGAAATCAAATAATAGGGACAGTCCCCCAGCGGAGTGAAGCTTCACCGCACGGGGGGACTGTCCCCACTCTTTTATTCCTCGATTAGGTTCAAAACCGGTACGTCTCTTTCGTTCTCAGGGTCTTTCCTGGAATAGATCCGCGCCATTTTTGTGGTTTCGTCCACATTTTGAATGATCACTGGCGTTCCATCGTAGGTCACGTTAATCATATCGGCTGATTCCATAATTTCTTTCGCTCTTCCAACATTCATGCAATCGGTCACTCCTCACTCATAATTCTCTATTACTATTTGCATTTTATTGGATATTATTCATTATTTTAGGGACTTTTCACCTGAATGTTAGATAGAGCGATCATTTTATCTACCTTTTTTATTTTATCGACCACTTTTTCCAACTTATCGACCGGTTTTTATTTTTATCGGCCACTTCCAACAATATATCGGCCACTTCCAACAACATATCGGCCACTTCCACCCTCCTATCAACCACATTTCCATCTTTATCAACCACTTCACCCACCAACAAAAAAAAGCCCCCTCATCCACGATAAGGGAGCTTCAAACTTTACATCTTCTCCGGAGCCGATACACCAATCAACGCCAATGCATTCTTCAACGTAATCTGCACGGATCTCACCAACGCAAGGCGTGCCTTCGTACGCTCAACATTGTCCATATCAAGCACCTTTTCCGCATTATAAAAACTGTGGAACGTCGACGCTAAATCAAAGATATAGTTGGTGATGCGGTGCGGCATGCGCTTCAACGCGGCCTCCCCAACAGCAGCCGGGAACTCGCCAACCTTCTTCAATAAGTCCATCTCTTTCTCAGACGTCACCAATGAAAAATCAGCCGACTCCGCATCAAACTTCACGCCCTGCTCTTCCCCAGAACGCAAGATACTAGAAATCCGAGCATGCGCATACTGTGCATAATAAACCGGATTCTCATTCGACTCAGACACTGCCAAATCCAAATCGAAATCCATATGCGTATCCGAGCTGCGCATCGCAAAGAAATAACGAGTCGCATCGAGGCCGACTTCATCCACTAAATCACGCATCGTAACCGCCTTACCGGTACGCTTACTCATCTTCATCTTTTCGCCGTTCTTATACAAATGAACAAGCTGAATAATCTCCACCTCAAGCGTATCACGATCATAGCCTAACGCCTGAAGCGCCGCCTTCATACGCGGAATATAGCCGTGGTGGTCCGCACCCCAAATATTAATCAACTTTTCAAAGCCGCGGTCCAACTTATCCTTGTGGTACGCAATATCCGGCGTCAAATACGTATAAGACCCGTCCTGCTTAATCAACACGCGGTTCTTATCATCGCCGAAATCCATCGAACGAAGCCAAGTCGCGCCTTCCTCTTCATAGATATAACCGGTTGCACGAAGCGCGTCCAACGCCTCATCAATTTTCCCATTCTTATAAAGAGACGTCTCAGAATACCACACATCAAAGCCCACGCGGAAATCCTCAAGGTCCTTCTTCAGCTTCGCCATTTCATACTTCAAGCCGTACTCACGGAAGAACTCAAAACGCTCCGCCTCATCAACATTCACATACTTATCACCGAACTCATCCGCCAACGCCTGCCCGATGCCCACAATATCTGCACCATGGTAGCCATCCTCCGGCATGTCCTTATCCATGCCAAGCGCCTGGAAATAACGAGCCTCAACCGACTTCGCCAAATTATTAATCTGATTTCCAGCATCATTAATATAGTATTCACGGGACACCGCATAGCCCGCCTTAGCCAATACATTGCAAAGCGAATCCCCAACAGCCGCACCGCGGGCATGTCCAAGGTGCAAATCTCCAGTAGGGTTCGCAGACACAAACTCCACCTGAATCTTCTGGCCGCCACCAACCGTAGTTTCCCCGTACTTTTCTCCAGCCTTCAGCACTGTTGGAATCAAATCTGTCAAATACGCATTATTCATATAAAAATTGATAAACCCTGGTCCTGCCAGCTCAATTTTTTCAATAGATGCCTTCGAACGATCAAAATGCTCAACCAATGCCTCTGCAATCATGCGCGGCGCCTTCTTCGCCACACGAGCCAGCTGCATCGCCATATTCGTCGAATAATCGCCGTGCGCCTTATCCTTTGGAAGCTCCAGGATTACATCCGGAATCTGATCCTCCGCCGCAAGCCCTGCCTTCAAAACCGCCGCCCGAATCTCTTCCTTGATCTTACTCTGCATCAACTCTACTATATTCATTTCCCATCCTCCTCAAAGGTAATTTCTAACCGATATGTACCGCCGGGCGAACCCTGCATCCTGAAATCATACAATATATCAATCAAGCCTCGGCCATCTTCAAACGAATGCTCCAGCCTTTTCGTCATCGTCAACGTCTCAAACACACCAAACGGCATCTCATAGCTACCGCGAAGCAGCCGATTCAACTCAAACGGCAGCCGCATCTTCACCGCACCGCCTCGTAAAATCAACGCTTCCTTGCCCGCCACCTTTACAATCGTGCGAACATTGCCTTCTTCCTGCACTTCCTCATATTTAAGAAACGAGGCACCATCCTTCTCAAGATAACGGCCCAACACCATCAACTCGAAAGTCTCCTTATCCCCGTCCTGCTCAATCGTCGTTTTCACCTTAATCTTCATCGGAATCTCATGAATAGACAAACCAAACTGCACTTCCTTTTTTAAAAAGGAACTCTAACCTCTTCTTTCGAGTAGTTATAGTCCTCATCATGGTCATAAGCGCGTCACCGCATACTTTTTCTATTATAAACATTGTCACGATACAAATCAAAAGATGCCCGCCCCAATGGGACAGGCACCGTTCAAAAAGTTTTTCAAGGATGGAACTAACCTATTAGAACCAACCTAAAATCATTTCACGTAAAAGCTTGCTAGCTGTGTTTGCTGTTTGTTCAGATACATCATAGATAGGAGCGACCTCAACAAGGTCAGCACCCACCACGTTTACCTCAGAACGAGCAATCGCATGGATCGATGCAAGAAGCTCTTTCGACGTGATTCCGCCGCAATCCACTGTACCTGTTCCAGGTGCGTGGGCAGGGTCTAGCACGTCGATATCAATCGTTACATAAACAGGACGTCCTGCAAGTGTAGGCAGAATTTCCTTTAATGGCTCAAGCACTTCAAATTTCGAAATGTGCATGCCATTTTGCTTCGCCCATTCGAATTCTTCCTTCATTCCAGAACGGATTCCAAAAGAATACACGTTTTTCGGACCGATATGCTCAGCGATCTTACGAATTGGAGTAGAGTGTGATAACGGCTCACCCTCATATTGCTCACGTAAATCCGTGTGAGCGTCGAAGTGGATAATCGCTAGGTCTGGATACTTCTTATACATTGCCTTCATTACCGGCCATGACACAAGATGTTCTCCACCCATACCAAGCGGGTACTTGCCTGCAGCAAGTAGAGAATCCACGTATTCTTCAATCATATCTATGCTTCGCTGCGGATTTCCAAACGGAAGTGGAATATCGCCCGCATCGAAATATTTAACCTCTTCAAGCTCGCGGTCAAGATAAGCGCTGTACTCCTCAAGACCAATCGACACCTCACGAATACGAGCAGGACCGAAACGAGAACCCGGGCGGTAACTTACCGTCCAATCCATCGGCATCCCATAAAGAACAACCTTACTCTCCTCATAACTCGGGTGACTCTTAATAAACACATTACCCGAATACGCCTCATCAAAACGCATCAAAAAACCTCCTCTATACGGGGTCAGTCCCCCGACTCATTAACGCATCACCACACCGGGGGTCAGTCCCCCGACTCATTAACGCATCACCACATCGGGGGTCAGTCCCCCGACCCTTTAACGCATCACCACATCGGGGGTCAGTCCCCCGATCCTTTAACGCACAACCACACCGGGGGTCTGACCCCCCCATTATTACTTCACTAAGTCGCCGACGAATTTAGGTAGTACGAATGCTGCTTTGTGCAGTTCTTTTGTGTAGTATTTTGTTTCGATTTCGTGGAAGCGGTCTTCGCTTACTTCTAATGGATCGTATTTCTTTGAACCGATTGTAAATGCCCATAGGCCGCTTGGGTACGTAGGAATGTTGGCTACATACAGGCGAGTGATTGGGAAGATTTCCTTTACATCGCGTTGTACGTTGCGGATTAAGTCCGCCTTGAACCAAGGATTATCTGATTGCGCTACAAAGATACCGTCTTCTTTTAATGCTTTAGAAATCCCAGCATAGAAGCCTTTAGTAAATAGATTTACCGCAGGACCTACAGGTTCAGTTGAATCAACCATAATCACGTCATACTCGTTGTCACTGTTTGCAATGTGCATGAATCCGTCGTCTACACGTACATCAACACGTGGATCATCTAACATACCAGCGATTTCCGGAAGGAACTTCTTAGAATACTCAATAACCTTACCGTCGATATCAACAAGTGTAGCTTTCTTCACGCTTGGGTGCTTTAACACTTCACGGATTACGCCGCCGTCTCCGCCGCCAACTACTAATACGTTCTCAGGGTTTGGGTGTGTAAATAAAGGAACGTGTGCCACCATTTCATGGTAAACGAACTCATCTTTAACAGAAGTCATAACCATGTCATCTAATAGAAGCATGTTACCCCACTCTTCTGTTTCGATCATATCCAGCTTTTGAAATTCCGTTTGTTCTGTATGTAATGTTTTATTTACTTTCATTGTGATACCAAAGTTTTCAGTCTGCTTCTCTGTAAACCAAATTGACATATATCATCTTCCTTTCAACTTAACTCATTTTTATACAATCATGTGATTACTAAAGTAATCACTTCATTTTTTATGCTACCCAAACTATTGAATTACAAACATAAGAAAAAGTCTAGCAAAATTTAAGAAAAATTGCATTTTTATTTGAAAAATGTTTAAAAAAACTCTCTTTTTTCAATACTATTACTATCTAAATTTTTCCTGATAGAAAAAACGGAGGTGAACTCTATGGAAATCATGACTGATCAAGGGTTTCGAAAGACCATTAAATACTTGCGCGCCATTATTATCATCAGTTTGATAGGCATGATTTGCATGCTTATTATCTTTGGAAGCATTCTTGCCTACGCAAAGATATTAGGCGCACCTCCGCTCGCGGTTCCGCAATCCACCCTATTTTTTGCAGACGATGGAACTTTGATTGGTGAAAGCAATAGTGGTCAGAAACGGTATTGGGTGAATTTAAACGAAATTTCACCTGACTTAGTGAAAGCAACCGTTTCTATTGAGGATAAAAATTTTTACAATCATCATGGTTTTGATTTCAAACGAATTGCAGGTGCCGTCATTGCCGATGTTCAAGCCTTTGCCAAGGTGCAGGGAGCCAGTACCATCACCCAGCAATACGCAAGGAACCTTTTCCTTGAACACGACAAGACGTGGAAACGTAAGTTGCACGAGGCATTTTATACAATTCGCCTAGAAATGAACTATTCGAAAAAGGATATTCTGGAAGGCTATTTAAATACCATCTACTATGGCAACGGTGCTTATGGTGTGGAAGCAGCCAGCCAATATTATTTTGGAAAAAAAGCAGCGGATTTAAGCCTTGCCGAGGCCAGTATGCTGGCGGGTATTCCAAAGGGACCAGGACTCTATTCCCCACTCGCTTCGATGGAACGGGCAAAAAACCGCCAAAAGATTATTTTACAAAGCATGGTGAATAACAAGTACATCTCGAAGGCTACTGCCAAAAAAGCAGCAGAGCAGCCGCTCACACTAGTGGGCGCTCATACGACCAAGCAAGTAAAGATCGCACCTTATTTTCAGGATGCCGTCAAGAACGCTCTAAGGAACCAATTGCATTTAGATGACCGCACGATTGCTCTCGGCGGATTAAAGGTATATACCACCCTTAACCTTAAGCAGCAGGAGGCGGCAGAACAACAAGTCCATCAATATGTGGACAGCACATCTAAAATTCAAGCTGCCTTAGTCGCCATGGATCCGAAAAACGGGTATGTAAAAGCTCTAGTAGGTGGCCGGGACTATGAGAAAAGTCCTTTTAACCGGGCGATTCAAGCGATTCGCCAGCCAGGTTCCACCATTAAGCCGCTATTGTATTATGCGGCACTTGAGCAAGGCTTTACCCCTTCATCGACCATGAGGAGTGAATCTACGACCTTCCATTTTGATGATGGCCAGGCGGATTATACGCCGCATAACTTTAATAATAAGTATGCTGACGGCGAAGTCACACTCGCTCAAGCATTAGCTGTATCCGATAATATTTTTGCTGTTAAAACTCATTTGTTTTTAGGGGAAGATACATTAATTAAAACCGCCAAAAGATTTGGTTTATCCACGAAAATGACAGAGGTTCCGTCTCTAGCATTAGGAACTTCAGGTGTTCGAGTCATCGAAATGGCCAATGCCTACAGCCTGTTTGCCAACGGTGGAAAAAGTGTAAACCCAACATTCATTACAAAGGTAGAAGACTTTAACGGCAATGTCATTTTTGAAAAAGAAAACCAAACTAAAAAAGTATTAGACCCAGCCAAAGCTTTTGTCATGACCCAACTGCTGACGGGGATTTTCGACCCGAAGCTCAACGGATATGCCAAGGTTACGGGTAGTACGGTGATCAAAAATATCACCCGGCCATATGCAGGAAAGTCAGGTTCCACGGAAACGGATAGCTGGATGATTGGTTTCTCGCCGCAGCTCGTGACCGCTGTGTGGGCAGGATATGATATCGGTAAGCCGCTTGAGCTAACTGCGGAAAAGACGTATGCGAAGAAAATTTGGGCGAACTTTATGGAGGAAGCGTTAGACGGAAAGACGGTCAAAGCGTTTAAACCGCCAAAAGAAGGAGTCGTCGGTGTGTACGTGAACCCGTTAAACGGCAAGCTGGCGACAAAGGACTGTCCGGTACGCCGATTCACCTATTATGTGGCTGGCACCGAACCAACCGACTATTGCACCGAGCATATCAAAAACCCTGAATCCATCAAAAAGAAGGAAAGCAAAAAGGTTCCATGGTACAAAAAGATTCTACCTTGGAATTAGAAAAACAGAAGCGCCTTGTTCAGCCCTGACAGGCAAATGTTCTTTTACAAGAAAAGTTGCTTTTTGACTTTTATTGCAGAAGGATATTTGACCCGAGGGGCTAGGCGCTGGAGCTAGATAATATTAAATTATACTTAAATAGAAAAGCTCCGGATTGCTCCGGAGCTTTTCTTGTCCTAGTTTTACGTGTGTTCACACACTGTTTATCATACTATCTATCGTGTAAAAAAACTACCAAAAATTATCTTTAGGTATTTTTTACTCCGCATTTAATCCTTGTTTTAACTCATCCGTAGAATTATTCCACAATACCTCATTATGATTTTTCAAAAAGTCAGCGAGTATCTTTTTTGACTTGTCGTCCATATCAGCGACGATAATATGGCGTTTCAGTGACTTATCCATGCGGTTAACATGCTCTGGAAGCGACTTGAAGCCGCGGCGGATTTCGCGGTCAACGGTCATGTAACATGCAGTCACGCCAGCATAATAGGGTCCCTCTTCATGGCGGTCAATCGTCACCCATACCAGCCAATACGGCTTGCCATTTGGAACCTCTTCTTTATTCGCTAAAAATTTGATACCCTTCTCCACCGCACTGCGGGCATGCATCGCACCAATATCGATCACCGCGTCCCCAGCTTCTACATCAATGATCACAGGCGACACATTATCAAGGCTAAGCGCCCCTTTTCCAAACCCTTTATGATTAGCCATTGGATCAGTTTTTTTAATTATATTGAACCCAAGCTTTTTCTTCTTTTCATCCATCGATCGGAGACCTCCTTAAAAAAACATGCTATAAAAGAAATGGCTTAACCCTTCTAATACCCACGGGATAACGAACCCGAAAATTGGCTGAATCGTATATTGATCCAGTGGTGTAATGACTAATATTAAAAAAATTAACACTCCATATTGTTCGTACTGGGTCATCTTCGCACGAATATGATTAGGCGCTAAATCCTCTACAATCCGATACCCATCAAGTGGCGGAAGCGGAAGCAAGTTAAAAATAAATAACACCACGTTAAGATTAATAAAGATATTGAGAAAATCAATAAAATTATCTGACGGCACAGTACCATAACGGTTTAGGGCATACCAAACGATAAAGCCAACACAAGCTAACACCAGGTTACTCAACGGACCTGCGACAGAAACGAGAACACCTGCCAAGCGCGGCTTTTTAAAATGGAAACGATTCACCGGTACAGGACGGGCCCAACCGAAGCCGGCAATTAAAATCAACAGTGTTCCGAATGGGTCAAGATGCTGAAGTGGATTTAACGTCAGCCGTCCCTGCTTCTTGGCTGTCATGTCACCGAATTTGTAAGCCACATAGGCATGGGCAAACTCATGAAACGTAAAGGCAAACATGAGCGTAATGACAACATAGGGAATTTCTCTTAGTGGATAGGCAAGAAAATGTTCCAAGGTATCCATTTGGCTTCTCCTTCCTTACTGAACGGAAGGCACGCAAATGATTGGGACTGCTTCCGTTTTTCTCTTTCTTCTATTATATTCCTTTTAGTATACATGAAATCCTATGGAAAAAGAAAATCAAAAATGCCAACCATTATTGCACTTTTTTGCAGAATGAGGGAAACTTAAAACTAGTTACGTTATCAAGGAGGAAATCATCATGCCATACGTTACAGTCAAAATGCTAGAAGGACGCACCGAAGACCAAAAAAGAGCACTAGTGGCTAAAGTCACTGACGCTGTCAGCGAAACAACAGGCGCTCCAAAAGAAAACATCACTGTTTTCATCGAAGAAATGAGCAAGAATCATTACGGCGTCGGCGGCGTCAGATTTAGTGATAAATAAGAAAAGCGGAGGCGCCTCGGTCAGCCCCGACAGGCAAATGTTCTTCGGCAAAAAAAGTCCGCACTTTGACTTTTATTGCCGAAGGTTATTTGACCCGAGGGGCTAGGCGCTGGAGCTGGACAATTCTCGAAGTAGAATTTTACTTTCTTATAATAAAGAAAGTGGAAGCGCCCTTGCGTTTCCACTTTTCTTTTTATTATTGCACTTTCGCCTTCAAGCTCTCAATGTATTGATACGCTTCATCAATCTCTGCTTCGGTATAGCGCTGGCTGCTTTTCAACGTAAATACCTTATTCGCAACTTCTTCCTTTGGAAGATTATCAAAATATAAAACCGTGGAAACAAGCTCAAGGAATCTAGCATTCTGCGCATTCATATCCACAAGGCAATCCTGTAAGAAAGGCATTTCCACTTCATTCATGTTCAAGAACTCTTTCCCTGCATCCGTCAATGTATAGCGATACTGAAAATATCCGCCCTTTTTCTCTTTCACTTCATTCAAAAAGCCCATATTACACAGCTCTTCTACCCGTGTCGTCAATTCCTCCGAGTACGGCCCGTAAAAATGAAATTGAAATCGCTCCTGAAACGGAAATTCAACCTTTTTGGCAATATATATCATCTTTTGCAGCTTTTTTCTTCCCGTAATTTCACCGGACACCAAAATCGCCTGCATCAGTTTAGCATGATCTTTTAACAACGTTCGTCATCTCCTACTCCATCTAAACATGTCTCATATTCTCTACTATTCTTGACTCAGGAAAACCGTCCGCCTATCAACTTTCCAAAAGAGCGCGGATTTTCGCTTTACTCTCCTGACAGCCGGAATCACTCTCTAAAAAATCAGCTGGATAATAAAGCTTATGATCGGTTCTTCTTTTTCCAGATATCGCATCAACTATTTCTGATTCGCGGGAAAGCTCACGTAATTCTCCACTTTTCATCAACAAATGAATCGGCAGCCGTTCTTCTTCTTCACCTGGGCGGTAAAAATCATACGGCAGATCGGAGGATGAATCGACCACTAAATAATATTCCGGATCAATTCCGGCTTTTTGGAATAAGACCGTCAATTCAGCCAGCTTCTTATATTCTTTCGCAGGGTCAAACTCTGCATATTTGAATAGATTACGATTCACAAACCGGCGGCAAAGGTCACTTAAAATCGGATCGGCCTCTTCCTGCCAAATTTGAAAATAATATAAAATAACAGATTCATCTAATTTTAAATAGTCTTCTAATGTCACTTTCTCTCGAAAAATCGACGTAAAGTGAATCGGCTCATATTTAAACGAGTAGTTCTCTTCAAATAACTGCTTTGCCCGGTGGAGAATTTTTGTCAAAATCACCTCGGCACTGCGGCTTACGGGGTGAAAATAGACTTGCCAATACATCTGGTAGCGGCTCATAATATAATCTTCTACCGCATGCATTCCACTCTTTTTGATGACCACTTGATCTTCTCGTGGCCGCATGACGCGCAGAATTCGTTCCATATCAAACTGGCCGTAGCTGACACCGGTAAAATAGGCATCCCGTTGCAGATAATCCATGCGATCGGCATCGATTTGGCTGGAAATCAGACTCACTACGAGTTTTTTCTCGGATGTTTTCTCAATGACCTCGGCTACTTGTGAAGGGAAATCAGGTCCTACCTTCAAGAGCACGCGGTTCACTTCGGTGTCACCTAAAATGATGGCGCGGGTAAATTCTTCGTGGTCAAAGCCAAAGACTTTTTCGAAGGAATGTGAAAACGGTCCGTGGCCCAGGTCATGGAGGAGGGCCGCACATAGGGTGAGAAGTCGTTCGTTATCGTTCCATTCCGGTCTTCCAGCGAAGACATCGTCGATGATCCGGCGGACGATTTCGTATACGCCTAATGAATGGTTGAATCGGCTGTGCTCTGCACCATGAAAGGTTAAAAAGGTCGTTCCAAGCTGTTTGATTCGTCGTAAGCGCTGAAACTCTTTTGTTCCGATTAGATCCCAGATTGCCAAGTCACGTACGTGTACGTAGCGATGAACGGGGTCTTTAAACACTTTTTCTTCATTCAGTTTTACCGCCGAATATTGCATGAACTTCCCTCTTCCTTATAAACTCACATCTGACTTTCTTTCTCCTATTATATCCCAAAAACCAGCAAATTTCTGCAGTAGTTTTCGACAAAACGCTGCTTTCGTTATTAAAATAGTCTGTTGATTCCCACTCCAGGCGCGAGCGGTTCGTGGGTGTTTCGGCGAGCCTTCTCGGAGAAACGCGCCTGCGGGGTCTCCCCTGAACCATACTCACACAGGACATTGAATCAGCTTCTTCGAATCAACACCGCACGAAGGAAATGCGGTAGCATTTTCGAGGATCTTCGCGCCTTCCGCTCCAATCAACAGAGGTTTGTCAACTCAACATTTGGCTTTAACATAGCCTATAAAAAAGAAAATCACCTTAATCAATTTTCTTAAGGTGATTATTTTATCTTTTTATTAATTTTCTCCATTAATTCCTCTTCCGTTAATGCGGCAACCGGGCGGTTATTAACGAAGGCAAAGGTTTTTTTCCGGCCAGGTCCACAGTAAGACTGGCAGCCAATTTTCACTTCAGCATTCGGATCGCAATCTTTCAAACGAGGGATCAATGTCTTTAAATTCACGGCCTGACAATCATCGCAAACGCGAAATTCATTGGACATTTGGTACAACCCTTTCTACAATCAATCATTTATCTACTAACTAGTATATCCAATTTTACTCCATTGGTATTTTACATTTTCTTTTTTTTGAATGCAAGTTGCAATCTTTAGCAATCCTTGGACAACCGTCTGAATCTTTCAGTTAAAAAATCTAGTATCCTTTTAATCATTTTGGTATAAAGCCTGAAAAACTTGTCCATCATAAGACTAGAACTTTAAAAAATTAGTCAGAAACACGACGGCACAATAAAGTAAATTATTTTTAGGGAGTTGAAAAACATGAAAGTACGTCAAGATGCATGGACAGATGAAAATGATTTATTACTAGCAGAGACTGTCCTTCGCCATGTAAGAGAAGGTAGCACCCAGCTGAACGCCTTTGAAGAGGTAGGGGACAAGCTGAACAGGACTTCTGCAGCCTGCGGCTTCAGATGGAACGCAGTAGTACGTCACACGTATGAAAAAGCATTGCAACTAGCCAAAAAACAACGTAAACAAAGACAGAGAGTATTAGGAAAAGAACAAGGTGGAAAGAAAAAGCTTCTCTACAGCCCACCAATTACTACTACTGAAGAATTTGATGCACTTCCGATTTCAGTGGAAATGCCGGTTGAGACAGCTGTTGAAATGCCAGATATGACAGCTGAAATGGCTGCTGAAACCTACGTTAAACCAGCTGCACCAAGTTACAAAACAGCACCTGCTGCTTCTGGTACAATGTCGCTTGATTCCGTTATTTCTTACTTACAAAACTTTCATCATGCCAATCTGCAAAATGAAGCATTAAAAAGTGAGAATGAAAGATTGAAGAGAGAGATAGCCGAATTAAGGAAGCAAAATGAAGAGCTATCGAATAAAATCGCTGGACTCGAACAAAATACCGAGACGATTCAAGAAGATTACGAGACCTTAATGAAGATCATGAACCGTGCTCGCAAGCTCGTATTATTTGAAGAAGAAGAAAGACCTGCTACAAAATTTAAAATGGACCGTAACGGGAACCTAGAGAAAGTAGCGGAATAAGGGAGAATAGAACACGCGCAGCATCCCATTTTAGAAAAGAGGTTGACTCATTTATTAAGAGTCAGCCTCTTTTTACCTTTCCGCTATCTTTTCGTTCCGCTCAACGACCCTTTGATAGTAACCGGGAAATAATGAAAACTCATATTCGTTTAATTGCCCGGCAAATAAATGGTCACTATTGCTTTTTAACTGGTTTAATAGTCGCAGCATGACATCTGCAATCGTAAAATGCGTTCCCAGTAATTCAGAGAGAGACGCCATTACTTCCGGCACAACTTGAGGGTATTCAAATTTGGTCTCTTCGTCTTTTTTTGCCAGCTGGTAAAATTGCTTCACCAATTCGGCTCGTGCACTTCCGCTGCCATTGACACACAGGTAAATTTGAACAGCTACGCCTCTTTTCAACCGGCGCTGTGAAATCCCAGCAAATTTTTTGCCGCCAATGCTAAGGTCATAGCTTCCCGGACAATACGATCCGACAATTTCTCTCGCCTCAATCGCTTGCGGAAAATCAGCAAACATCAGCTGAATCAAATCCCACATCGCATCATAACCACGATTAATATCAATTCCCTTTTCCGCCTCCGGAAAAATCAACGAAATATTAAGAACCCCTTCATCTAGAACGACCGCTAAGCCGCCGGAGTTCCTTACAATAGACTGATAGCCCTGACTTCTTAAATATTCGATGCCATCTTGTAAGAATGGCAGTTTCGTATCTTGAATGCCTAGCACCACGGTATTGTGATGTACCCAGGTCCGCGCTGTGGCCGGTGCTTGTCCGGTGCCAACCGAGGCACACAGGGTATCATCAGTGCCAAAGGATTGTGTTGCATGAAAATGAATGCCAACTGCAGACTGGTCGATGATTCGCCACTCAGGCTGGCGCAGTAAACCTTCCATTTGCCTAACTCCTTACCCGTCAGATAGAGTTATTTTATCAAAAAGTAAGAGAAGTAACCATTTCTGACTAAAAAAAGAGCCAGCCCCACCCTGGAACTAGCTCAACTCTTCTTATAATCCTTGTGCAGCTGTAATCAATGCCAGCTTGTACACGTCTTCTTCGTTACAACCGCGAGACAGATCATTTACCGGTGCATTTAATCCTTGTAAAATCGGACCAACTGCCTCGAAACCGCCTAAGCGCTGGGCAATCTTGTAGCCGATGTTTCCTGCTTCCAGGCTTGGGAAAATAAACACGTTCGCATCCCCTTGCAGGACAGAGCCTGGCGCCTTACTTTTTGCCACAGATGGAACAAACGCCGCATCAAATTGGAACTCCCCGTCCAATACAAGGGAAGCATCACGACGCTTCGCTTCTTCAACCGCAGCAATCACTTTTTCCGTTTCTGGAGACTTTGCAGAACCCTTAGTAGAGAAGCTTAACATCGCTACACGCGGCTCCATGTCAAACATTTCAGCCGTTTTCGCACTCTCAATTGCAATTTCCGCTAAATCGTTGCTGTCTGGGGCAATATTGATCGCGCAATCGGCGAACACATATTTTTCATCCTCGCGAACCATGATGAACACGCCGGATGTCTTCTTTACGCCTTCTTTTGTTTTAATGATCTGCAACGCAGGTCTTACCGTATCTGCAGTCGAATGCGCCGCACCGCTGACAAGACCGTGTGCTTTCTTTGTATACACAAGCATTGTGCCAAAGTAGTTTTCATCAAGTAATATTTTACGTGCATCCTCTTCAGTCGCTTTACCCTTACGACGTTCAACAAACGCAGCCACTAGTTCATCCATGCCTGCATAGGTAGCTGGATCGTAAATTTCAACAGCGTCTAAGGAAACGCCAAGCTCATTTGCTTTTGCCTGCACTTGCTCAATGTTACCTACTAGAATCGGTGTGATTAATTTTTCCTCAGCCAAACGAGCAGTTGCTCTTACAATGCGCTCATCTAAGCCTTCTGGAAAAACAATACGTAAATCACGGCCGGAAATTTTTTGCTTTAAGCCTTCAAATAAGTCACTCACAATAAAATCCTCCCTTTTAAAAAAACTACCCCTATTAGCATACTTTACCAAAGTAAAATTTCAAGCAAAGTACGTCACAGATAGCGGTTACACTAAAATGTTTTTGTTTTCAAAAAATTGCACTCTCGTTTTTACTATGTACCCTTTTTTATAAAAATATCCCTTCTCTTCAATTAAGGTTTTATTGAGGCTTCACTTGGTCAAACTATGATATAGTTAATAGTGTTAAAAGAAGAATCATTATTTAGGAGTGATTTTAATGAGTGAAGCAGCACAAACGCTTGATGGCTGGTATTGCCTTCATGATTTCCGTACAGTTGATTGGACAACTTGGAAGATGCTTTCAAGTGAAGAGCGCGAAGAGGCGATCAACGAGTTTCTAAGTCTTGTGGAAAAATGGAACCAAACACAGGAACGTAAAGAAGGCAGTCATGCTTTATATACAATCGTTGGCCAAAAAGCAGATTTTATGATGATGATTTTGCGCCCAACCATGGAAGAGTTAAACGAAATTGAAACAGAATTTAATAAGACTAAATTAGCAGAATTCACAGTTCCTGCGCATTCTTATGTATCTGTTGTAGAATTAAGCAACTACCTTCCAGCAGGAGAAGATCCATACCAAAACCCACAAATTTTGGCGCGCCTTTACCCAACGCTTCCTAAAACGAAGCATGTTTGCTTCTATCCAATGGACAAGCGCCGTCAAGGCAATGACAACTGGTACATGCTACCGATGGAAGAGCGCCGTAACATGATGCGCAGCCACGGAATGATTGGCCGTACATATGCAGGAAAAGTAAAGCAGATCATCACTGGTTCTGTGGGCTTCGATGATTACGAGTGGGGTGTAACACTGTTTGCAGAAGATGCCCTACAATTCAAGAAGCTTATCTATGAAATGCGTTTTGACGAAGTAAGCGCTCGTTACGGCGAGTTCGGAGCCTTCTTCGTTGGTGTCCTTCTTGAAGAAGAACGTGTAGCTAACTTCCTTCATGTCTAATAGTAAAAGTTCTCAGGCTCCCGAGCTTGAGAGCTTTTTTGTTTTCCTCTGCTTAACCAAGTCATATTTCCCCCTTCACACTCATACTATTTAAACAGCGAGTCTCAAATAAAGCTCCGTAAGTCTCATCAAAAAGAGGTGAGAAAAAAGTAGCATCCCAATTGTAACCATTTGGGCTTCTTTGGAGTATCAATAGACCATTGGGCGATTCGTTCAATCATTTTAGGAGGGGAAAAAATGAACCAATATTACAATCCAAAAGGATTTCAGCCTTATACTGGAGCTGGGCAACAAGGTGCCCAACCGATGGGTGGAGGGCAAGGCTTCCCGCAATTCCCACCAGCATCCGCGGGTGGGCAAATGCCACAGCAGCAAATGCCACAAATGCCACAAATGCCGCCAGCTGGTGGAGCAGGTCCAGGCATGCTTCCATTAGAGCAATCGTACATTGAGAATATTTTACGTTTAAACAAAGGAAAGCTTGCCACTGTTTTTGCCACCTTTGAAGGCAACTCACAATGGAATGCCAAAGAATTTAAAGGCATTATCGAGGCAGCAGGAAGGGACCATGTAATTTTAAGTGACCCTCAGGTAGGGACTCGCTTTTTAATCCCGATGGTTGCCGTCGATTACATTACGTTCCCTGAAGAAATTGAGTATGAATATCCATACGGTGCGGCACCAAGCTTAGGTACTTACCCGCCAAGATAAAATAATGCATGAAAAAGGCATTGGGTTATGTACGCCCAATGCCTCTTGTTTGTGTTATAGGAACGTATAGAAATCGACTTCGAGAATTGTCCAGCTCCAGCGCCTAGCCAGTTTTCATCCTGGATATTCTTCCGTGAGTATCTTGTAACAATCATGGCTTGATAAAGCGATGATTGTTACAGCTCGGGTCAAATAACCTTCGGCAAGTGAAGTCAAAGAGCGACTTTTCTTGCCGAAGAACATTTGCCTGTCGGGGCTAACCAAGGCGCTTGCGCTTTTCTAGTTAAAAATGTTTCACTGCCCCAACAATCATGAGGATCCATGCTGCTAGGAAGCATACGCCGCCAATTGGTGTGATGGCTCCTAATACGCCTACTTTTGTTAGACTTAATGCGTACAAGCTGCCGCTAAAAAGGATGATTCCAGCTAGCATTAACCAGCCTGACCAGGTAAATTGTGTACTTGCCGCTACTTTTCCAAGTAGAAGACCGATGATCAAGATCCCGGTTGCGTGGAACATTTGATAAGTGACACCTGTCTTCCAAATTTCTAGATAATGAGCATCTAGCTTGTCCTTTAATCCATGGGCGCCGAAGGCACCTAGTGCTACTGCTATAAAGGCATTAATGGCCCCTATTACGATAAAAGCTTTCATATAGAATCTCCTCCCTTGTGTTAAAAATCAAATAGTGAATCTCCGTTTGCTTCGTCGTCCATTTCTAGTTTCTTTCCTTGTTGGACGGGTGCCGTTTGCTGGAAGACAGGTTGATTCATGAGCGGTTGTTGAAAGACTGGCTGTGCGGCCACTGGCTGCTGATAAGCAGGTTGTGTGTATACTGGCTTCACGGCCGCAGGTGCAGTCAACATTCGTTCGCTCTTCGCTGATGGCTGATCATCCAGGATCAATTCGCATAATATTTTAATAGAGTACACCTTTTCCCGCAAGCTTTCTTGCGCTTGAGCATTTTTTGCTAGCTTCAGTTCGTCTTCTATTTTGTCTAACAGTTTTTGGATGGATATATTCATGTGTGACACCTCTATTTTCAGTCTCGTCTTTATTCTACCTGATTATCGTCTATTTTACGAAAAATAGACCCATCCACCGTTCGACATGTTCCACGTGAAACAAGTCGAATATCGTACTTTTAATAAAGTCTGTTGATTTCCGTTCCAGGCGCGAGCGGTTCGTGGGTGTTTCGGCGAGCCTCCTCGGAGAAACGCGCCTGCGGGGTCTCCCCTGAACCATACTCCCACAGGACATTGAATAAGCTTCATTGAATCAGCACCGCACGAAGGAAATGCGCTAGCATTTTCGAGGATCTTCGCCTTCCACTCCAATCAACAGGATGCCATTCTTACATGAAAACAAAAACCCGCACCATCTCCTGGTACGAGCTCGGTTTTATCCTAATATTCGTTGATAGATAGTTTTTGCGTGTGTTAGGTCTTTGGTTCCGTGGATTAGTGCGCGGCCATCTTGGAAAATAACCATTCGTTCGTTGCCCATTTCCACGGACAGCAAATATGGATTGCCTTTTACCGCGTACCCCAATGAACTAAGTTGACCGGCCAGCCGTTCCAAAGAAATCTCACCAGCCGAAGAGGGCCGGATTTGTACGGTATCACGGCCGCACAGCACCGTTGTTTTAGTCATATTTTCATAATCGAGATACGGATATGTCCGCTCCTCGCCGCAAGATAAGCAGCCGGCGAACTTCGCCTTCGACATCTTTAAACTCGTATATTCATTTCTCCACAGATCAAAGCTGACAAACGTGGTTCGAACGGCATCCCAATCCTCCACCAGCATCTTCAATGCTTCCGCTGTTTGATGCGCTATCACCATTTGCACAGCTGGAGAAATAATCCCGCCTGTATCACAGGTCAGCCCTTGCAGTGGAATCGACCGCAACAAGCAGTTGAGGCACGGCGTTTTTCCAGGAATGATGGAAAAACTCATCCCATAGCTGCCCACACAGGCACCGTAGATCCATGGAACCTGATATTTCTGCGACACATCATTCATTGCCATCCGTGTCTCAAAATTATCCGTTGCATCCATCATCAAATCTACGTCTGCTACTAGTTCCTCTAACAATTCAGGAGTTGCATCACCAATGATCGCCCGAACCTCTACGTCGGAATTGATGGCCCGTAGGCGTTTTTCTGCTGCAGCAGCCTTTGGAAGCTTCTCCGCCACATCTTCCTCCGTATATAACTGTTGACGCTGCAGGTTGCTTGCCTCCACATAATCTCGGTCAATAATTGTCAGCTTTCCGACACCTGATCGGGTTAAGACTTCTGCACTACCCGACCCCAATGCCCCGGCACCAATGATCAGAACATGTTTGTGACTAATCTTCTTTTGCCCTTCTTTACCGATGCCAGGAAAGAGAACTTGTCGTGAATATCGTTCATCCATTTTCAGGTCACCCGCCACTAACAGGAGGGATGAACGCAATGACATCACCTTCAGCAATGACCTCATCATTGGATGCAAACTCTTCGTTGATAGCCGTCATCACGGTGTCCATTTTCGGCAGGTTATAATTGGCGGCTAACTCGTCTTTTAATTCCGCAACCGTTTTACCGCTTGCATCGATCGTCAGGAACTCCTCACCGCCGATCGCATCACGCAAATGGGCAAAAAATAATACCTTATTCATTCAAGTCACTCTCCTCCGGCTTACCGCTTGGGTAGGCCACCGTTTCAAGCTGATTGCCCATCCATTCCTCGCCATCTTCCCAGTGCTCTTTCTTCCAGATTGGCACAATTTCCTTGATCCGTTCAATCGCATACCGGTTTGCTTCATAAGCATCGGCCCGGTGCGGGGTAGAAACAGCAATGACAACTGCCACATCCGTTATATCCAAGCGGCCAACACGGTGGGTAATCGCGACGCATGAACCTTCCCAGCGCTTTTCAATCTCTGCGCCAATTTGCTCCAGCTTTTTCACGGCCATCGCTTCATACGCCTCATAAATTAAAAATAAGGTTTTCTTTCCTTTTGTTAATTCGCGGACCGTACCGATAAAAGTTGTTATCGCCCCTGCATCTCGCTGGACAACTTTATCAACGATTGCTTGTATATCAATCGGTTCCTTTGAGATTTCAAACATCTTCATTTAATACACCTCTTCAGACAAGCGCTTTGGCTCTGCATTTTCCACTACTTGATAACCGCCAATTTTTTCTACCTGGGCCTTAAACGCAGGCGACTGGATCAGTTCAATTAGCTGTCTTCCGTTGTCACTTTCATAAAAGCTTCTTGTCATTAATAAATCATATTCTTCATCAGCTACAGGAATAAAGTCCAAATCCATCGCCTTTGCGGCCGGGTAAATTCCAAGCCCAGCTCCAGAGCGGTCACCCTTTACCTCTGCTGCCACCGCTAGATGGGAGAACATTTCCCGTTCATAGCCGACAATGTCTTCTGATGTGAGTCCCTCTTCGGAAAGCAGCAAATCAAATAGAATCCTTGTGCCGGCTCCTTTTTGACGGTTCACGAAATTCGCCTTCACTCTAGCCATATCAGCCACGTTCTCTATTTCTAGTGGATTTCCTTTTGGTAAAATCCATCCTTGCTTTCTTTTTAAAAATGGATAAAGAATGACATCTTGCCCTGCTAGAATTTTATTTACATATGACACATTATATTGCTTTGTACTAGGGTCAAGCAAATGAATACCCGCTACATGGGCCTCGCCTTTTCGAATCGCCATGATTCCGGCCATACTGCCGACATGTGACGAGACAATTTTTCTATCAGTAGCAACCCGTTTTAATTGCGATGACAATAGATCAATCGTCAAATCGTGGCTTCCGCAAAATACGATCGAGTTTTTTACCTCTTCAAACGGTCGTAACAGCTCTACCTCAGCAAGATCTCCTTGTTCATAGCCAATGATATTGGGCGGTACGATCAAAAGACCGTCTGCTCGGACATATGACATCGTTACCCCAGCAGCTCTTGTCAGTGGATTTGCAACAAACTGTCCGTTCACATAACCGATATTCATTCGGACAAAGTCCTCTGCACCCATGGAGGAGACAATACGGCGGCCTAGCTTCACCGTTACCGTCTGTCTCTTAGGTTCAGGAATGCCTAAATATTTGCAGACAAGTGGGCGGACAAACCACTCTAAGGCTAAATAAGCAGAGACCGGATATCCTGGAACGCCAATGACGATTTTCCCATTGATTTTTCCTAAAATTACAGGTTTACCAGGCCGTGCGGCGACCCCATGGGTAAAGACAGTGCCAATTTCATTAATAATATGGACCGTGAAATCCTTTCGACCCGCGGAAGAACCAGCATTGATCACAATAATATCAGAGGTTTCAGCTGCTGCTAAAAGAGCTTCTTTAATCTTCTCCGGCTCGTCCTTCACAATCGGGTGCAGCTTCGGTTTGCCGCCCCATTCCTTTATGAAGTTAGCAAACACTGTTCCATTAAATTCAATAATGTTGCCTGAAGAAAGCTCTGAATCTGCCGCCACCAATTCATTCCCTGTTGGAATAATCGTAACGAGGGGTTTTTTTACGACGGGAATAACGGTTTGCTGTGCGGCCAAGAGTACGCCTAAATCTGCCGGCCTCAATACATGGCCTTGCGGGAACAGCATCTCCTCCTGAACAATATCTTCCCCAATTGGGCGGATATGCTGCCATGGAGTAGCTGGTTCAATGATTTCAATCGTTTCTTCATCAATGGCATGAACGTGCTCAATCATAATCACCGCGTTAAACGAGGATGGAATAGCATTTCCTGTATCTACATAGCAAAATTGACTGCCTTTTTTCAGCTCCAATGGATTCTGTTCATGAGCTGAATAGGTGCTTTCTGCTACAACGGCAATGCCGTCCATAGCGGAGGCATGATAATGTGGCATCGAGACTCGGGCAAAAATGGGTTCAGCCGTTGCTCGTCCCAAGGCTTCCGATGTTGAGAGATACTCCGTTTCAGAGAGCAGCTGTTGTGCTGCAAGAATTTCTTCTCTTGCTTCCGCTCGGGGTTTATCTTCTAAATAAATTTTCCGTTGATAATACTTCTGGTTCATTTCCTATTCCCCCTATCGTGATGCAATCACAGGCACGTATTCTCCCTGTGAAATTCCCTCTTTTTCTGAAACAATCTCCACAATGCCATCGCTTTTCACTAATGTAGTGATCAGGCCCGATTTTCCGATAATCGGCTCTGCCCACCATTCTCCCTCTTTTTCCGACAGGCGGACGCGAATATAATCAGACCGCCCTGGAGAGGATGGAATATTCTTCGTGATTCTTGCATAAATTCGCTCTGGTTTATGCTCGGTTTTTTCACCCATCAACTTGCGTAAAATTCTTTCGCCAAATAGACGGAAGATGATCATCGCTGATGCCGGATGTCCCGGCAGCCCAATGACTGGTTTTCCATCTGCCATCGCAAGAATGGTTGGCTTCCCTGGCTTGATAGAAATCCCGTGGACAAATACCCCAGGATCCCCCAAGGATTGAATAACTTCCGTCGTATAGTCCTTTGCCCCGACAGAGCTTCCTCCTGAAAGAATCAAGCAGTCTACTTGGTCATATAACTCGCGGGCCTTTTGACGGAACGTATCGAAGTCATCCTTCACGATGCCGCCGTATACGACCTCTATATTCCATTCTCGAGCCAGCCCTGCAATCGTCAAATAATTGATGTCACGGATTTGGCCTTCTTGAAGTGTTTCCGTTTGATAGGGGACAATTTCATCTCCAGAAGAAAGATAGCCTACCTTCAATTGACGAAAAACCGTTACATGGGTAATCCCTAGAGAGGCAAGTGCTCCTAACTCTTGGGGACGGAGCTTTGTCCCTGCTGTAAGGAGGGTCTCACCTTCTTTGATATCTTCACCGGCACGAATTACATTTTCGCCCGGTGCAATTTGCTTGTATGTATTTAAGAGGCCATCAAGGTCCTCACAATGTTCAATCATAATGACACTGTCACTGCCTGAAGGCATCATACCGCCAGTTGGCACATAGACAGCATTGCCCGGGCCCACCACTGCATGGGGAACCTCGCCCATTTTCACTTCTCCTGTTACAGTAAGAAATCCTGGCATCGATTCAGAGGAACCATACGTATCCTTTGCTTTTACGGCATATCCATCCACAGTTGAGCGATTAAAACTCGGCACATTTTCCTTGGCTGTGACCGGTTCAGCAAGAATATAGTGGAGGGCCTCCTCAAGCCCCCGCACCTCTGTATGTGGTGTCACCGGTATTTGTTCCTCGATTAAGGCAAATGTTTCTTCAACTGTCTTTACTTTGAAAAATTGCATGGTTCCCCTTTTCCCCCTTGTGTTCATCTAATCTGCTTCGGCCCACTTTTTTGCATCTTCGTACTCATTCGGGTGATTCATATTAAAAAAGACCTTATCAAGATCTAGTAGGCTATTCGATTGCAAATCTCTTTCAGTAACATACAGCACCTGTAAGCGATCTAAAAGGTGCTTCATTCGGAGTGTTCCTTCTTCAATGCTCTCAGCCACTTTACCTGCAATCTCCTTTTTAAAGACAGCAAAAAGCGGGTGTTGTTTTCCATCAATCACTGGTATGACGGCATCATACTCGCCGCAGAAGCGGACGAGTGCTTGCGCGAGTTCCCCCGAGACAAACGGCATATCACAGGCAACGATAAAGTTCACATCGTAATCCGAGTGAGTCAGGCCTGCATGGACCCCTGCAAGCGGCCCCATGCCAGGATAATAATCTTTGATCATCTTTAATCCTAAAAATTCATAAGATTCAGGATTGTTCGTTACTAGAATTATATCATCAAAGAGGGGTTTTAGCGTATCTGCAATTCTTTCGATGTTTGTTTTCTCGTTTATTTTTAGCAGGGCTTTGTTGGTACCCATTCTGCTAGATTTCCCACCTGATAAAATAATAGCTGCAGCCTTCACCTTAGCACCTTCTTAATTCTCTATTTTTTTCACGCCTACTGGGTTGTATCCATTTTCTTGTGCGACGAAGTCTAGGTGGATGGAGGTTAAGTCTAGTAAGGCGGCAGACGGTTTCGTGATATATTGTCTTGTATCAATAATTTTAATATAGCCGTCACATTGCTCGCAAACTTGAATTTGGGAGACTGCATCGCCTTCAATGGTTAAAAACTGAATGGTTTTATGGTCCTCGTTGCCGCAGTGCGAACATTCCAGACGTCTTGCTTGCCAATGGAACAGACAGCGCGGGCAATGCATGACCTTTTTTCCTTCCTCTTCAAGGGACGCTAATCTTACCGGCTCACCGCAGACTGGACAGCCCGCTCCCGGCACAGTCTGATGTATATCCTTTTCAACCTTTTCTGCTATTACTTGTAAATAAGGGCGCAGGGCTGTTTCAGCTAAAAATTGTGGAATCCATTCTTCGAGTCCATTTTCTTCGGCAAACTTAGCAAAGTACATGTAATTGAAAGTAAAAGACTCATCGAGCCATCTCAAAGCTACTTTCTCATCTAATAGATGGCCAACTCCTGCTAGTTTTGGTTCTAAGTGTGGATTCATTTCCACTAGCATCGCAATAATTTCCGCTATCCACTGTTGGAATAGTGAAATTTCAAAGTCAACGGCTGTTAATGCTGCAACTGGCACTCCTGCGTCCATTGCTGCCTGGTCGAGGTCGGTGCGGATGGTCTCTCTATCAATCTGTTGCTTCCACTTTTCTTGAAGCATGACAATTTGCTTTTGTAATTCCTGGTACTCTCTTGAAACAACGGACTTAATCATTGCTGCACCTCATTCTTTTACTATTTTTTGCTATATTAAACTTGCCCGTTGATTTCCGCTCCAGGCGCGAGCGGTCCGTGGGTGTTTCGGCGAGCCTCCTCGGAGAAAAGCGCCTGCGGGGTCTCCCCTGAACCATACTCCCACAGGACATTGAATCAGCTTCTTCGAATCAACACCGCACGAAGGAAATGCGATAGCATTTTCGAGGATCGAGCGCCTTCCGCTCCAATCAACTAAGTGCAAATAACATAGCTATTTTAAAAAGCAAGAGGCTGTCATGTTACTGACAGCCACTGCCCTGATTTACATATTGGCTATCAAGCGCCTTTTTTCTTTTTGTTGCTTGGATCGTCTAGTTTTGGGAAGTTGCCTTTTTTCACTTCTTCTTCGTACCATTCGGTGTAGTGTTCTTTCGCCCACCAGGCAGGGACCTTTCCTGTGACTACCCCGGAGTAGCCTGGTCTTGAGTTTTTGTGAATCACACTTAGATAGATATGGCCCACTACAACTGCTATCGCTAGTCCAAAACCTACGTTATGGAAGAAATATCCCCACTGGACAACGGCTCTTGGGAAAAATTGCGGGAACCACATCGGGAAGCCTGAACCAATAATCATGATGGCACATACAATTTGTAGGATGGAGTTGATCTTCTCACCCGCATTAAAGAACGTTTGTTTTACATGCTTGAACTTAAAGCCAAATAGCTCTTTCACAAACTCTGTAAAAAACTGAAGATCTCTCTTTTTCCATGTAATAAGCTCTTTCATCCAATTCATAAAGCCTTTATAGTCAAAAATCAAAAAGATAATGGTTGGCGAAACAAAAGCAACCGCAAAGATGCGATGAAGCAGTCGCGCTCCCGCTGGACCGCCAAAAACCGGGTATAACCAATCAAAAAATTCGGTGTACATTGGCAGGGCTGTAATATAAAGCGCAAAGAAGGAGATGGCATTTATGGCATGTGCCCACACAAAGCCCTTTGAAAACCGTTTTACTTGTATAGTAGGTTTTTGCTGCTTACTCATCGCTACCACCTCCATTTTCCTTGCCTTCTTTATTGAAAAGCCTATTGGTTACAAATGCACCTACAAGAGCCATCGTTGTCGCACCTAGCATCATTTTACCGATTGGCTGGGCATAATCCTTCCAGGCCACTGCAGAGGTAGGAACCTTTGGATTTTCAGGCAAACCGTATACAGAAGGCTTTTCCGCCAAGACATACACGGTATGTGTTCCACCTACACCTTGCGGGTTGTACACCATGGCATTCGGATAGCGGTCCTTGATTTCCTTCACGCGTTTTTCTGCTTTTTGAATCATTGCTTCAGCCTCGCCAAATTCCATGGCTCCTGTGTGGCATGTTGTCACGCAGGCTGGTTGTAGGCCTTCATCCAGACGGTCTGTACACATGGTGCATTTATGCGACTTCTTGTACTCTTTTCCGTTTTTGTCTTTGTATGTTTTTAAAGAAATCACTTCAAATGGGCAGTTTTGGACACAGTACCCACAGCCCACACACTTGTCTTGGTCGATGACAACCGAGCCATACTTTGTATAGCTGATCGCGTTCTCCGGGCACACCTTCTCACAGGCCGCATCTGTACAATGGAAGCAGGAAGAATGGCGGAATAGGTATTCTAAATCACCCTTTCCATTTTCATGCTCGATGTACTGTAAGACGTTCCACGTATCGGCTGTAGTTTTCGCATGGGACTGTACGCTTCCCAAAAACTCTGTTGGCTCTGCCGGAAGGTCATTCCAGTTCTTACAGGCCACCATACAGGCACGACAGCCGTCACACTTCGTTACATCCACATATTTCACATATTTCGTCATTAGTCAGCCCTCCTAACATCACAGAGGAATGCTTTAAATTCAGGAATCATGGTATTGGCATCTCCAATGTGCGGTGTCAGGCGGTTGGCTGTATCTCCTGTTGCAAATCCTTTATAGCCAAAGTGCCATGGCATTCCTACTTCATGGACCTTCTTACCGTTAGTGATGATTGGCTTAAAGCGCTTCGTCACCATCGCAAAGGCTTTAATTTCTCCACGTGCGGAGCTGACAATGATCTTATCTTTGTTCTTGATGCCTTTTTCTTTTGCAAGCTCTTCGCTCATTTCCACAAACATATGGCCTGCTAATTCAGACAGCCACTCCTGGTTCCTTGTCATGGAGCCTGACTGCCAGTGTTCACTGACTCGATAAGTGGTCGCGATGATAGGGAATTTCTTTTTGTCACCCTTTTTATTGAAGTCACCCTCAATAACCACAGTTGCCGGATTCAATTGAACCTTAGAAAAAGCATTCGCTACAGGGCTTTCGAATGGCTCATAGTGCTCAGGGAACGGACCGTCATTCAAAGTAGGTGCAAATAATAGCGCTACACCATCCTTGTTCATCATAAATGCTCCCGTTCCGCCTGGCTCGGTAGGTCCTAATACTGGCTTAAAGTCTGGAACATCATTGCCGACCCATTTCTTCTGAACGGCATCCCACCAAATGACCGCCTTTTCCTTACTCCACGGTTGGCCACTTGGATCAGCAGAGGCACGGTTATAAAGGATACGACGGTTTGATGGCCAA
The DNA here is from genome assembly GCF_030818775.1 of Bacillus sp. SORGH_AS_0510. NCBI lineage: Bacteria > Bacillati > Bacillota > Bacilli > Caryophanales > Bacillaceae > Bacillus > Bacillus sp. SORGH_AS_0510. The sequence continues at coordinate 349,687 of NZ_JAUTAU010000001.1, read as the reverse complement.
GCATATGACCAATTCAAATAATTTTCCCCACCTGTATCTATGTTGTCGCGGTTTTTGGATTTATTTTTGCCTTCTTCAGGATAGAAGCCGGAATATATCCAGTTACCACTTGAAGTGGTTCCATCATCTAACAGCGCACCAAAACCAGCGATTAATTTGCCTGTTTTCAAGTCATAGCCGTTGATTTCTTTTGCCACAAGATCAATATCAGGTACTTCTCCAGTACCATAATTCCAATCAAGTGCTAAGAACGGTTTGTCTGCTGATTTAGGACTGTTTGCATATAACGCCTTCAGTTTTAGCGCTAATTCGTGAATGATATCGAGATCTGGCCGTGCTTCGCCTCTTGAATCGATGGCTTTCCAACGATACTGCATCCAGCGTGAGCTGTTCGATATACTTCCTTCTTTTTCAAACGAAGCGGAGGCTGGGAGCAGGAACACTTCTGTATTGATCGTTGCTGGGTCACTGCCCGCTTCTTTTTGCCAGAAGGCAGACGTTTCTGTTTCCCAAAGGTCAATGGCCACTAGCCACTTCAGCTTGCCCAAGGCTTCTTTTTCTTTTCCAGCATTCGGTCCGCCGACAACCGGGTTAGTTCCAAATAGGAACGCACCATCTAGCTCTCCCTTATACATCGCATTAAATAAATTGATGTGGGAGTAGTTTTTGTTGCCTTTTGGCAGGAATTGATACCCGAATTCGTTATCTTTCGTAGCGTTCGCACCGTACCAAGCCTTTAGCAAGCTGACCACGAATTTCGGCTTATTGCTCCAGTAGCCTGTTTTTGGTGTTTCTTTTTCCAAATATCCTTTAAGAGTGGCATGCTCTGAAACCGTTGCTTTTGGGGCACCGAGGTAGCCCGTTAAGTTATCAAATAATAAACCAAAGTCGGTTGAACCTTGAACGTTCGATTCACCGCGCATCGCGTTGATGCCACCGCCAGGTAAGCCAATGTTTCCTAATAAAAGCTGCAAGATGGCATAGATCCGGACGTTTTGAGAGCCGACCGTATGCTGGGTTGTACCCATCGCATACATGATGGTTCCTGCCTTGCCCACCTTACCTGTTGAACAGAACGCCTCGCATACCTTTACGTAGTCTTCTCTTGGTGTTCCTGTCACGGTTGTTACGGTATTTACATCATAACGAGAATAATGCTTCTTCATTAATTGGAAGACAGAGCGTGGATGTGTTAAGGATGCATCCTTCACCGGTTTTCCATCTTCTGTCGTTTCAATCGCCCATTTTGTTTTGTCATAGGCTCTTTTTGCTTCATCGTATCCGGAGAAAAGACCCTCATTAAAGTCATAACCTTCCTTCACGATGAAGGCAGCATTTGTATAGTTAACAACATACTCTTTGTGAATAAGATTTTTTTCAAGCGCATAGTTAATCATCCCGCCAATGAACGGAATATCCGTACCGGAGCGAAGCGGAGCATACACATCTGCCTGTGCGGACGTTCTTGTGTAACGCGGGTCCACACTGACGATTTTACCGCCTCTTTCCTTTGCTTTTGTCAGCCATCTAAAGCTAATCGGATGATTCTCTGCAGGGTTTGCGCCGATAATCAACGCACAATCCGTATGCTGCAAATCATTCCAATGGTTCGTCATTGCTCCACGACCAAATGTAGGTGCCAGACCGGCAACCGTAGAACTATGTCATATTCGTGCCTGATGCTCTAAGTAGGTGACACCAAGCCCTCTCATTAGTTTGGATAGCAGGTAGGTTTCTTCATTATCAAGCGCCGCACCGCCAAGGCTGGCAATCTTTTCAGTTTTATTTACCGTGATGCCATTTTCGACTTCCACAAAGGAACGGTCGCGCGTTTCTTTTGTCCGCTTAGCAATGGTGTCAAGCATCCAACCCCATTCTTTTTCTTCCCACTTATTGCTTCCAGGAGCACGATAAAGTGGTTTGGTTAAGCGTTTTTCAGATGTATATAACTGTCTTAATGTGGTTCCTTTACTGCATAGCTTACCTTCGTTGATTGGGTTATCCGGATCCCCTTCCGTATAAACCACCGTGTTGTTTTTGGTGTGGACGAGAATTCCGCATCCGACACCACAGTAGCAGCAAATGGTTGGTGTTACAGTAGCTTTGGCAATTTTGAATTCCTTCGTCTTTGCATAGGCAGTCTTTTCATTAAAGCCAAGTTCCACCACAGCAAGTGTAGCTGCCGTCGCCCCTGACAGCTTTAGAAATTGCCGGCGATTTAGGTTCATTTCAACCATCACGAATCTCCTTCCCATAATTGATTAAAACATCCCAGTTTTCTCTCTATCTAACTCGCAATCTTGAACTCTACGCTATGAATTCCCCCCTTCAATACTTCTCTCAACTGGCAGTTCCGCTGCTAGATCATTAGTCACACGGCCAGTAATGGTATAGATCGTGGCCATTTTTCCTCTCAAATAGCCAATCACCTCAATGTTCAAAAACTTGGCCAGTTGCACCGCCTGCTTAGTGGCTGCCGTACGTGACCCAATAACAGGAAAACCAAATTTTGCTGCTTTTGAGAGCATTTCATATGAAACCCTTCCGGTTGTGAGTAAGATTAACCTTTCACGATGTAACCGTTTTCTTAAACAGTGGCCAATAATCTTGTCGACAGCGTTATGCCTGCCAATGTCTTCACGGATAGTTAACCGACCGTCTTCATCAATAATGCAGGCTCCGTGCATTCCGCCTGTCTCTAGGTAAAGGTCTGATTTCTGGGCAAACTCGCTTCTCTTTTTTAAAAGATAGCTTAAGGTATAGGTTTGATTTGAGATGATTCTGTCAAAACTCTTCACGTCTGTCATGGAAAAGAAGGTGACCCCTCTGCCACAGCCTGCTGTGTAATGCTTCTTTTTCGAAAAGACTTGTTCTTCATCAAAATCAGAGCAGAGAGAAACGTGAATACTCCCCATTTCCTCATTGATGACGATGGATTCAATATCCCATGCATTCTGAATAAATCCTTCAGAAAACAAGTATCCATAGGTCCAATCCTCCAGATCGTATTTGGTTAATTGAAAAACAGCCATTTCATAGCCGTTAATGATTAAGGAAATTGGATATTCATCGGGACAACCCTTGCGGTTCATTGTTTTCCCTCCCCACCCGAAGATTTTTCTTTGTTCATTGTAAAAATAGGAGCAACTCCAACACAGCGACATTTGTCACTTTGTCGAAAAGTTTCAAACGTCCCTTTGCATTCATCGTACTTTTCGCTTCCTTTTTTGAAAGTAATATTTATCACGCTGCAGGCATGCAAATAGTACAATTGGTCTAATTGTCATTTTTCTGTCAAGGATTCCACCATCACACAAAAGCCAAATCACATTTATGTTAAATTTTTGGATTTGTTTTATAATAATAGAAGGTCTACTATCCTGAAGGAGGAGTACATAATGACAATTAAAAAAGTAATGACGATTGCTGGTTCTGATACGAGCGGCGGCGCAGGCATTCAAGCGGACTTAAAAACATTCCAAGAGCTTGGGGTTTACGGGATGACGGCGTTAACAACGATTGTAACCATGGATCCAAAAGACTGGCACCACAGTGTGTTTCCTATTGCAGTGGACACACTGGAAACTCAAATAGAGACTGTTCTTTCCGTTGGCATCGATGCGATGAAAACTGGGATGCTTGGTACTGTTGAAATTATTGAATTAGCAGCAAGAAAAATTGATGAGAACAAGCTGGAAAAAGTAGTTATCGATCCAGTTATGGTTTGTAAGGGTGAAGATGAGGTATTACATCCGGAGACAACTGACGCAATGCGCGAGCTGCTTTTACCACGTGCATTAGTGGTTACTCCAAACCTTTTTGAAGCTGGACAGTTGGCTGGAACGAAAACACCACGTACAGTGGAAGAAATGAAGGAAGCCGCTGTAAAAATCCATGAACAAGGCGCTAAATTCGTTCTTATTAAAGGCGGCAGCAAGCTTACTTCAGAGGATAAAGCTGTTGACCTTCTGTATGATGGAAAGGAATTTAAGCTATACGAATCCGAAAAATTCGAAACAACGTATACGCACGGCGCTGGCTGTACGTATTCATCAGCTATCACAGCGGAACTGGCGAAAGGGAAATCTGTATATGATGCAGTGGATGTGGCGAAGGAATTTATTACTGCTGCCATCCAACAAGGCTTCCGCTTAAATCAATTCGTCGGACCTACATGGCACGGAGCCTACCGTGGCGGCGCTGTTACCGAGTACTGTGAGGATTGTGAATAAATAAGATCAAGAGAGGTTGGCGTTCGTGCAGCCTCTTTTTACATTATTAGAAGTGAATTTTCGACTTTGAGAATTGTCCAGCTCCAGTGCCTAGCAGTTTTCCCCCTGAATAATCTTCCATGAGTATCTTGTAACAATCATGGCTTAATAAAGCGATGATTGTTACAGCTCGGGTCAAATAACCTTCTGCAAGTAAAGTCAAAGAGCGACTTTTCTTGCAGAAGAACATTTACCTGTCGGGGCTGATCAAGGCGCTTACGCTTTTCTTTAAGCATTCATTTCGCATTTTTCAAATGATTTTAGTATGATAGTTACATTATTAAATAACAATAGTTATAGATTCTGCTTGTGGAATAATGGGAAGGAGGTCATGAGGCATGGAGTTAGTGGATTTAAGCCGTGTCCAAGAGGCCATTAATGGCTTTGCCAATCAAGATGTTTATATTCACCTTGAAACAACCAACGGTGCTTACGCATCTCATAAGGATGCATCTTTCTTTTCCGCTGGTGCCTATATTCGTAATGCCCTAGTCCGTTATGAATTAGGGAAGATTACAGGACCTGGCCCGTATCGCGTCGGTCTCAAAATTAACCTCGGTTGGATTTACGCCGAAGGTATTACTCATTTTGAAATTGATGAAGAAAACCATCTATTATTAGCCGGCCATGACCACGAAGGCAAGCTTGCGGTTGCCCTTGAGATCAGTCATACTCCGTTCGAGTAAGAATGGGAGCGAGCAACAATTACCTCGGAAAGGAGAATATCTATGAAAAAAGAACGCCATGTCTTAGTCGTTTTTCCTCACCCAGATGATGAAGCATTCGGTGTATCAGGTACGATTGCGACACATGTCCAAAATGGAACCCCTGTCACCTATGCTTGCTTAACATTAGGGGAAATGGGGAGAAACATGGGAAATCCTCCTTTTACCAATCGGGAAAATCTCCCTAAAATAAGAAAGCAGGAATTGCAGGAGGCAGCCCGTGTATTGGGTATTCAAGACCTTCGCATGCTAGGTTACCGTGATAAAACAATTGAATTTGAAGATGAAGCGAAGTTAACGGACAGGATGGCAGCCTTAATTGACGAACTGAATCCATCCTTAATTATCACGTTTTATCCAGGCTATTCCGTTCATCCAGACCACGATGCGACCGGTGCGGCGGTCGTTAGAGCGGTGGAGAAGATGCCTGCGGCTGCAAGGCCGACCCTGCATTGTGTGGCCTTCTCGAATAATTGTGTCGAAGAGCTTGGGGAAGCGGATGTAGTCAACAACATCGCCCCTGTAGGCCAAACAAAGCTCGCAGCCATCCAAGCGCACCGTTCACAAACCGAGCAGATGTTTATCGGCATGGAAGAGAAGCTGAAAAACCAAGACCCACAAATCATGATGTGGATCAACAACGAACGTTTTTGGACCTATAAATTTGCAAACTAGGGAGCCCTTCGCGCATGAAGGGCTTTTTTCATTGTGTTTATGGTACAAAGGGCTCGTAGAGGTAGTCTATGCGACCAATGTTAATGCGAAAAAGGCAAAAAGGGCTCGTAGAGGTGGGCTATGCGACCAATGTTAATGGAAAAAAAGAAAAAAGGGTCCGTAGACGCGGGCTATGCGACCGATGTTAATGAAAAAAAAGAAAAAAGGGCTCGTAGACGCGGGCTACTCGACCGATGTTAATGGAAAAAAAGAAAAAAGGGCTCGTAGACGCGGGCTACGCGACCGATGTTAATGCGAAAAAAGAAAAAAGGGCTCGTAGACGCGGGCTACGCGACCAATGTTAATGCGAAAAAAGAAAAAACGGTTCATAGAAGCCTGGCCTTCTATCCGACCGTTACCACTGAAAAAAATTGCAATTGGTCTCGTAAAGACGTTCTATGCGACCGTTACCACGCGAAAAAAGTTCAAATCGTCTCGTAGACCGCCGCCTCTATGTTACCCAACCCTCACTTTACTCCCTTGTAAGGTCACGTAGACCAGCTTCTACACCACCCTCACCAATTCTAATACTCCTTATGCAGCAGCGTACAAAGGCTGCACCAGTCCAGAATTATGATTTTTCGGGACTTCAAATCAATCAATCCCTCTTTCTTCAGCTTCGAAAACACACGGCTGACGCTTTCGCGGGTGGTGCCGACCAGCGTTGCAAATTCCTGTACCGTCAAAGGAATTTCAATATCCCATCTCGCTCTCCCTGTATTAAACTTCTCCCCCAACCGTTCAAGAGTCTTCACCGTTTTCGCATACACATCCAGCAAAGCAACATCCCTTAACTGTGCCGTCATTTCTCGTAGGCCATCACTCATATAGCGAATCATTTGCATCGCAAGCTCAGGATCATTGTATAAATCCTTTTCCAGCTCCAGCTTATCTAAAAATAGGATCTCCCCATCCTGGAGCAACGTGGCCGTTGCAGGGTACTTCGCTGTTTTTTTCGTAAATAAACTAGCCTCAGCAAACACATCCCCGGTTTGCTTCACACAAACGATGATATCATTGCCATTCTCATCCTGTTTGGTCAGCTTCACCGCTCCCGTACGGACAAAATAAACTCCTCTCGCGACGTCATCCTCTGAAATAATCCTGGTTCCTTTTTTTAAAGAAAAGGACTGAATCCGTTTTTCAATAACCTGGAGGGATTTTGACGATAAATCCTTAAAGATAATAATTTTCCGCAAAAACTCACTATGTTTTCCCTCTTGATAAACCGATAGATGTGGATCCTTTACACACTCGGACTGCTTCATATTCCCCACTCCTCTTTTTCCCTATTGTAAGTAAGTTCTAACCAAGATGTAGTGACGAGATTCACAAAACGTTCATTTTTTAAAACCGTGACCACACTAGGCTTTTTCCTACCATTCACAAAACGTTCATAAAGAAAAATAAAACTGTGCTTTACGTCACAATTTTCCACCTGCATTCCATTTAGGATGAAGGTGTTCATTTAAAAAAGGCTTTGTTAAACTTGTCTGTTGATTTCCGCTCCAGGCGCTTCGCTTTCCATGGGCGTTTCGGCGAGCCTCCTCGGCGCTCACGCCTGCGGGGTCTCCCCTGAACCGTACTCCCATAGGAGTCTTCGCGCCTTCCGCTCCAATCAACAGGGGATAAAAATCAACATTGTTCTTTAGCACAGCCTTGAAAAAAGGAGGGGACAGAATGAATAAAGCACTTATTAGCTTTGCCATTAGTGCATTGCTTGGCTTTGGTCTTGGTTACCTTGTTTTCGGCGTCATTATGGGAGACTCTGAGCAACCAGCACAAACCGCCCAAACCGAAACAAAAGCGACAACAACCACCAAGGAAGAGGCGAAAGATACAACAAGTGCCTCTGTCAGCGATGACAATATCCTTAATAAAAAAGGATGTCTGGGCTGCCACAGTGTTGAGGCTCTTAACTTAAAAGGTGGTGCAGTCGGTCCAGACCTTTCACAGGCCTTTGTTAACGTGGAAGGCAAGCACGGCAAGCCCATTGAAGAATTCCTGAAACAGCCTACATCTGCTGTGATGTCAGGAGTCATTGGCAAAAGTCCATTAACAGATGACGAACGAAAGCAGGTTTTAGATCTTCTTAAACAAGCATCTGAAGCCAAATAATTGAAAAAGGTGGTGTAAGTGTAAATGAAAAAATGGATTCCGATTGCATCGGGACTTCTCGCAGGGTTTGTCGCCGCAACTATTTCTTTTGCCGATTTTTCAGCAAAAACAAATACGGAAGCCGCTTCGACCAATAAGAGCGACGCAGAAAAGGTTTATGTTCCATTCGGGAAAAAAGATGATTATTACTTATTTGCATCTGGCGGTCACTCTGGACAAATGTTTATTTACGGCGTTCCATCCATGCGCCATATCAGAACCATTCCTGTATTCTCGCCAGATTCTGCAACAGGTTACGGCTTTGATGAGCACTCCAAAAAATTGATGGGTGACTACACATGGGGAGACCTTCATCACCCAGCCTTCTCTGAAACAAAAGGAGACTATGACGGGAAGTTCATGTTCGCGACAGATGTCGGTAATAGCCGCGCGGCCGCCATGGACTTAAAAACATTTACCGTCAAAGACATTATTAAAGTTCCAAATACAAGCGGACCACACTGTGCGGCCTTCGTTACTGAAAATACAGAGTACATGTTCCTGCCTACACGCTTCGCCGTACCGCTTGGCCAAAAATATGAATCGTTGGATGACTACAGCACGAAATACCGCGGCGTCATGTCAGCCGTCACTTTTGACCAAAACAAAGAAAAGCTGAACATTGCCTACCAGGTGGCCCTGCCGCCATGGTCCTATGACCTTTCAGATGCGGGTAAAAAGGGATCCGCTGATTGGGCCGTTATGACGACTTACAACACAGAAGAAGCGACGACGAACCTTGAAATCAACGCCTCACAGGCTGACCGCGACTACATCATTCTTTTTAACTGGAAAGAGCTTGAGAAAATGGTCAAGGAAGGCAAGTACGAGGATGTTGGCGGTCAAAAAATGATTTTCCCTGAAAAACAAAAAGGCGGTATTTATCTAGTCCCTGTTGCCAAATCTCCACATGGTGTAGACGTCACACCTGATGGTAAGTACTTTATTGCCTCTGGAAAACTGGCTCCTTCCATGACTGTTTTTTCATTCGAAAAGGCCTTTAAAGCAGTGGAAAATAAATCATTTGCCGGCGAACGCAATGGCATTCCTATCTTAAAATATGAGTCTGTCATGGAACGAGAAGTGAACCCAGAGAACGCGCTTGGACCACTTCACACTCAATTTGATGATAAAGGTATGGCCTATACAACGATGTTCATTTCTTCTGAAATTGTGAAATGGGATCCGAAGACAGGTAAAACATTAGACCGTGTTCCTGTTCAGTATTCTCCAGGACATTCTGTTGCAGCAGAGGGTGACACCGTCGCACCTGACGGTAAATGGCTCGTGGCTCTTAATAAAATCGCAAAAGACAGTTACTTATCTGTCGGACCTTCACACCCTGAATCCATGCAGTTAATTGATATCAGCGGCAAGATGAAGGTCATTCAATCAGCACCAGTGAACCCTGAACCACACTATGCGCAAATGATTAAGGCAGACAAGATTAAAACCATAAATGTGTATCCAAAGGATGCAAAGAATAAAGACGCGGTGTACAAAAAAGCTGATGCAAAAATAGTCCGCAACGGCAATGAAGTCCATGTGTATGGCATCGCGATGCGCTCTAAATTCATCTTTGATGCAAAGGCCAAGCGTCCTGATGTGATTGAAGTAAATGAAGGCGATCACGTATTCATCCATCTCACCAATATTGACTTCGATGAGGACATTACGCACGGTTTTGCCATCAACAGCTATAACTTAAACATGGAAGTCCAGCCAGGTCAGACCAATACAATGGAATTTGTCGCGAACAAAGCTGGAACTTACCCACTTTATTGCACAAACTTCTGCTCAGCTTTACATCAGGAAATGACCGGTTACTTCCTTGTAAAACCTAAAAAGTAAATGGATGACGGGTATCAATTCTCAAAAAATTGGTACCCTCCTCCTTTTATCTAATTATCACTATATTAGGAGTGGTTAACTTGATTGGCAGTACTAAAAAATTGTCGTTATTGTCTTCATTACTATTAGGGGTTTCCGCGATTTTAATAGCCGCTTCACTCTTTTTCCCGTGGTGGAAGATGGTGTTCATCGCACCACAATATCCGGAAGGATTAAATATCATCGTCTATCCTAACAAGCTCGAAGGACAAATTGATATCGTTAACGGCTTAAATCATTACATCGGGATGTCCAACTTCAGTGAAGAAAACTTCCCTGAGTTATTCTATCTCCCCTATCTAATTGGTGGTTTAGCGGCTCTTACTCTATTAACAGCGCTGCTTCGAAAAAAATCTGTCCTCTATGGATTGATCAGCCTATTCGTCATCGGAGGGGCACTCGGCGTCCTCGATCTTCATGCTGCCTTGAAAAAATTTGGTACCAACCTAAGTCCTAAGGCACCAATTAAAATTGATCCATTTGTGCCGCCTATCTTAGGACATAACACGATCGCAAACTTCCATACGACAAGTCTGCTCGGTATGGGAACGTATTTAGTTATGGCTGCCTTTATTCTCTTACTCATTCCGTTATGGAAGGACAGAAAGTAACATGAAAAAATTCACGCTCCTATCGCTAGTTTTTTTTCTCTTTCTCTTGATAAAACCAGAAAAAGATATAGCTGCCGAAAACTTGCAAGCAACGATCGACAGCTTGAAAGAGGGGGCGGTTTTGAAGCTTGAAAATAAAACCTATGAAGGCAATATCGTCATTACCAAGCGATTAACCATCATTGGATCTAAAAACACCGTGATAAAAGGAGACGGTACGGGGAACGTGATAGCCATTAAGGCCCCTCACGTTAAGTTAAGCCATTTAACCGTGACCCATGGAAGTATGAACCGCAACTCTTCCGAAGAATATGCGGCCATCAAGGTTTACACGGACAACAATATCGTGGAGCACATCCGCATCCGCCATTCTTTTCACGGGATTTATCTGAGCCAGGCTCATCACAACCAAGTGCGCTATAACGATATTAAAGGGTTGGGCAAAGGAGAAATCGCCGCGCAAGGAAATGGTCTTCACGTCTATTATGCAAATAATAATCTCTTAGAAAAAAACACAATCGAGGGCACCCGCGATGGGATGTTCTTCGAATATGCCAACAACAATCAAAGCTATGGAAATAACATTAGCCACACACGGTACGGCCTGCATTATATGTATTCCGATGAAAATATCTTCATAAAGAATATTTTCACGATGAATACAGGCGGTGCGGCCATTATGAACTCGAACCATCTGAAACTCGAAGATAATCAATTTATTGTTAACTATGGAAACCAATCGTTTGGCTTATTACTCTTACAAGCCAACGATAATTATATAGCCCATAATACGTTTTATATGAACCAGCGCGGCTTATATATTGATCAGGCCACAAGAAACACCATTAAAGCGAACAAAGTGATTCAAAACCAAATCGGCATTGAGCTTTGGGCCAGCTCCAATGATCAAACGTTCACCTTAAACCGGATCTCGGAAAATACCATTCCCGTTGTCACCCTTGGCGGCACGGGAGAAAACAACACATGGAGCAAGGCTGGAAAAGGCAATGACTGGGGAAGCTCCTTTCCGCTCACAGATTTAAATCAGAACGGGATTGGCGACTTTGACGTTACCTATCATTCTTCACTTCATCAGCTGTTAGAAGACCAGGAATTAACCCACCTATTTTTAAAGAGTCCAGCCATTAAAATCTATGAAAAAATCCATGCCACCCTGACAGACGATGAAGTGATGTTTACTGATCCACATCCGTTAGCTGCTGCAAAAGGCAGTCAATCACCTGTTCTATTCGCTGCTTTAGGACTGTTGGTGGTCTTAATTTTATTAAAAGGGAGACATCTACTATGCATTACATTTGGAAGGAATGGAAGGAAAATATAAGAGGAAAAGGACTTTGGCTTTCCTTAAGTATCATTGTTCTTATTTCAATTAGTATCTTGTTTCGTTCCTCTGTCCTTTCATTTGATAAAGGGTTTTATGTTCTCTTAATCAATCTATTTGATACGATTATTTATTTCATCCCGATCCTGTGCTTATTTATCGGAGCCTTCTCCATCTTTCAGGAAAAGGAACAAAAAACATTAATCATGTTACTAACGAAGAAAGACAGCTTTTCAACCTTCTTTGTGAAAAAAAGCCTGGGGCTTTATACCGTAGTTTTAGTCCCGCTTCTAGCTTGGTTTTTCATCTATTTACTATTGTTAAAGTTTAATTTCCAACTAGATATGAAGGGCTATCTCATCTTTGTAGTAACCATTACCTGTTTAGCACTCGTGTTTTTACAAATGGGGGCCGCCATTGGCAGTTTTAGCCGCTCGCGGATGCAAATAATCGGCTATACGATTTTCGTCTGGTTTTACTTCTTCTTTTTGCACGATTTTATCCTGCTTTCCTTCTTACCAGACGTCACCTATGAAAATGTGAAGCTCTTTTCTGCCGTCTACTTTTTAAACCCGCTGCAAGCGGTCCGAATGTTTCTCGAAACAGGTACGGGCGTGTATTCCTTTGGCCATATGTCCCGACTCCTGCAGGCCTTTATGTGGACGAAGCCTGTGTTCTTCTTACTGGGAAATCTCATTTTTTGGCTCGTGGCATCCTACACAACGGCCATTTTATTCAACCGCAAGGAGGGGTATGAATGATTAAAGTAAGGAATGTAAACCAATCCTTCGGGAAAAAGCTAGTCCTTGACTCGGTATCCGTTGAGATCCATGAAAATGAAATTTGTGCCCTTGTCGGCCGTAATGGCGCAGGAAAATCCACCTTGATTAATAGTCTGCTCGGCCTTTTGCCCGTGAAGCAAGGCTCGGTTACCATTAACGGTATCGAGGTCACGAAGAAAAACAGTGACTGGAAAAAAGCGATAGCGTACTTACCCGAAAAATTCATGCTTTATCCCATGCTGACAGGCCTTGATAATATGACCTTTTTCGCAGAAGCGGTATTTAAACAAGCGGATGCTGAACGGATTCAGCAAGTATTAACCGCCGTAAGGCTGTGGGACGACCGCAATGTCCAAGTAAAGCAATATTCGAAGGGAATGTTGCAGCGCCTCGGCCTCGCGATCACCTTGTTTCAGGATTCACGCATTCTTATTCTTGATGAGCCGACAAGCGGTATCGACCCCATGGGGCGAAAGGAGATCTTAGAGGTGTTAGGCTCTCTTCAGGATAAAACCATTTTGCTTTCCTCCCACCATTTGGATGAAATCAAACAGGTGTGTACCCATGTGGCCTATTTAGATGATGGAAAAATAGAAAAGTATACAGTAGAGGAATTTTTAAACACTCATAACCTAGGAGGAATTGGTTCATGAAAACACGGTTTATGCTCGTCTTACTCTTGTTGGCCAGTTTAATAACGGGCTGCAGCAGCGGTCCTGATTATAAGATCAAAGTGACGAAGGCGCCTTACTATCAAAAAGATTCGGCGATGCCCTTTGAAATCAAGGTAACGGAAAACAAGAAGGCGGTTAAAGGACTGAAGGTTAGCGGGCAATTATCGATGACCAATATGGATCACGGGACTTATGATGTTACTTTTACAGAAGGGAAAGACGGTACGTACGCTGGTAAAGCGGCGCTACCTATGGGTGGCAAATATGAAGCAGCGTTTGTAATTGAAAAAGACGGGAAAAAGACAGAAAAAGTCATCGACATCAATGTCACAAAGCCTAAGGGTGTGGCAATGATTAACGGTGAATGGATTACGAATGAGGATGTAGCGTTTTATAAGTTTATTAATCAACTGCAGCTTGAAATTAACCGCGAGGCCGCTAAGAAGAAATACTCAGGTAAACAATTAGAGGAAGAATTAGCCTATCTGGAGTCACAGGAACAGATTAATAACAATAAGAATCAATTATTAACACAAATTATTCGTCTTCGCTCGATGGCAATGCTCGCGAACGAAAAAGGGCATAAGGCATCGGCTGCGGAAGTAGAGTCCGCTGTCGGAAAGGCCCGCGAACAATATAACCAATATGATGCGGCGAAAAAGTTAATTAAGGAGTATGGGGAAGATAAGTTTTGGAAGACTGAAAAGGAGCAATACCAAATGATTGTTCTTGCACAAAAGGTGCAAAAGGATCTGATTGCAAAGGTAAAAAAAGAAAACCCAACCTACGGCGAGCAAGAAGTCTACTTCCAAGCCCAGAAACAATACGAAGAACTCCTCGTCTCCCAAGTCAACTCCTTGAAGATTGAAATCTTGTAGGGTGTCAGGCACCATGTGAAAATTTCACATGGTGCCACTCTTTCCTACAATACCTCCAAAATCGCTTTCGCTACACCATGCTCATTGTTAGTAGCTGTGACAGCATCACAAATGGACTTGATGTACGTGCCCGCATTGCCCATAGCCACCGCTTTTCCAGCAGCTTCAAACATGGAGACATCGTTAAAGTTATCGCCAATCGCCATTGTTTCGGACAGCTCAATTCCTTTTGCTTTTACAAACGCTCCAAGTGCAATTCCTTTTTGCGCATTCTTGTTGGTAATTTCCAAGTTCTCATGACCTGATGTAGAAACAGCCAGATCGTCCAACTCAGCTAGAGACTTGTTCGCTGCTTCCAATTTATCTGCATCAAAGTCAAACGCCAGGAATTTGTAGATTTGGTAGTCATCGCTGGCGAATAAAACTTCGTAATCCTCAACGGTATGAATTAACCCATCTCGGATTCTTGCCCCTGCAGCCTCCACAATCTCTTGGACGTTTGCCTCCGGGTTCGCACTGACAACGATATCGACGAGGATAGAAACTGCCTTATCTGCATCAATTGTATAGGCCCCCTTATCGGTATACACCTCAAAATACACATCTTTTTCAACTAGCTTTGCGGCTACTTTTCTAGCCAACTCTTTGCTGATTGGAGTGGAAGCAAGAACTCCCCCATCCTTCGAGCGCACCTCAGCCCCATTCACACCGATGACCGGGCAGTTTAAACCAGCTTCTGCTAACACATAGGTCGCCTCTTGATAAGACCTTCCTGTCGCCACAACAAATTCAATACCTTGTGCCTGTGCTTTTAAAATTGCTTCTTTATTTTCTTCACTGATCGTTTGTGTGGAATTCAATAATGTTCCATCCATGTCTGATGCAATACATTTAATCAAGAGTCTCACCTTCCATAATTTTTCATTATGCCCATTCTAACATGAATAGTTACACATGAATGGTTTAATGCTCAGCCTACATATTTGCTGCCTTCGCGAACACTTAAAGGAGCAAGGGTATTTTCATTAATAAACCGCCTAACGGAAGCTGGATTTGTCTTCGAATATTCACGAAGTGCCCAGCCGATTGCCTTTTGGATAAAAAACTGATTACTGTAGGAATTGCTCCTTATGTATCGGTACAGCCGATCCTCATCGGTTTTCTCTTTATATTTCAATTGAAAAAGAATCGCTGTTCTTCGCAGCCACATATTTTCATCCATCGCCCAGCCATCAATCGTCTCCTCAATTACTTCTGGATACATTTCCGCTATTCTGCCAACCGGCTTTGCCGCGATCGCATCCACCGTATCCCACCAGGATTTTTCCAGAACTAATCTTTCCATTAAAGCTAAGTCATCCTTTTTCAGCTTCTTTAACATTTTTTCTATGTAAGTTAAGGCAGTATATTGATATTCTCTCTCGTTCTTTTTCCAAAGCTCTATGATAAATTCTTGGTCAAAGGGCTCTTTTACTATTCCTGTTTCTTTAAAAAATTCCTTTTCTAATTCCTTCCGAATCGGCGACTTGATCCCTAAAAATGAAAAATGATCCTTCATATACTTCTTCATGGGCCCCGCCTCTGTCTCATTTCGGTTCGCTTCGAACAGCTTAGTTACAAAATCCAGCTTGTCTGACAAAGAAATGCCTCCTATGTAAAAATTTCTATTTTTTTCTAGTAGTTTACCCTTTAATTATTAGCATGAAAACATCGTCTTACGCCACACTACAAGTAAAAAGGAGGGATCATCATGACGAAGAAATACAATAAAGGCAGTAACAATCAAAATTCTCCTCGAGCCGGACACGCTGAAGCAGAATTTGCGACTGAATTTGTAAGTGGCGATAATAGCAAAGGCAATAAAAACAATCACACGCAAAAAAAGAAGAAGAAATAGAAAAGTGAGGCTGACTCTTAGTCAGCCCCACTTCAATTGAGATTAAAAAACATTTGCTGCCGCAATATCTTTTATTTCCCCAGCAATTTTACTCTGAATGTTTTCCACAACAGAGAAGTCCATGGCAGAAACATAAATTTCTTCAAGTTCATCATGCAGTTCTTTTGCTTTAGCAAGATAGCTAGTTGCTTCATTCATTTTATTTTTGTATTTAGCGGAGATTTTGCTGATAAAATCCGCAAAAATTTCATCCGTTCCTGGCTCAATAAGAAGTTCATACATATCGAGAATTTCGTCGCCATCGCGGCTTGGGAAGTACTCATGTGGTGCCGTACTATCAAAAATGGCGATGCCGAGTTCTCTAAAAATACACATATCGAGGCTGTTTGGATCAAAGCCGCAATGATAAATCTCCACATCGACCCCGCGTTCCTGTGCTGCGGCGGCAAGTTTTTTCAACATCGTTGATTTTCCGGACCCAGGGCGCCCTTTAATAAAGTAGCGTTTCGGAATCTCCTCTGTTAAGTTCGGAACGAAATCAACGGCGCCTTTCGGTGTGGCCGCACCTAAGAAACGATGACGAACATCTGGCGTCTTATTCAATTTCATTTTTCCAAAGAAGGTATCAATCAATTTATTCGTTAATTGATCGGCCTTTTTAAAATTCATGCTATTAATATAGATTTTTTCCCAATCATCATGAATGTCTAATGCTTCCTTAAAGGTGGCATACGCCTTCTGAAATGATTGGCTTATTTGAGTCGTCAGCTTTTGGATCACATTTTTTTGCACACTAAGCTTACGGGCATTCCAAGCTTCGCCGAGATTAATATATTCCTCAACTGCTCCAGGTGCTTTCGGCTCAATGACATGTGGTGCCGTTCCATCGACAATCCCAACCCTTAGTGCTGGTATAAGCACACCATCAATGGAATTATTATCGGAGGAACAGTGTAAAAACTCCACATCATAGCCTTGCTCTACCCACTCATGGCCAATTTTTTTCATCAATGAAGATTTACCTGTTCCAGGTCCGCCTTTTAAAATAAACAACCGGTCTAGTCCTTGAAGATTGGAATCATATAGGTTATGAAAGCCTCTGGCTGTGTTCCCGCCAGCAAAATAATTTCTAACTTTTCCTGCCACTCATCAACACTCCCTTTTATGCTACTCAACTGCGCCTCGTCATCCTGCATTCTGTTTAGTGGCGAGTTATTAGGTGAGATATTTACACCCTATCATATGCACATATGGGTTATAGGTGAGTGCCTATAGAAAAATTCATCTGATTCTCATTTTCTCTTTGCTAAACTTGTCTGTTGATTTCCGATCCAGGCACGAGCGGTTCGTGGGTGTTTCGGCGAGCCTCCTCGGCGCAAGCGTCTGCGGGGTCTCCCCTGAACCATACTCCCACAGGACATTGAATTTGCTTCATCGAATCAGCACCGCACGAAGGAAATGCGATAGCATTTTCGAGGATCTTCGCCTTCCGCTCCAATCAACAGGTGTTTCAAATCAACATAATGCTTTAACATAGCCTCTCATTTTATAAGATCAATCACTAGCGCCTTTGTTACTTCTTGCAGTACGGTGGGGGCGAGGACGATTTGTACGCCGATCTTGCCTGCGCTGACGACCATCTCGGGAAGGTCCTTGCAGGTTTCGTCCAAGAAGGTCTTGTAGTCTTTTTTCATTCCGATAGGGGAGCAGCCACCGCGGATATAGCCCGTCCATTTTTGAATATCCTTCACAGGGATCATCTCCATGCTTTTTTCTCCAGCGGCTCTTGCTGCCTTTTTCAAATCCAACTCTTCGGCAACAGGAATGACAAACACATAAATGTTTTTGCTAGGGCCTTGTGCCACAAGGGTTTTATAGACTATCTTTGGATCTTTGCCAATTTTCTCAGCGACCGAAACTCCGTCAATCTTTCCATCTTTATTATCATATGTCAGCATGTCATACTCGATTTTTTTTGCGTCCAGGATACGCATTGCATTCGTTTTGATCTGTGCCATCGTCATTCTCCTTGAAAAATATTGTCAATTACAGTTAGTCTAATAGACCATGCCCTGAATGACAACCATACTTTATACACAAAATCACCTAAATATTGTCACTCGTTTGTCACTTTATCCTTCTATGACTATAGTAAACTTAAATTATGGAAGCATAATTTATTTAAATTTGTGAATATATTCACATTTCAAGAGGTGGAGTCATGAAATACGATTTAGTTCTCTTGCACGCACCAAGTGTTTACGATTTTAGAAAAAATCCTTTGCTAGCAGGTCCCATCAGCGATGTTGTTCCGTCATCGCCTGTATTTGAAATGTACCCAGTCGGGCTGACAAGTATTGCGGATTACCTAGAAAGATACGGACTAAGGGTAAAAATTATTAACATCGCCAATCGAATGCTGATGAATGAACATTTTGATGTCGAAGCCAAACTAAGAAACATCCAAACCAAAGCATTTGGAATCGACCTTCATTGGCTCCCACATGCACATGGCAGTATCGAGCTTGCCAAAATTGTAAAGACCCTTCACCCCCAAACACCCATCATTTTTGGAGGACTATCTGCCACCTATTATCATAAAGATTTAATTGAATACCCGTTCATCGACTTTGTCATGCGCGGCGATTCGACCGAAAAGCTTATGCTTCTCCTAATGAACAAAGTCGAGGCAGGCAACACCCACTTTGCGGACATTCCAAACTTAACCTGGAAAAAGGGAAGCAAGTACGGCTTCAATCCACTCACATATGTACCAAAGGATTTAGATGATATCGACGTTCCTGGCTACCGCTACACGATCCGCTCTGTGTTCAAGTATAGGAATTTCCTAGACCCGCTACCATACAACGGCTGGCTGCAATACCCAAATACCGCTCTTTTAACGGCCAGAGGCTGCACGCAAAACTGCTTGATCTGCGGAGGCTCACGGGAAGCGTATGATCAAAACTGTAACCGCAATGCCCTTGCGCTACGGTCGCCGAAAAAGCTAATTGAAGATATTCAGTTTATCTCAAGGTTTAGCCGCGCTCCCATTTTCATTCTTCACGACCTAAGACAAGGCGGCAGTGACTATGTAAATGAATTCTTTAACCGTCTTAAAAAACTTAGGCTTAAAAATGAAATCGTGTTTGAATTGTTTCAGTATGCGGATGAGGAATTTTTCAAGCAAATCAATGAGAGTGTACCAAAGTATAGCATTGAAATCACGCTGGAGACGCATGATGAACAAATAAGAAGGTATAATGGAAAGTTCAGCTGTACCAACGAAAAGGTCATCGACACTCTTAACTATGCTCTTAAAAATGGCTGTCAAAAAATCGATTTATTCTTCATGGTGGGGATACCTGGACAGACCTATCAAAGTGCCCTCGAAAATATTGATTTTTGTGAGGAAATTCATCTGGCCTGCCAGAAGGACCCCAGAGTCTATTACTTTGTCGCACCTTTGGCACCGTTCTTAGACCCGGCAAGTCCAGCTTTTGAACATCCGGAAATCCATGGCTATAAAAAACTCTGTCATACCCTTGAAGACCACCGCAAAGCGATCACACAACCTTCCTGGAAGCATATGCTCAGCTATGAAACTAAAGATTTGACACGAGATGATATTGTGAATGCGACCTATGAATCTGCTAAGAAATTAAACGAGTTCAAATTATACTACCAACTCATTGATCAGGAGGGATATCAAGAAATAAAGGAGAAGATCGATAAATCAAAAGCCTATATTGAAAAAATCGACCAGGTTTTGTCGCTTCCTGAGGAGGAGCAAACTAGGGAATTAGTGAAGATTCAAAAGGAAATTGAAGAGTTAAATAAGTACAGTATTTGCGGAAAGAATGAGTTAAAGTGGGAGGTTCAAAAGAATTATGCTAATTTCTTTTCCCTTGCTTTAGTGGGAATAGAACAGCTTTATCAGGATTATTCGAACATAATTCGAGCAAAAGTAAGCCCAAAACAACGGTTCCAATTTAAACTTGAAACAGATCGTCAAAAAATAAAGATATAACGAAAAAAAGGGATTACAGCCCCTTTTAAATGATAAGAAAACATATTCTTCGACTTCGAGAATTGTCCAGCTCCAGCGTCTAGCCCCTCGGGTCAAATAACCTTCGGCAATAAAAGTCAAAGAACGACTTTTCTTGCCGAAGAACATTTGCCTGTCGGGGCTGAACAAGGCGCTTGCGCTTTTCTTATTTAATGCCCACCCAAGTAGGCCGCTCTTATTTGATCGCTTTGCCCCAGCTCTTCCGCCGAACCTGAAGCGACAATTTTTCCTGTCTCGATGACATAAGCACGATCGGCAATCGATAAGGCCATATTCGCATTTTGCTCGACTAATAATATAGTCGTGCCTTGTTGATTGATTTCCTCAATAATTTTAAAGATGGTTTTTACCAGCAATGGGGCCAGACCCATGGATGGCTCATCTAGTAACAATAGGCGCGGTCTAGCCATAAGGGCACGACCCATCGCAAGCATTTGCTGCTCACCACCTGAAAGCGTACCTGAGAGTTGCTTGCGGCGCTCTTCTAATCGCGGGAAAAGCTGATAGACTTTTTCAAAATCCTCACGAATTCCTTTTTTGTCTTTGCGTAAATACGCACCTAACTCTAAATTTTCCTCAACAGACATATTTTGAAAGACTCGACGGCCTTCAGGAACCTGAGAAATGCCTCTTTTTACGATAGATTGGGCAACCTTCCCAGCCACATGCTCATTCTCAAAGACAATTTCTCCACTTTTTGGCTTCAAGAGGCCAGAGATCGACTTTAACAGCGTACTTTTACCGGCACCATTTGCTCCAATCAGTGTCACAATTTCTCCCTGATTGATTTCGAGGGAAACTCCCTTCAATGCATGAATATTTCCGTAATAGACATTCATATCCTTTATTTTTAGCATATTAAGAGACCTCCTCGCCAAGATACGCTTCGATGACTTTTGGATTATTTCTGATCTGTTCTGGTGTTCCCTCAGCAATCAATTGACCATGGTCAAGAACATAGATGCGCTCACAAACTCCCATAACAAGAAGCATGTCATGTTCAATTAATAGAATGGTTAATGAAAATTTCTCGCGAATAAGAGCGATTAAATTCATCAACTCTTCCGTTTCCTGCGGGTTCATACCAGCTGCCGGTTCATCCAAGAGCAATAGCTTTGGATTTGCAGCCAAGGCTCTCGCAATCTCAAGACGGCGCTGCTGGCCATATGGTAAGTTCTTTGCTTTCTCATGCAAGACATCGTCAAGCTTAAAGATTTTTAAGAATTCAATCGCCTTTTCTTCCATCTCCTTCTCGCCGGAAAAGTGGGAAGGGAGGCGAAGAATCGAGCTAACAATGGAATGCTTAGACAAAGTATGATAGGCAACCTTTACGTTATCCAGTACGGATAATTCACTAAACAAACGGATATTTTGGAAGGTCCGGCTGATTCCCTTTTTTGTAATCCGATAAGGAGCCAGGCCATTCAGTTTTTCTCCCTCTAATGAAATGCTTCCCTCAGTGGGAACATACACACCTGTCAGAAGGTTAAAGAAGGTTGTTTTTCCGGCACCGTTTGGTCCAATTAAACCGACAAGTTCACCCTGCTTTAATTCCAGGTTTACATCAGACACTGCTTTCAACCCGCCAAATCGGATTCCTGCATTTTCAACCTTAAGCAACTGTGTTTTTGCTGCCATGCTGTACTCCTCCTTTAGCGGACTTACCCGTTTTAAATAGTGATGTAATTTCTTTTGTACCCATCAAACCTTGTGGACGGTAAAGCATCATTACGATTAAGACTAAGCTATAGATAACCATCCGTACCTCTGGATAGTTTTGAAGATAGGTAGAGATGATGGTCAACAGGACAGTGGCGATAACGGCACCAGACATACTGCCCAACCCACCCAATACGACAAAAATTAAAATATCAAATGACTTTAAGAATCCGAAGTTAGTTGGCTGGATAATGTAGAAGTTGTGGGCAAATAATGCACCCGCAATCCCTGCGAAAAAGGCACCAAGCGCAAAGGCTGCGACTTTATAATAAGTCGTATTGATTCCCATAGCATCAGCTGCAATCTCATTCTCTCGGATGGAGATACAAGCTCTTCCATGTGTAGAGTTGGTGAAGTTTGCAATCACAATAATCGTTAGTAATACACATCCAATCAACCACGGCCATGTGGTTAAATGGGATACAGTCATCCCGCTGGCGCCGCCTACATAATCAATATTTAAAAAGACAATTCTTACAATTTCCCCAAAACCAAGAGTAGCAATGGCTAAATAATCTCCTCTTAAACGGAGGGTAGGGATCCCAATAATTAGACCTGCTACCGCTGCCGCTAATCCACCTGTTATTAATGCTACTGGAAACGGCATGCTTAATTTCATGGTCATAATTGCAGACGCATAGGCACCCACTGCGAGAAACCCAGCATGTCCAATGGAAAACTGGCCAGTAATCCCAATAATTAAGTGAAGGCTGACCGCTAAAATAATGTTAATTCCCATAAAAAACAGTGTATTTACATAAAATTGATTGAGTGTTCCGCCTGTAATAAAAAATTGCATCACGACTGCAAAAACAACGGCTAAAACGATTGAAGTCCAAAAAAACTTTGCCTGTTTAAAAATAGTCATCGTAGAAGCCTCCCCCTATACCTTTTCCCTGACATTTTTACCAAATAAGCCTGCTGGTTTGAAGATTAAAATTAAGATGAGGACAATGAATGCAACTCCATCACGCCATAAAGAATAGCCTGCCGCACTAACAAACGCTTCAATTGTACCTAAAACTAATCCGCCTGCCATCGCTCCTGGAATAATTCCGATTCCGCCCAAAACAGCAGCAACGAAAGCTTTCAGCCCTGGGATAATCCCCATCAGCGGTTCAATCTTCGTATAATACATTCCAAAAATAACCCCAGCTGCACCTGCTAGAGCAGAACCGATAGCGAAGGTAGCAGAAATAGTGTTATTTACGTTAATCCCCATCAATCTTGCTGCATCCATATCATGAGAAACGGCACGCATCGCTTTTCCAATTTTCGTTTTATGAACAATGAATTGCAGAAGAATCATTAAAACTAAGGATGTTCCTAGAATAAGGATGGATTGTCCACTAATTTTTACCCCAAACACATCTAAGCTCTTGATTGGGACCAAATTACTTGGATACGCTTCTGGCTGTGCACCACGAGCATAAATCGTTCCATATTCAATAAACAAGGACACCCCAATGGCTGTAATGAGAGCTGCTATTCTTGTCGCATTCCGCAATGGCTTGTACGCAATCCGTTCAATTAGTACCCCGAAGATAGCACAAGCTGCCATGGAAATAACTAAAGCAGGGAAAAATCCTAAATCTAAAATAGTAATAGAATAAAAGCCTATAAATGCACCGACCATGAAGACATCCCCATGGGCAAAATTAATCAGTTTGACGATACCGTATACCATCGTGTAGCCTAGGGCAATTAACGCATATATACTCCCCAGGGATATTCCGTTGACTAATTGTTGTATAAACTGTTCCATGTCCAAACACTCCCTTAAAAGGACTTCAACTTGTCTCTAAAATGGGAATAGGGAGACATCCATTCTCCCTATTCATTTGCCCATTATAAAATTTATTGAACCAGTATCCCTTATCATGTTGCTCTGTTATTAACTTGTCTAGCTTCAGCGCCTAGCCCCTCGGGTCAAATAACCTTCGGCAATAAAAGTCAAAAGGCGGACTTTTCTCGCTGAAGAACATTTGCCTGTCGGGACTGAACAAGGCACTTCCGCTTTTCTAATTTAAGGATTTACTTTCACTTTAAATTGTTGTTCGCCGTTTACATACTCAAGGATAACAGCTGCCTTGATTGGATCGTGATTTTTATCAAGCTTCATTTTTCCTGAAACAAGCTCAAGTCCATCTGTTTCAGCCAAGGCCTTCTGAAGTTTCTTCGAATCGCTGCTTCCTGCACGCTTAATTGCATCAGCAATAAAGTACACTGTGTCATAACCTAAAGCATTGAACGCATCTGGTGATTTGCCATCATATTTTGCTTTGAAGGCATTAACAAAGTCTTGTACTTTCTTATCACTATCACCTGATGAATAGTGGTTAGTAATAAATGTGTTCTTTAATGGTTCCGCGCCGCCAGCAATTTTTACTAGAGTAGGTGAATCCCAGCCGTCGCCACCCATTAATGGTACATTTAGACCAATTTCACGAGCTTGCTTAATGATTAGACCTACTTCTTCATAGTATCCAGGAATGAATACATATTCCGGATTTGCTGCCTTGATATTTGTTAAAGTAGCGTGGAAATCTGTATCCTTTGCCACGTATGCTTCTTCAGAAACGATTTTTCCGCCATTTTTCTTAAATGCTTTTTTGAACGAATCTGCAAGTCCTTTTGCATAGTCACTAGAACTGTCAATAAGGATCGCCGCTGTCTTTACCTTTAATTCTTTCGCTGCAAAGTTCGCCGCAACCGTACCTTGGAATGGGTCGATAAAGCATGTACGGAAAACAAAGTCACTTACTTTTCCATCTTTATTTGTGATTGTAGGATTTGTACCAGTTGGTGTAATTAATGGGATCTTATTATCTTGAGCAATTTGTACTTGTGCAAGCGTATTTGTACTTGTTGCTGCACCAATAATTGCAGCCACTTTGTCTTGAGTAGCTAATTTAAGCGCACCACTTGTTGCTTCAGATGCCTCTGACTTATTGTCAAACGTAACAAGCTTTAGTTTCTTTCCATCAATACCTTTTTTGTTGATTTCTTCGATAGCAAGGTCGATACCTTCTTTTTCTGATTGGCCGTAAGAAGCGACCCCACCAGACAATTCAAGGTTTGCTCCAATTTTAATCGTATCTCCTCCACCACCATCACCGCTAGTTGTAGAGTTACATCCTGCCATCACGCCTGCTGCTACCATCATTGACATAAAAATACCAGCTAATTTTTTCTTTCTCATGGCTTTACCCCCCGTTTTTTAAAAAAATTTCCCAAGATAGTTACTTTACTCTTCGCAATAAAGATAATATTCTGAAAACATTGTACATAATATTTAGGGGTTCGTCTAGTAGAAAAGTCCATTATTTTAAAATAATTTAGAAAATAATAAAAATTAAACTTTTCCTATACTTATAGGCTTTATTTCAGTAAAGTGAATAGAAATTTACTTTCAATTTAAAAGTAACGCAGCAAATGAATTATTTTGTCTAAATATGATTCTTTCGTCTGCTAATGTAAAAAAGAGATTCCTATAAGGGAATCTCTTTCCGTTTATTATTATACTAATTCTTTTCTTTTGGTTTCCTTTCCCAAAACGAAAACAGCTAATGCACCAATAAGAATAGAGATACAAAAGATTGTAAATATGGATGAAATAGCTACCTTTTGTGCAACAAGGTTACCTACTAATAAGGGCCCTAGCACACCGCCAATTCGCCCAAATGATGCTGCCATACCAGTTCCCGTACCGCGAATGATGGTAGGATATTGTTCTGGAGAGTACGCATATAGGCCTCCCCATGCTCCGAGGTTAAAGAAAGATAAGAGAATACCTGAAGTCATTAAGAGAGCCGTTGACTCAGCTGTACCAAAGAAGTAGGCACTCACAGCCGTACCTAGTAAATAAACCACTAACACAAACTTCCGGCCGAACTTTTCAATAAACCATGCCGCTGTAAAATAACCTGGTAACTGAGCTAGCGTCATAATCAGAACATATTCAAAGCTTTTAATTAAGCTGAATCCTTTCATCACCATTACACTTGGAAGCCATAAGAACATTCCGTAATATGAGAAGACGACACAGAACCAAACAATCCAAAGCATCGTCGTTTGGCGGATATGTTCTTTCGACCAAAGCTTTGCCAGGCCTTGCCATACAGATGGCTTCTCCTTACTCTTCACTGCTTCAAAACGAGGAGAGTCGGGGAGACCGATTCGTAAATAAAGCGCATAGATTGCAGGAAGGGCACTAATTAATAGAGCGACTTGCCAGCCATACTTGGGAATGACAAAATACGAAATAATGGCAGAAATTAACCAGCCACCTGCCCAAAAGCTCTCTAACAGCACAACGATTCTTCCACGCTTATCTGCTGATACACTTTCAGATACGAGTGTAGAGGCAACTGGAAGCTCTCCACCTAAACCTGCACCAATTAAGAAACGAAACACTAAAAAGACGGCTAACGTGGAGGCAAGCGCGGAAGCCCCACTGCCTACTGAAAATAACAATAAGGTAATAATAAAAACATTTTTTCGGCCGATCCGATCCGCCATTAGACCAAATATGAGTGCACCGACAGCCATCCCGATTGAATTGATACTGCCGATCCAGCCCATCTGTTCTGGAGTGAGGTCCCATTCCACTTTTAGAGCAGCAATAATAAAGGAAAGCATCCCCACATCCATGGCATCAAACATCCAGCCCAGCCCGGCAATGCCAAGTAACTTTCTCTCTGAAATTTCTTTTTGTATTTTCATCTTGTTCCCCCTATTAGGTTACCTGCACTTACATTATTCCCTAAAACCTATTTGTTTAGGTATAAAATGTAATTATAGTAATCACCTGTATTTTATCAACTGTCTTTACACTTGTCACGATAAAATACCTAAGGGAGAACAATTTCCTACAAAAAAAGAGAGAATGCGAATGCACTCTCTCTTACTCTAGTAAATTATTTAATCCAAGCTCCGTTAGAATCTAACTTATAACCGTCGATTACTGTATCGTGAGCCATTTTACCATTGCTGTATAGGTAGTACCACTTGTTAGACACTTTCACCCAGCCAGTAGCCATTGCGCCACTTGCTTTTAGGTAATACCACTCGCCACCAACTTTTGCCCAGCCAGTTACCATTGCGCCGTTTTGAGACATAAAGTACCAAACACCATTAACACTTGTCCAGCCAGTTACCATCTTACCAGTAGTTGGATTTAGATAGTACCAATTCTTGCCGGATTTAATCCAACCTAGTGTAGCTGAGTTATTCGTTAGGTAGTACCAATCATTTCCGTCTTTCACCCATGCGTTGCCAGTTAACCATGCTCCGCTAGTTCTAAGAATATAATTCGACTTACCTTCTTTTAGTAGACCCGTTACCATTTCACCTGACTTGTTAAGGAAATACGACTGACCTCCATCTTTTATCCAGCCAGTTTGCATTGCACCTGACTTGTTAAGGAAGTACCACTTGCCATCGACTTTTACCCAGCCAGTTTGCATTGCACCTGATTCGCTAAGGAAATACCACTTACCGCCATCTGATACCCAGCCAGTTTGCATTGCACCAGTTTTTGTATTGAAAAAGTACCAAGTACCGCCAATATTATTCCAGCCAACTGCTTTTTCACCAGTTTTAAGAATGTAATACCATGCACCATCAATTTGTACCCAACCAGTTTGAGAAATAGTCACTGAGAACGGAGATTGGTTGCCGTTATCGTCTGCAACAACACCATTTAATGTTGTAATACCAGAACCAGTAAGAACTGTGTTTACCATAAATACTGGAAGAACAGCTTCATTTGGTACTGTAATTCCAAGATTTGCAGCCCAATTTGTTACTTTCGCACGATCTAATGTTGCTACATGATTAGCGAACTTAACATCTGTTACATCAGAATAGAAGGCAGAATCTCTTGAGAAAATAGATACTGTTGTTGCTGTATTAGAAGTTAATTTGATTGATTCAAGTAAATCCTCAATCCCAAAACCAGCTAAATTGATATTAAATTTGTTCTTGCCAGTTTTTGTTGCATTTAATACTTTCCCGTTAGCAGTTAATGAGAAGCTATCAACATTAACAGGAGTACCTTTAGAAACATTTAATAAATTTGTTGCACTAAGAACTAAAGTTAAATTTTCCTTTTTAGTACCAAAGTCAACTTCAGCTTGACCCATAACTTTGTTGTTTACTGGGTACAAGAATTCACGAACCGTGCTAAGAGCAACACCATCTTGCTGTGAATCTAATTCACCTAAAAGCTCTGCTACAACTAATTCAACTTTATTACCGACAACCGGAATAGCTGTATCTGGAAGAAGTAATGCTCCAGCACCCATTCCTGTAAGTGTTTTCGCACCATTTGGTGTTTCAATCGTGATCTTTTCGACCTTGTCTGTTTCTTTTAAATTATACTGTTTTTCAAGGTCATCAATATTAACAACAATAGCGTTATCAACACTGTTAATCTTGTAATCTTTCCCACTAATAGTAACAGTTGCACTATACGTAGATGCAGCTTGTACTGCATTTTGCGGAAGTACTGCTACCAAAAACAAGAAAAGAAGACTTGTAATGGCTAAAACTTTCTTCACTGTAATCCTCCTACAATTTATGTATTTTTAAAATCCACTAGCTTACTAGCTTGCTAGCATACTAAAGAAATAATACTATTATTTTACATAAAAATACCAACTATTACAATTAATTTAGACTTATTTTCCTATTTTAAAAAAATTACTTACCATGTGACATTGCTTGACTCATAATCGAGTTTCTTCTTTGTTTTTTCACGTTTAAATAATGGTTTTTAATTGGCTCTGCCGCATTTGCACTATACCCTGAACTTCTCAATTCTTTCACAAGTGCATTATAAACATAGTAAAATGTAGAATCTGTACTAGCTTCTAGACTCTTTGCAGCACTCGTATACTTTGAGTAGAAATAGAAGTAAGAAACTTCTTCACCGTTAGACTTCTTAGTTTGATATTCACTAATTGCATAAGATAGAAGGCTACTTAGTTTTCCATTAGCTTGGCTTTCTAGATTTTGAAAAACAGGTTGATACTTACCAATAATTTCAGCAGATGTCAGTTTCTTTGGTTTCACAACAGTAGATGCTACCTGCTTTTCACGTGTAGCCGCGGCACTTGTATGGTTCCCACTAACTGCTGTTGCTGAATTTCCTGAAATTGTTGTTTCAACGGTTTGGCTGGAGCTTTGATTCGCCTTAATCGCCTTTGATTCAACCGGAGTCGAATCTCCCGTGCTATTTTCATCAGGTAATTGGATGTCATAATCACTTTTAACGATCTTTTCTACCTTCCTATCAGCTGTTTTATATTCTTTTACATTTAAAAAATAATAAAGGGTACCACCGCCCGCTGCTAAAACTAAAACGAAGATACTTAAAATAATCTTCCACTTTTTCACTGCTGTTCCACCTTTTTTCAATAAAATTCACCTAACTACATTATCATAATTTGGTATCTAAGCGACAAAATATTTATTAATTGGAAAAAATTTCGTCAAATTTCACCCCTTTTCTCACTGTTCTTTCATACTACCTAGTCATTTTTATCTATTAAAGTGAGTACTAGTAATATACAATAGTTTTGAATAGAAGAAATGA
The DNA here is from genome assembly GCF_030818775.1 of Bacillus sp. SORGH_AS_0510. Lineage (NCBI taxonomy): Bacteria > Bacillati > Bacillota > Bacilli > Caryophanales > Bacillaceae > Bacillus > Bacillus sp. SORGH_AS_0510. The sequence continues at coordinate 320,358 of NZ_JAUTAU010000001.1, read as the reverse complement.
GGTTGATTTATGAAAAGAAGATCCATACATCTATTAAGTGCACTTTTGACTACAATTCTAATCTCTCTATGGCTACCTGGAATTTCTGTAAAAGCTAATGAGACACCCAACCTTCAAATGGCCGTTATGAGTGATGTACATATTGTTTTCAATAACCCAAACAACCGTTTTAAGCAGGCATTAACTGACCTGATGGGCATTGTTCCTGATTATGATGCCATCGCTATTGTGGGAGACATGACGAACAGTGGACGAGATCCTGACTATCAACTCTTTAACAAAATCCTTCAAACCTATAAAAATCCAACTGCTGAGCAGCTGCTCTCCATGGGGAATCATGAATATTTCGAAACTGATCTAGATAAAAACTCTCCAGTAACGGACGAAATGCTGCAAGCCAGATTCATCAATTATACGAATGAGTCCCTGCCTAATATATATTATGATAAGTGGATTAAAGGCTATCATTTCATCTCCTTAGCTGGGGAACTTTCTCCTAGATCGTTGCTCGCCTATAGTCCATATCCGCAAGCTAGGGATTGGGCCTATATTTCAGATCAACAGTACGAGTGGTTAGAACAAACACTGGCAATTAATTCGTCTAGCAACAAGCCAATTTTTGTTTTTTTACACCAGCCCATTACCAATACCGTGTATGGCAGTATTAATTGGGGAGCAGGATTTGATAGAGAAAGATTGTTAGCTATCTTAAAAAAATATCCACAAGCCATTCTATTTTCTGGTCATTCTCATTTTCTATTAAATCATCCAAAAAGTATTTATCAAGATGGCTTTACGATGGTTAATACCAGTTCGGTGGATTACACCTGGTATGAGGGCGGCTCCGTATCTAACCATTCTCAAGGATACATAGTCAATGTATTTGATGACCACGTGGAACTGAAAGCTCGTGAATTTAGTAATGGTACATGGATTCGGACCGTTTCAATCCCTATCCCGTATCGAGAAGCACCTAAAGATACCACCAACCCAAGCTTTACAGGAAATTCAGGGTTAACTGTATCAGACTTAGGCTCGACAAGTTGTACTCTTACATGGAATCAAGCGGAGGATAATACTGTTGTGGACCGCTATGTTATAAAAGAAGCGGATCAAGTGATTCAGACGATTTATTCGCCCTTTTGGGAACCTGAGGAAAAAGTGTCTGTTAAACTAAACGACATAGCTCCAAATTCAACTCACCTGTACGAAGTGTATGCCATGGATGCCTATGAGAACCTAAGCACGACCCCCATTAAAATTACTGTTACCACCAAGCGCCCATCAGGTTGGTACCAAAACGATCATATTTGGTATTACTATACAACTGAAGGAATTAAACAGATTGGATGGCTATCAGACAAGAATCACTGGTATTACTTTGATTCAACTGGTGCCATGAAAACAGGTTGGGTTTTCATTAACGGCCGATGGTATGACTTTGACGCAGATGGTGTTATGAAAACAGGTTGGGTAACAGAGGACAACGTGTGGTATTATTTAGAATCAAGTGGAGCCATGAAAACCGGGTGGCTCTTCACAGCCAACAAATGGTACTTCCTTGGTACAACTGGTGCCATGAAAACCGGGTGGCTCTTCAATAAAAATTACTGGTACTACTTCGAAGGTAGCGGAGCTATGAAAACCGGATGGCTTGCCCTTGGAAATCAGTGGTATTATCTTAAAACAGATGGCACCATGGCGACCAACTGGAATTCAATCGCAGGAAAATGGTATTACTTTATGTCAAATGGCGTTTGGAAACCATAAAATAAAGGCCTCCGCTGGGCAAAACCCGCGGAGGCCTTTATTTTAGTCCAAAGCACCCTCAATATTTTTAAATTGATTATCAAACATTTGATGGTATCTGCCTTGTGCCTGTAAGAGCTCATCATGACTGCCTTTTTCAATTATTTCACCATGGTCAATCACCATGATGGTATCGGCGTCACGAATCGTATTCAAGCGGTGGGCAATGATAAAGCTGGTCCGATTCTCCATTAAGGATAACATGGCCGCTTGAATATGAAGCTCTGTTCTCGTATCGATACTGCTTGTCGCCTCATCTAAAATAAGCAAGGACGGCTTGGCTAAGATGACTCTGGCAATCGCTAATAATTGCCGCTGCCCTTGACTCAAATTCCCGCCATTTTCTGACAGTACCGTTTCATACTGATTTGGAAGGCGCTTGATGAAAGCATCTGCATTCGCCATTTTGGCTGCCTGCTCCACTTCTTCATCCGTTGCATCCGGTTTCCCATATTTAATATTTTCTTTAATCGTTCCAGAAAACAAATACGTATCCTGCAACACAAATCCAAAGCATTTCCTTAAGCTGTCTCTTGTGTATTCACGAATATCCCGGCCATCAAGGAGAATTCTCCCGCTCGTTACATCATAGAACCGGGTAAGCAGATTCACAATGGTTGTTTTACCTGCACCCGTTGGTCCCACCAAGGCCGTGCTGCTGCCAATTTGGGCTTCAAAGCTGACATTTTTTAAAATAAGAACATCCGGCCGATACCCAAAGCTGACATTTTCAAACACCACATGTCCCTTAGGATGTTCCAGTGGAACTGCCATCGGAAGGTCTTCAGTCTCCTCCTGCTCATCCATTACTTCAAAGACTCGCTCAGCCCCAGCCACACCGGATTGTAAAACATTAAAAATGTTGGCCAAATCATTAAGCGGTCGAACGAATTGCCTTGAATAGGTGATGAAGCTAGCAATTGCTCCAATTGTAATCAAACTTTTTACTGCGAGGATACCGCCTATTACGGCAACAATGGCAAACCCCAGGTTGTTGATGACGTTCATAATAGGCATAAGGAAGCCTGACCAAATCTGAGCTTTTAAAAAACCCACCGCACGGAGCTTTTCATTGACGTCATCGAACTCCTCAATCACCTTTTCCTCATGATTAAAAGCTTTGACGACTTCAATACCGGAAATCGTCTCTTCGATATGACCATTTAACTTCCCCAACTGGATTTGTTGGTTTTTAAATAACACACTGGTTCTTTTGGCAATGGTTCTTGTAAGCAAGAACACAAGTGGTACCGTTAGCAAACTCGCTACTGTTAACAACGGACTCAAAATTAACATCATAATCAACGAGCCAATAATGACCATTAGACCCGACATGAGCTGGGTTGTTGACTGGGAAATGGTATTACTCACATTATCAACATCATTGGAAAGTCTGCTCATGAGTTCGCCGTGCGTCCTTGAATCAAAGAAGGAGACAGGCAGCTTTTGCAGTTTTTGAAACAGCGCGGCCCGCAATCGTTTCACTACTCGTTGAGCCACCCCAGCCATCAGCCATCCTTGAGAAAAGGTGAGGATGGCATCGCCGACATACGCACACGTAAGCACGATAATCAGTACTTCAAGCAGGCTAAAATCGACTCCTCCTGCCTTTATGGTCATCGCATCCACTGCTTTCCCAATCAGATAGGGGGCAAGGAGCATTAAAACCGAATCCATTAAGATAAAAACAAAGATTAGGGCAAGCATTTTCCGTTCATTTCCAAAGTACTGCCAAAGACGCTTCAAGGTCGCTTTGAAATTCTTCGGCTTTACCACAGGGCCCCCTCGGTGGTGGCCTCCGCCTACACCAGCTGGTCTAATCGGCGGCGGGGTAGGGGCGGTGTTTCTAGCTGGTATATTTCCTTGTGACATCCTACAACCCCTCCTTGCCGATTTGTGACTGGTAGATTTCTTGATACACGCTGCACGTTTCGATTAGTTCCTGATGCGTCCCGACACCAACAAGCTCACCATGATCGAGAACAACAATCTTGTCTGCATCCATAATGGAAGTAATTCGCTGAGCAATGAGCAAGCATGTCAGCCCTTGGGCATATTTTTTCAAGGCGGCTTTAATTTTTGCCTCCGTTGCCACATCCACTGCACTTGTACTATCATCCAGAATTAAGATCTCAGGCTGCTTAATTAAAGCTCTGGCGATTGAAATTCGCTGTTTCTGACCGCCGGAAAAATTAACCCCGCCCTGCCCAATTCGTGTTTGATAGCCTTCAGGAGAAGCCGCAATAAAGTCATGTGCTCCTGCCATTGTTGCTGCGGTTTCCATCTCTTCTTCGGTAGCATCCTCTTTACCCCAACGGAGGTTGTCAGCGACACTGCCGGAAAACAAGATATTTTTCTGAGGCACTATCGCAATTTTTTCTCTTAATGCTTTAGGACTCACTCGCTTTATATCTAGCCCATCAACTTTAATGGTCCCGCTAGTCACATCGTAAAAGCGGGGAATCAGGTTGACCAAGGTACTTTTCCCTGAACCGGTTGAACCTATGATACCAACCGTCTCACCAGGGAGAATCGTTAAGTTAATTCCTTTTAGAATCGGCTCACCCGTAGTCCCTTCGTAGGTAAAAGTCACATCTTCAAAGTCGATTCTTCCTTTTTCTATTGTCCGTTGACTCGCTTCCTGATCCCATATAAAGGATTCGTCTAGTAAAAAGACTTCATCAATTCTCCCTGCGGATGCTTTTGCCCGGACAAACATATTGAAAACCATCGAAATCATCATCAAAGAAAATAAGATTTGAGTCATATAGTTCGTGAATGCAATGATATGGCCTACTTGTATCGAACCGGAATCAACACCTAATCCACCAATCCAAAGGACAACCACAATCCCCAAATTGACAGTCAGCATAATAGCCGGGCTAAAGGTCGCCATGAGACGGCTTGCGGCGATGGATTGGTCTTTAAAATGGTCATTCGCCTTAGCAAATTTGCCAATTTCCACATCAAAACGGTTAAACGCCTTTACCACGCGCACACCGGATAAGTACTCCCTCATAACCGAATTCACCTTATCCAAGGCTTGTTGAACCTTTGAAAAAAGCGGGAATCCCAATCGCAAGTTCAGAATAATTAACAGTGCCACAATCGGGACAACTACTGCTAGTACCACTGATAAATGCAGGTTCAGCCTCGTTGCCATAATCAAGCCGCCAATCGCCAAGAGCGGGGCTTTAACAAATATTCGCATTAAACCATTCACAAATACCTGCACTTGCGTCACATCGTTTGTTAGACGGGTAATTAAGGACGCGCGGTCAAACTTATCGAGATTTCTAAACGCAAGGGTTTGAATTTTCTTAAACAGGTCGGAGCGCAGTTCCGTTCCAAAGCTTTGCGAAACGGTGCTCGCTAGTACACTTCTTGATGATGCACTGACTGCACCCAGTGCCGTGATCAGCAGCATCAATCCGCCCATTTTTAACACATAGTGAAGGTCGCGATTCGCTACCCCTTCATCAATAATTTTTGCCATAATCGTCGGCTGCATCAGGTCGCTGATCGCCTCAAAGGTGAGAAATAAAACCGCTAAGCAAAAGGTCTTCCAGTATTTCTTTACGTATTTTGACAGAAACTTCATGAATCCACCCCAACATGTCAGCCAACTTTAATAAAGCTATTATAATTTTGTTCTTCACTAATTAACAAATATTTAGACTCTAGAAATATTTGTTTTGCTTTATTAAATGGCTTGTTAATTTGCGCTCCAGGCGCGAGCGGTCCGTGGGTGTTTCGGCGAGCCTCCTCGGAGAAACGCACCTGCGGGGTCTCCCCTGAACCATACTCCCACAGGACATTGAATCATCTTCATCGAATCAACACCGCACGAAGGAAATGCGCAGCATTTTCGAGGATCTTCGCCTTCCGCTCCAATCAACAGGAGAATAAATATCTAAAAAGTTCTTTAATCAAAGTAAAAAAAAGAGACTGATACATCAGTCTCTCGTTTAGTCATATTAATCTTGAACTGGGCTGAATTCGTGAACCCAGACGCGCATTTGTGGCAGCCATGGCATTCCTGGGTGAATGCTTAGGATGCTTTGTTTGTATTCTTCTACATTGTTGAAGCCCTCGCGGCGAGCATCATCGTCTGTTAATTCGCCTAAGCTCTGTGAGTACACCTTATCAACTACAAATTTGTGGCCTTCAAGGGTCATAATTTCACCTGGATCCGCGTATCTTCCATTTCGGCGTGTCGCTGTCTTTTCACCAGCTATAACCTTTTTCACATCTTCCTCCATTGTCACTAAGCGGTCAACGGAACAAGTCTTTGGCGGTAATGTTTGATTATCATTCTGTGTCATCAAGTTATCCTCCTTTTACCAATTCATTTTCTTATATTAACACTATTAATAAATTAATAAAAGGAAGGGGCGGCATTACCCATTTAAATCTTTCTTTTTATAAAAAAGATACGTCCCATACGTAAGGGCCATAATGAGGAAGAGCGATAGGAAAATAGATACAATCTCCAGCCCATCACCAACCATCATATGCTTTGCTTCAAAATATTTAAAAGGGGTCAAATATTTAAGAAGGTCCAGATTCTCATTCAAATCAATGACCATTGATAGAACAAACGTAAGCAAAAGAATGGCTGTTGCTAAGGAGGCCGCTGTTTTCGGCTGCTTTTTAACGGCAGAGATGGCACTGCCAACCACCATAAACAGAAGTTGTAATAAAAACATTCCCAGCATTGTTACAGCAATCTCCCCGTTTACCTTTTCGCCGTCGCTGACTTTCCCAACGATGATCACCGATGAAGCAAACGTAACAAGGTTAAAAATAACGATATTCGTTATTGCTGCCAGCAGCTTAGCCGTGATGATCTTTTCCCTTGATACGGGTTTAACGAATAAAAACTCAGTCGTTTTATCCCGTTCCTCTTTTGCAATAATAGTAGCGCCCAGCATTGCAGCATGAATGGTTGCCATCAAGACCAAATACATAAACAGCATGCCATAATAACCACTAGCCTTGGATAAATCAAAGCTACCGACCCCCATAATCGCCTGAAGGGACTTAGGCATATCGGCCATCAACTCATTCATCGATTGCCCTGATGAATACAAACTAGAATATTTATTCATACCGGACGCAACCATGAGAAATACACCAATGCACCAAAAGATGAGTGACTTTCGATGAGACTTTAATTCTTTTATAAAAATATTCATGAGTTACCCCTCCATTTACCCTTTACACAGCATGGATGTCCTTTTTGGTATAAACTAAATAGCTTGCACCGATGGCGACTAAAACAATGGCCAATCCTGCTATGATAAATGGCGCTTCATAAGCAGAGTGTTTCAAAATATAAGCCGTATCAAAATATTTAAAGGGAGATAAAAATCGTTTCCCTTTCACACCGGAACTTGCACTAATCATCCCTAAAAAATAAAAGGCAAACACCGTGCTTAGCGATACGGTCAACACCGATTTAATTTTAGGTACCACAACTGAAATAATGATTCCCAGCGCTAGAAAGATTAGTTGAATAAAAAAGACAGTGAGCGAAAGAAGTATCAACAGTTTGAAGCTGAAATCCTCTGTTTTAACTTGTGAGGCGATAACACTTGCCGCTGCTAAATAAAACACATTTGTGATTACGAGTGAAACAAATGCCGCCAGTAGCTTAGAAGTGAGAATCGTTGTCCGGGTCACGGGCTTCGTTAACAAAAAATCTGCCGTCTTCTCACGGACCTCCTTGCTGACAATGGACGTTCCAAGATTCATAGCCTGAATTGCACCGCAAAGGGTGATAAACGATAACGCATAGCAATAGAATCCGAGAATCGAAAACAAATTATCTAGATTGAGCCCAATTGCCTTCCGAACGCCTTCTGGATAGCCCTCCAAAAGCTTCTTGAATTCCTCCGCATCACGGGCAAAAGCAGGAAACATGGACATGAACAACAAAGTGACCAGGATGAGCGAGACCGTCCAAATCAGCGTAGACTTCCGGTATGCCTTTAACTCATGGAAAAAGATATTCATCGCCTTACTCCTCCTCCTCATAGTAATGCATAAAGATCTCCTCGAGGTCCGGCTCCTCAATCCATAGATTCACAATCTCAATATCTGCTATTTTTTTCATAATGGTATTGATATTGCCTTTAAAAATAAAGCTCGTCACCTGATTCTTCACGGCTAAATTACTGACACCGCTAATATTAAAATAATCAGGACTTTGAGGGGTTTTTGTTTCTACCTTGAACTTCTTATAGGTATTTTCCTTTAAGGTACTAATCTTTTCGACGGTTACAATTTTGCCCTCTTTAATAATGGCCACTCGATTACAGAGTCGTTGAACCTCACTGAGGATATGCGAGGAAAATAGAATCGTCGCACCCTTTTTGTTTTCTTCCTCCAGTAATTCAAAGAATTTTTGCTGCATGAGAGGGTCCAAGCCGCTCGTCGGTTCATCTAAAATGATCAACTTCGGCTCATGCAAAAGCCCCTGGACAATCCCTACCTTCTTTTTGTTTCCTAAAGATAGGTCATCGATTTTTTTATTCAAATCCAGGTTCATAATCTCGGCCAATTCTTTGATTCTCTTACTGCAATCCTTTTTATAAAAACTAGCAGAATAGTTTAATAGGTCTTTTACCTTCATATTGTCATAGTAAAAAACCTCTGATGGGAGGTAGCCAATTTCCCGTTTTATTTCCGGGGCAAACTTAATGCAATCCTTTCCGAAAATGGTTGCACTGCCGCTGGTTGGATAAATCAGCGACAGCAATGTCCGGATGGTAGTTGATTTTCCTGCCCCATTCGGCCCAATGAAGCCGAAGATTTCGCCCTCCTCTACATGAAAGCTAATATCGGTGATGCCCCGTGATTTTCCATACATCTTTGTAAGACCATTAATTTCAATCACATTCATCATTACAACCCCCTATTTATAAAAACATGTAATGAGTATCTCGAAATACTCTTCTGCTTCCTTCTGAATCTTTTGATAATCCATTTCGTATCCGGGAATCAATTTCGTTTTATAAAGCTCTTCCTCACTCATCTTTTCAAATGTCCAGGTGATGATCTTGAGAATTTTTTGAATATCGATGTCTTCTCTAAACTTGGAAATATCAATTCCTTCATAAATTTTTCCAATATTAATTTTATTTAGCTCTTTGATTTTCTTTTGCATCTCTGCATGAATATCAGCGGCATCATCCATATAAGCTTTTTCAACAAACTTAAAGATGTCAGGGTATTGAGCTAATAACTCCATTTTGATTAACACGGATTGCCTGATTCTTTGGAAAAAGTCCGTCTCTCCTAAGTCAATATTTTTATAAAAATCAACGGTAATCAGCTCCACGCAATAATCGAATAAAAATAAGAATAGCTGCTTTTTATTTTGAAAATAGTGAAAGAGCAACCCTTTTGAAATACCTGCCTCCTTAACAATTTCATTGGTCGAAGCATTGCTATAACCCTTCTGGGCAAATTCTTGGATTGCTGCATTTATTATTCTATTTTGTTTATCTGAATCGAGATTGAGAAATTTTGAGATCATTGATGTGTCCTCCTTTGGTAAACCATTGACCACTTGAGTCAATTCCATTGTACTCCTGGTTGACTGATGTGGTCAACGATGGTCAACCCAAATTTTTTACAAAAATTTGTATTTATCTTGTTGTTCATAGTATGGGTTGTCCAGAAGTGATACGATTTAGTGGTAAGTGTTATGTATTATGGAGGTGACGTTTATTTTTATGAAGAATAGAGATCACTCATTGAAGTTAGAAGGGCTGGTTGCCGCTCGAAGCCGGTTAGCAGCAGGGCATCCCATTCTCCCTGTTTTGGCAGCTAAGCAGGGCGCCGTGGAGGCTGGAATCGGTGGGGAGGAACGGGTGGCCGAGGTTTTCCGGCAACACTCCTTTTCATTCACCAACCACTTATTCCACGATTTGTCTCCCACATCAGATGAAAGATTCCAAATGGACACGTTAGCTTTGACACCTTGGTTTGGTGTGCTTTTAGAGGTGAAAAATATTGGCGGAGTGCTGGAATTCAAGGATAATCCGCCACAGTTGATTCGAACCAAGGAGGATGGGCATAAGGATGGGTTCGAGAGCCCAGTTGTCCAACTGGAACGTAATCATGATTTGTTAGGATCGTGGCTGAAGTGTCGGAACATTCGGCTCCCCATTTACGGAGCGGTCGTCCTCGCGTACCCCAAACAAATCGTTGCTGCTCCTCCAGCAAAAACCAAACTGTTATTTCCCAGCTTGATTCCACCCTATATACGAAGTCTTCCACAGCAAGGAAAGAAGTTAGATCAAGATGCATTCAACTGGCTTTCGACTGAACTCCTCCACAGCCACCAACCCTTTATTCCGCAACCCATTTCTGAAGCGTATGGTATTCCGTTCAAAGATTTTAAACCAGGAGTTAGGTGCGGGGTTTGTGGAAGGATTGGAATGGTGAAGCAGCCTCGAACCTGGTATTGCCCCTTCTGTGATGCAACCGACCACCTGGCCCACGAACGAAATCTAAGGGAGTGGTTCTTGATTTTTAAAAGGACGATCACGAACCGGGAGTGTAGGGAGTTTTTGGGGGTGGATGATATCCAGGTAGCTAAACGGATTTTAACAAGTATGGATTGGCCAAGTACAGGAACTTTTCGGGACAGGACATATATAATTAAGCTGAATGACAGAAGTAGGAAGGAGGATTTTGATATCCGACAGTAAATTAGGTTTATACGACAGTAACTCCATCTTATCCGACAGTATTCAGAGCTCATGCGACAGTTATTTTGGCCAACGACAGTAATGTCTCTCTATCCGACAGTAAATGAGGCCTATGCGACAGTTACTCATCCTCATCCGACAGTAACGCCTCCCCGCCAAAATTGCACCTCACTCAAAATGATGTAACCCCTCCCAAATAGTGGTATGATATCCTTGAATCAACTAAAAAGGGGAGTGCAGTGAATTGAAAAATGAGCTTATTGAGAGATTTACTTCCTATGTTAGAGTAGACACACAATCGGATGAAAGCAGCGAGACCTGTCCGTCAACCGAGGGACAATGGACGTTAGCACGTATGCTTGTCAACGAGCTAAAATCAATCGGCATGAAGGACGTAACCATCGATGAAAATGCCTACGTGATGGCAACCTTGCCGCCCAATACCAACAAAGACGTACCGACGATCGGCTTCCTAGCCCACGTCGACACTGCTACCGACTTCACGGGGAAAAACGTCAATCCGCAAATCGTCGAAAACTACGATGGCGGCGACATCGTTTTAAACGAAGCGCTAAAGGTTGTCATGTCACCAAAGGACTTTCCAAACTTGCCGAACTATAAAGGTCATACATTAATCACAACAGATGGCACCACCCTTCTTGGCGCTGACAACAAAGCGGGGATTACCGAAATCATGACCGCCATGGCGTACCTCATTAAACACCCTGAAATTAAGCACGGTGCGGTCCGCGTTGCGTTCACGCCAGATGAGGAAATTGGCAGAGGTCCACATAAGTTTGACGTTGCGGCGTTCAATGCAAATCATGCTTACACGGTCGACGGCGGGCCGCTAGGGGAGTTAGAGTACGAAAGCTTTAATGCTGCGGGAGCGAAGATTACCATCAAAGGGAACAACATCCACCCAGGCTCAGCCAAAAACAAAATGGTCAACTCGATGAAAATCGCCATGGAATTACATAGCAAGCTTCCAGCAGGAGAGGCGCCGGAGCATACAGAAGGCTACGAAGGCTTCTTCCACCTGTTATCATTTAACGGCGATGTCGAGCTAACCAAACTGAACTACATTATCCGTGACCATGACCGTGAAACCTTCAATGCAAGAAAGGCAACACTCGAAGGCATCGTGAATGAGTTAAAAGAGAAATATGGTCAAGATACGATCTTACTTGAGCTCAACGACCAATATTACAATATGAAAGAAAAGATTGAGCCTGTCATGGAGATCGTTGACATTGCCCACGAAGCGATGGTGAGCTTAGGCATCGAGCCAATTACCAAGCCAATTCGTGGCGGTACCGATGGCTCACAGCTTTCCTATATGGGGCTGCCGACACCGAATATTTTTACCGGCGGCGAAAACTTCCACGGTAAATTCGAATTTATCTCTGTCGATAACATGATAAAAGCCACCCAGACAGTGATTGAAATTATCAAATTAACCGAACAAAAAGCGTAAGACAAAGAAGAGGCTGACTCACAACCGAGCCAACCTCTTTTTTCTATGATAAAAGTGCCGCCGCACACTGCTCCAAACTAGATAATGTCTCAACTACCTGTCGCTCCAGTTGCTCCCTTGGCCATTTGGCATCTCCAGCATTTAAATCTTTTTGAATAAGAAAAAGCATCCAAATAGAAAATACAGAAGAAAATAAATAATACTCTTTCAAAAAAGAACCTTCTTCTATTTCAAGTTCCACTTGATCTACATAGGTTTTCAAAATCTGTTCACGTAACGGTTGCGTCACATGCTTTGGAAAAAGAGGATGAGACATATCGATGACATGGTATAAATCCCAGTGTGGTATGTTTAAATGAGTGTGTTCCCAGTCCAAGATTATTAACCGTTCATCGACAACCGCAAAATTGCCCACATGCAAGTCTCCATGGGATAACACTAGTCTCTTGGAAAACTCAAATTGTTCAAGCATACGGTATACGTGTTCTATCGGCGCATTACCCAATTCGGGCCACTGCCTTATTAAGTCATCCTTCCTTGCAAAAACATCTGTCAAAATATCTTCCATCCGCGGCTTCAACCCTGCCGCTGGAACATTGCCGAATCGTTCCGTCGACAATGAATGCCACCAGGCAACCCACTTAATCACCCCCAATGCAGTCTGATCATTAAAGCTGTGACTAAGTGTTCCTAAATCCTCAAGGATCATCCAATTTAGCTCTGGCTGCTCACTAATCGTATGCGAAATGATTTTTGGGAAAATTGCAGGGAATTGGGGGAGAACATTCTCATGTACCCACACCTCTTGCCCTAATTGGCCATTGTTTGTCAGTGGTTTGAAAATAAAGCTATCTGTTGGGGACAGAAAAAATCTCTCAACAAATCTCCCGTTCATTCCCTTGTAGAGCTTCTCGCTTCTTAAAATTAACTCTTCGTTCAACGTGCCATCCGCACGGACAATATTAACAGGCAGCTCCATCGACCCACCACCCAGTTCTATAATAATAGTTTAATAGATTTGTTTATGAAGAACGTTTCCACTATGAATATAATGTTAATCCAATATCTATAGCAAGTATATTTGCTTGTCAGTAGAAAATCCCCATTATTTATAGATATGTGCGATGGGTCAATTTAACCCTAGATTTTTTAAAAATGAAAATCGAGCCGAAACATCCAACTTAGTTACATAATCCTTCAGCAACTGGTCACACTAACTATGGTTCAATTTCCAAAAGGAGGGGTATGCAGATGGATAACAACAAAAGTACGCATGAATTTGTCGAGGATCTTCACGAAAAACAACAAAAGGATCAGAAGAACAAGGAACGCCAAAGCCGATCACACCAAAGCCAACAGTTGCCAAATAAACAGCATTAATATTAGAAATGCGCATGTGCCTTGATCAGCCCCGACAGGCAAATGTTCTTTTGCAAGAAAAGTCCGCCTGTTGACTTTTCTTATCGAAGGTTATTTGACCCGAGGGGCTAGGCTCAGGAGCTGGATATTTCTCGAAGTCGAATTTTTACATGCTTATTATATTAAAAAAAACACCCCCTCACTTGTTATGAGGGGGTGGCCGCAACACTACATCACTTATTCATATTCGCCAAAAAACCGCCAAGCAGATCATCGACATCCACTTCTTCATCCGTATCTTCTTCTATGACAGGCGGCTCTTCTGCTGATTTTGCAGCATCCCAGTCAAATCCATTAAGGTCGTCATCCATATCACTTAAATCGATAGGAGAGGGTATATTCTCCATAGCAGCGGCTGTTTCCTCAAAACCGCCAACCTCCAAGGGAGAATTTGGTTGTTTCTCGGGAAATATTCTTTCCTGAAGGTACAATGCCTCCTCAATGTCCAGTGATTGGCTGTTTAAAGAAGCTAATAATGACGTCGCACGAACAGGATCTGATATAAGCTGAAAAAGGATGCTTCCAAGTAAGGCTTCCGAGTGCTCATGCTTCAACCAGTCCCTTTGTGCCTTCGTCAATTTATGAGGGAGGGGAATCGTAATCGTTTCCTTTTCTCTTGAATAAGAATGGCTTACACCCTGCATCACGAACTCAGCAATTTTACTGGAAAAATTTCTTCGCTCGGTCTCTTTTAATTTTTGCAAATGCTTCACAATATGTTCGGGTGTATCTGAGGGGACACGAAAGGAAATTGCTTGGCCCCTCTTAATTTCATTTCCGGCAGCTTTTTTCATACAATCACCTTATCAACTTTTTACTGGTGTTTTATCTGTGACTGCTTTTTGTTTCTCCGTTTTTCTGACAAAATCCATAATCAGCTTATAATACGCATTGGCCATCATCCAAATGCTTTCTTTCTCATCCTCGAAGAAATCGATGTTATATCCATCTAAGTTGTTGTTTAATGTTTTCAAATATTCCTTTAGGACATTGGCTCCGCCGCCAACAAAATAACAAATCTCTGTTTGGGAATTTCTCTGCCAAACATTTCGTAGAAGACGATATTGCTTTTTGGCTAAATCAAGCAATATCCGGTCCGTAATATCATGAACGCTTGTCCGGCTTCCTTTTACCATAATGTGGTTGCGGTCGTTTTTCTTTGTAATAATTTCAACGACATCGCGGCGGCTGTCGAGCTCCACGCCATGCTTCGTGCGAATCTCCTCACGAATCGCCTCTAAAGACTCTGAAACCCCTAAGTTAAAGCCTTGCGCTTTATCATCATCCACATTTCGATTTTTAATCACAGCAATATCAGTAGACAACCCACCGATATCCTGGATTAAAATCCGCTTATCGAGCAGATCCTTGTTAATAATCTTTCCACTATTGTCCATAACAAGATTTATGTAGGCAGCAAAGCCTTCCGGATAGACCTTTACTTCATCGAATTTTATATTAACCTTTAGTCCTTGGTATTTTGGAGTGACGAGGAATTCAACTTGATGGACAGAACCAATTAATTTGGAGCGATAACCTGCATCTTTTCCTTCCTTCACTTCACGAAGGGGGAGACCGGTCCCTAATGTATAGTTTGCATCAATCACATTTTTTACTTTTGAAAAAGGGGATTCTTCCTTCACAGCATCGAGTGCTAATGAAGCAAACAACATGACAAGTGTCTGATCTTCTTCTGACTTGCTGCTTCCAGGATCCAATTCAGTAGCATTATTACTTTTAGTCGCTAGATGACCGATTCTGTAAATTGCATTGTTCTCTTTCAGGGCAGGGGAGTGCACCTTAATGTGAATCCCATCCAACGGGTTTTTGTTATCGAGTTCTTCAATCCCAATGACAGGGCGATCTTCTGTGTCTCTCGCGATAATATTAGGAATATTTAATTCATACTCTAACTCCCCGAAAATGGCTTTAATGGAGTCATTTCCTACGTCTACTGCAGCGATTCTGGACTTAGTCATAAACATCATTCCTTTTCATTTAATAGATTCTATTTGTAACTCTAGTTTCTTTCTTTAAGGCTAAAGGAGATTGATAGAATGTTCAATGACACTAACGGAAAAGACATATAAGTGTAAAAAAGTAAACAATATGTAAACTTTAGTAGACAAGTAAACTTTTTTGTAAACAGAAAAGACAAAATTGTGTACATGCCGTTATAAAGGGATGTATACAGAATTGTATACATGTAAACAGAGTTGTTTACATTCTGTTTACACAACGTAAACTTGTAAACAACATTGTAAGCAAGGCTCCATTGTTACAAATATTACATCGGACATTAATAAAAAACCTAAAGCAATAATGAACTGCCCCGTAAAAGTTAGACACTAATCTCTCTTTTACGGGGTATTTTTTATGACTAAATTTACAAAAGATGAAAAAATACGTATCTCCTTACGTTATATAAAAGGGCAGGAAAGTGTTAAAGAAATCGCTCGAGATGAAAATGTGAGCGTAGCCGAATTAACTTCTTGGATTCGTTTATATGAGCAACATGGTGTAGAAGCCTTTCTAAAATCATATACAAGCTATTCTGCAGAGTTTAAAATGGATGTACTTAACTATATGAACGAAACGGGTACGTCCTCAATTGATGCAGCTGCGATTTTCAATATCTCCTCTTCAAGATTAATTAGAAAATGGCGAAATCAAGCTGAAACAGGTGGATTTGATGCCCTCATATCAAAGAAAAAGGGGCGTCCATCCATGAATAAAAAAGCGAAAAAAACAACAGAATCAATACCAGCTGATGGATCTGTAGATGCACTTGAAGCACGCATTAAACAACTCGAAATGGAGAATGCATACTTAAAAAAGTTGAATGCTTTAGTTCAAATGCAAGAAAAATTACAAATAAAATCAAAGCGCAAGTAATTTTTGAACTAAAGGACATCTACGATGTCGTGGAATTGGCTAAAGTCGCACGCATTCCACGAAGCACTTATTATTACTGGGAAAAACGATTAAATTGCAAAGATAAATATGCAGAGGTAAAGGAGGCAATTCAAAAGATTTATCACGAACATAAAGGGCGTTATGGTTATCGTCGCATCACAAAAGAACTGAAGAAATATGGTTTCCATCACGATCCAAAGACAGTTAACCGATTAATGAATGATATGGGCATAAAATGTATGGTACGTATGAAAAAATACCGTTCTTATAAGGGACAAAAAGGTCGTATTGCGCCTAATTTATTGATGCGTGATTTCAAGGCAGAGAAGATGAATGAGAAATGGGTAACGGATGTGACCGAGTTCCATTTGTTTGGAGAAAAACGCTTTTTATCTCCTGTGATGGATTTATGTAATGGTGAAATAATCGCCTATACCCTCATGAATCGACCTGTATATAAACTTGTTTCAGATATGTTGGATCAAGCATTAACACATCTTCAGCCGGGAAATGAAGTAATTTTACATTCTGATCAGGGCTGGCATTATCAGATGAAACAATATCAGAAAACACTCCAAACACATGGCATCAAGCAAAGTATGTCCCGCAAGGGAAATTGTCTTGATAATGCTTCAATGGAGAGTTTCTTTGGCGTGTTAAAATCGGAATTACTCTATTTACAAGAATTTGATAGTATGGAACACTTCGAAGAAGAATTAAAGCAATATATCGAGTATTATAATCACAAACGTATGAAGGTAAATTTAAAAGACCTAAGCCCGGTAGAATACCGAACTCAGGTCTTGGAAGCCGCTTAACTATATTTGTCTAACTTTCTTGGGTCAGTTCATAACTGCTTTAGGTTTTTTATAAGGGGTGTAAATATAGAAAGAAATTATTGCTCTGTCCGTTGTTTTCCTGCATCTGTAACAGCAAAGCCCCGCTTCATCGTCTTAATCTTCTCGGGCTTACGAAACCTTAGTGCGGACCAGTCGTCATCAATAGCAATTTGCCGAACAGGTTCATAACCTTCATCCGCGAGCAAATACATGACAGTGTCACGGCTACAATCTGAGCCTTTATAGGTCTTGGAAGTTTTCTTTGGATAACAGAGCCAAAAAAGACCATCTGGCTTGACGCTATTTTCTGCGCTCTTAGCGAGTTCTTTAAGCTCTCCATTGCTAGTGCCAAAGACTTGAACAAAATCATAGCCTTCAGGATTGATTGCCTCCGTATGAACTTCACCTTCAAACAGGGCCATTACTTCTTCGTAAACCTTTGGCGGGTTGATGACTAAAACAGCTTGTCCCTGATCCTTAAACTGCAGCTTTTTTATAACAGACACATCATTTCATTCCCTTCAATCGTTTATATTCATTTTATCATTTTAAATCACGCAAAATCACCTTACCGACAGGCTCTGTTAGACTTGCCTGTTTATTTCCGCTCCAGGCACGAGCGGTTCGTGGGTGTTTCGGCGAAACGCGCCTGCGAGGTCTCCCCTGAACCATACTCCCACAGGAGTCTTCATGCCTTCCGCTCCAATCAACAGGGTGTAAAAATCAACAATGTTCTTTAACAAAGTCATCAAAAAAGAAGGACACCTTGTTTGCAAGGTGCCCTTTACTTATTCAATTTTTATTTATTGCATGACCTTCCAGAACTCACCTGCTACTACTTGGTATCCAGATAAGCTTAGGTGGATGTTTTGTGGGTTTGGCAGGTATTCTGCAAAATTAGACGTATTGATGACCTGGGCAGTTGGAACAAAGGTATCACCGTGTTGAACCGCCTGCGCCTGGATTTGACCATTAAAGGCAGTTAAGACTGGCAGTAATTGTGCTTGTTGTGCCTCAGGAAGATATGGGAATGGATTATAGTAGCCCATCACATAAACTTTCACATTTGGGTTTAATCCATCAATCGTGTTTAAAATAGCATTTAACTTTCCAGCGATCGTTGCAATCGCCGCTGGTGCATCCTGCGGGGTTTTTTGAATCACTGGAAGCAGATCATTTGCACCGATATCAATAGTAAGATGTGTAGCTTCTTTAATTTCCTTTTGCACTTCTGGTTTCGCTAAATCAGCGATAACATTGTCTGTTGTATAACCTGAAACACCAAAGTTTGCGAAATCAAGTAATTGATAGGATTTTGCAAATCTCTCAGCAATATAGTTTGGATAACCCCAGTTTGGATCCACTCCATTTTCTGGTTTTTTATCTTCACCTAACGGAGTCATACCAGCTGCTAAGGAATCCCCTAATGCTACATACTCCACTTGAATCCAAGCACCATCTGCGCCTAGTTTATATCCGTTAATGACTGTATTCGCAGCCATCAACCCATTTCCATCAAAATAGTACCATTTTCCTTCAAGTTCCTTCCAGCCTGTAATCATAACACCATCACTATTGAGGAAGTATTTTGAACCGGATAACTCTAACCAGCCTGTTTTCATAACACCGCTAGGTTGTAGGAAATACCATTTTCCTTTATCAAGCAGCCAACCTGTTTTCATGGCACCGCTATTCTGTAAGTAGTACCAAGAATCCCCATCTTTTAGCCAGCCTTTTTTCATTACTCCGGATGATTCAAGGTAGTACCAGCTACCCTTATCCTTCGTCCAGCCCGTTTTCATTGCTCCGGATGAATCGAGATAGTACCACTTTCCACTATCTAATACCCAACCTGTTTTCATGGCACCATTTTTATCGAAATAATACCATTGTCCTTTATATGATACCCATCCAGTCTTCATAACACCTGAATTGTCAAAATAATACCAAGTGCTACCTTGTAATAACCAGCCTGTTTTAGCTGTCCCATTCATATAATAATACCATTTGCCACCACTCTGTACCCAACCGGTTGTTGTAGTGGAGTAACCACTAGCCTTAGCAATGGCATCAAAACTGCTGCTAGAATAGGTGATAATGACCGTTGTATATAATTGAACCTGGTCATAAAGCCAACGAACTTCTTCGTTATGCATTCGTACACAGCCTGAGCTTACATATTTTCCGATTGAGCTTTCATTGTTATTACCATGGATACCATAGGTGGTTCCATATGTACCTCTTGCTTCAAGCCCCATCCAGCGGTCACCTAGCGGGTTCCGAGGATCTCCTCCAGGAATCCCTCCCTTGTAATAGGGACGATTTTTAATTTTTGTTACAACCCGGAATGTTCCTTCAGGGGTTAAATCTCTTGACCGCCCTGTCGCGACGCTAAACGTTTTTACGAGTTTCCCATTGTTATAAAATGCTAGGGTGTTGGTCTTCTTGTTGATGATCAGTAACTGTGGGCTTGCTGCCTCTGAATGCGGCAGGTTAAAGAAAAAGATACTAAATAAGAGAGCAAAAATGACAGTTAATTTTTTCATATCTATCTCCTCACATATGTAATTACTAATAAATTACCATTTTAGAACTACTTTTTTTGTCATAATTTGGAGGGAATTCCGTAGTATTTTAGTATTTTTTTAAAAAAATAGTAAGATAGTCTTTAAATCATTCGACATGACTTCTTTTTATGGTTGGCACCATTAAAAATGTCTGTTGATTTCCGCTCCAGGCACGAGCGGTTCGTGGGTGTTTCGGCGAGCCTCCTCGGCGAAAAGCGCCTGCGGGGTCACCCCTGAACCATACTCCCACAGGACATTGAGTTGCATCTTGAATCCGC
The DNA here is from genome assembly GCF_030818775.1 of Bacillus sp. SORGH_AS_0510. Taxonomy (NCBI): domain Bacteria; kingdom Bacillati; phylum Bacillota; class Bacilli; order Caryophanales; family Bacillaceae; genus Bacillus; species Bacillus sp. SORGH_AS_0510. The sequence goes on along the minus strand of NZ_JAUTAU010000001.1, from coordinate 300,330 downwards.
CCACGCACGAAGGAAATGCGATAGCATTTTCGAGGAGTCTTCGTGCCTTCCGCTCCAATCAACAGGTGTTCAAACCTATAACTGGCTTTAACATAGCCTATGTATAAAAAAGGCTGGCTCTTGTAAGCCAACCTCTTAAAATTAGTATAGTTTTTCTACGATGGTTTCTATTTCTTTGTTTGTTGGTATCCTTGGATTGGTTGCTGTACAGCCATCTTTCAGGGCTGCTTCACTTATGATTGCCAATGCTGCCTTAATCTGTTCTTTTGTCAGGCCGCAGGCGCGCAGATTAGCTGGCATATGGAGCTCTCTTTTTAGTTGATTAATATGCTGGATTAAGCTATTAATCCCCAATCGAACGTTTGCAGCCGGCAGACCCATTATTCTTGCTAACTGGGCATATTTTTTGGCTGAAGGACTAAAAGACCCGCTGCCCACCCCTTGCTGTTCTGCATTAAATTCAATCACCGGAGTAAGTAAAAGCGCATTCATTCTTCCATGTGGAATATGGAACTGCGCCCCGCAAACATGTGCAATACTGTGGTTAATTCCCAGTCCAACCATATTAAAAGCCAATCCAGCCAAACATGAAGCATGATGAACCTTCTCCCGCGCCACTACATCATTTCCGTTTTTATAGCATCGCGGTAAATAATCAAAGATCAGCTGGACCGCTTTTTCCGCAAAGGCATCCGAAAAATCATTTGCCTTTGTTGATACATACGCCTCAATTGCATGGGTTAATACGTCCATCCCTGTATCAGCTGTAACCGCTGGAGGAACTGACGTAACAAGACTGCTATCTAAAATGGCCTCATCCGGTAATAAAGTATCAGATACGAGCGGGTGCTTGACATGATTGACCTTATCCGTAATGACCGAAAATGAAGTGACTTCTGTCCCTGTTCCGCTTGTCGTTGGAATGGCAATAAATTTCATATTCTTCTGCTGTGGAGATAATCGGATGGCAAAATCCTTCATCGCCTTGGCTGCATCAATAGCAGACCCTCCGCCAATCGCAATTAATACACCGGGATTGAACTCCTGAATAACTTTTACTCCTGCTGCCACAGTTTCAATAGGAGGATCTGGTACAATTTCACTAAAGATCTGATACTCGTTTCCTTCCAATTGAAGACGATTGGTTACTACAGCCGTCATACCAGACTTTTCAATAAACGGGTCTGTCACAATAAAAACCCGCTCTGCTGTTATTTGTGATAGGCGATCTAATGCATTTTCTCCAATAAATATCTTTGTTCGAAAAGAAATCTCTTCCATTCAAATTCTCCTTGGCATATAGTATGAAAAGCGTAAGCGCCTTGGTCAGCCCCGACAGGCAAATGTTCTTCAGAAAGAAAAGTCGCTCTTTGACTTTACTTGCCGAAGGTTATTTGACCCGAGCTGTAACAATCATCGCTTTATCAAGCCATGATTGTAACAAGATACTCATGGAAGAATATTCGGGATGAAAACTGGCTAGGCGCTGGAGCTGGAATTCTCGAAGTCAAATCTTATACATTCTTATTATATTGGCTCTGTTAAACTTGCCTGTTGATTTCCGCTCCAGACGCGAGCGATTCGTGGGTGTTTCGGCGATCCTCTTCGACGCATGCGTCTACGGGGTCTCCCCTGAACCATACTCCCACAGGAGTCTTCGCGTCTTCCACTCCAATCAACAGGGTGCAATAATCAACATTGTTCTTTAACAAAGCCATTATATTAAATAGGTACCATTACTTACTATGAATCTATTAATTTAACTATACTATCTGGCTTTACCTGGAACAAACGACAGTTTCGTGTCTAAAAGGGTGTCAGGCACCACTGTAAGCTTGAAAATCCTATCCGTGTTCGATATTCTTAAATTTAGAATTCTCCACTTAAGGGTGTGTCGTATGCATGCGTATTAATAAATTTATCAGTGAATCCGGAAAATCCTCGAGGCGTGGGGCGGATAAATTAGTTAGTGAGGGCAGAGTCACTATCAATGGGAAAGTGGCTGAAATGGGAAGCCAGGTAGAGCCTGGAGATGATGTTCGAATTGACGGAAGTCCCGTTAAGGTCACGAACAATTACGTTTATATCGCCTTAAATAAACCCGTTGGAATTACCAGCACAACCGAACGCCATGTCAAAGGCAATATAGTCGATTTTGTTAATCATCCCTTACGTATTTTTCACATTGGACGGCTTGATAAAGAGTCTGAAGGGCTAATCCTTCTTACGAACGATGGGGATATCGTCAATGAGATTTTACGTGCAGAAAATAAACATGAAAAAGAATATATTGTTACTGTAGACAAGCCTATCACCCCTGAATTTGTAAGAAGAATGGAAGCAGGCGTTGAGATATTAAACACAAAAACACTTCCCTGTAAGGTAACCCAGTTGTCTAAGTATGTGTTTCAGATAATTTTAACTCAGGGTCTTAATCGCCAAATAAGAAGGATGTGTTCCGCACTCGGTTATCAAGTTGTAAGGCTGCAGCGGACCCGAATTATGAATATCCATTTAGGCAACATGCCGGTTGGACAATGGCGGGACCTATCGAAAAAGGAACGCAATCAATTATTCCACGAGCTTAATTATGAACCAAAGGAATGGTAAGGAGGGAGAGTGTTGTCATGAGCCAAACAAAAACAGCCATGTCAAAAGTAGAAACGATGGACCACGAGTTAAAGAGGTACGGAAAAGACATCGGTTATGAAGAAATACGGCAGATTGTCCATTCTGTATTTGATATTGATTTAGAAACGAAATTGGTGGTCTTTCAGGAATATTTAGCACCACTCTCCATTGATGAAGCAAACACGGATATTCCAGTCGCTAAATTGGTATTGGAATATTACTTTAATCAATCCAAGGATGATTTAACGGGGAGTCAAATTCGCACAATCATCAAAAATCTGTTCGGCATCAATCTAGAGGGTATTTCCTCATTAGCTGGAGCAAAAATTTCAATCTATTCCAAAGAGCAATGGATTACCCAACATGACCATGACTTGTTTGTTGTAGATACACCTCTCGGAGATGCAGATGTACGGATCTATCCTACCCCTTATTTCACGAAAAAAACAGGAATAAACAAGGTGCCATTAGTGCTGCAACAAGCATTGGCTTCTCTCGGCTATAGCTATGATTCTGATAACAACTGGTGTTATTACAGTAACCCGACAGGGGAATCTGTAGGGCATGAGTTTAAAGTCGAAACGATAGAAACCATCCGACAAATCATTTTAGATTCCTACCAATAACAAAAAAAACATATAGGTGCACGCACCTATATGTTTTTTTTATTTTCCGAACGAAGATAAAAACTTCACTCGGGTCCCCCATTGGTGGAACATTGTTATCGGTTAATGCCACCTCTAGCACGGCAGGACCATCTAGATCTAGTAAGCTATTAATGACATTCTGGTTCAAGTCTTCTAGAGCAGAAACTCTAAAGCTAGGGATGTTCATAGCCGCTGCCATTGCACTTATATTGATTGGCTCCTGTTCAAAGGATGGGTGGGTCCGTTTGAATTGTAAGGAATGTCCATGATAGACCATTCCCAAGCGGGCATTATTCATTACGACAAACAAGATCGGCAGATTGTATTCCTTGGCTGTTAAAATTTCCATTCCATGCATGAAAAAGCAGCCATCCCCAGTAATACATACAACCGGACGTTCAGGTTCAGCCAACTTACTTCCTATTGCTGAACCAATTCCACTTCCCATAGCCCCAAAATGAACATTAATACTAAAACTATCCGAATCTACTACCTTCATATAGTGAATAACATAGGACATAAATTCCCCGATATCAATAGTATACCTCGTAGAAGAAGGAAGACATTTTTGCAGTGAAAGAAGGATATTTTGCGTGTTGTACTCATCCGCATTTCCAACCGTCCCTTTCTCCTTTTCAACCACATACCCAGGTTCTTTTCTTGTCACCCCAAGGTTCTTTAATTCCTCTATTAAAAATAATAAACTTAAATGAACATCCCCTAAAATAGGCAGGTCAATGGAATATTTGCGGTTAAAAACAGTCTGGTCGAAATCCAGTTGCAGCGTAAATCGATTCTTCGTCAGGTTATCATTATAATTATTCGTGGCTGTCTCTCCTAAACTTGAACCAACGATTAATAATGCTTCACCATCACCTTCCGTGATTAACTTGGAAGCCGCCTCATGGCCGGCAAAACCGAATACTCCCACTAAAAGTGGGTGGTCTTCCGGAATATATCCCTTTGCTTGTGGAGTAGTAACGATCGGCCACTCTAGCATTTCTGCTAACTCAACTAATTGTTCTACTGAATTTCTCACACCCTGGCCTGCAAAAATGTAGCCCTTTTTCCTTGATAAAAGCTCTTTAGCTGCCGTTTTGATTGTTTCAAGCTCTGGAACAATCGGATTTCTCTTAGGTGGGTTCGGTATTTCATGATGTTGCACTTGCTCGTGTTGAATATCAATTGGGATTGCAATATGAACCGGGCCAGGTACTCCAGATAAAGCAATTTCTGTTGCTGTTGCTACCTGGTTCAGTAATTCGCTAGCATCCTTCACTGTGACACTATACTTAGTAATCGAACGGAAGATAGGCTCTGCATCTAACTCCTGGGAGGCATTTAATCCCTCTGTGTTAATTGGAACAGCACCTGTAATAAATAATACAGGTAAATGCTCTCTCATCGCATTAGCTGCACCTGTAACTAAATTTGTTCCTCCAGGACCGCTGCAACCTATGACAACACTCAACTGGTCACTATACTTGGCATAGGCAGCCGCCATGTAAGATGCGGCTCCTTCATGCTTCGTGACGATTGGTGTGATTTCCGGCATATCATAAAGCTCATCAAACAATCCATTGACTGAACCTGCTGGTATTCCGAAAATATGCTTTACTCCATATCCTTTTAAATATTCTAATACACTACGTGCTGCCTTCATGACATTCCCTCTTTTCTCTTATCTTTATCTACAGTAGAAAATAGTTACGTATGATATCTCCAGCCGATAATGGGCGGCTGAAAAAATAACCTTGCATAAGGTGACAATTTCTGGCAGATAAGAAATCTGCTTGTTCCTTTGTCTCAACACCTTCTGCAATGACATCGAGGCTTAAATTCTGAGCTAGTGTAATAATCGTATTGGTGATGGCCGCATCATCGATGGTCATATCGCGGACAAAGGACTTATCAATTTTCAATGTGTTAATGGGCAGGTTCTTCAAATAACCTAATGAGGAATAGCCTGTACCAAAATCATCGATAGCGATGTTAATCCCAAGCCCCTTCAACTTTTTCATCGTTTTTAGAGTTAACTCCGTATTTTTAACAATTAAATTTTCGGTCAGTTCCAGGTGTAAATACTCAGGTTGTAAACCTACCTTTTTCAACACATTTTTTACCGTTTGGAATAAGTTGTTCTGTTCGAACTGCCGGACAGATAAGTTCACAGACATACTGATCAATGGATATCCTTGATCATGCCATTCCTTTAACTGCCTGCAAGCTTCCTTCAGTACCCATTCACCAATTGGTACAATTAAACCTGTTTCCTCCGCAATTGGAATAAACTTATCCGGTGCAATCATGCCATACTCTGGATGGTTCCAACGGAGCAAGGCTTCTACACCTTCGAGTTTTTTTGTTTGATAATTGATTTGCGGCTGATAGTACAGTAACAATTCCTTATGTTCTAGTGCTTTATATAAGGAATTTTCTAGCCTAATACTTTCAAATGTCCTCGTATCCATTCCCTCACTAAAGAAATGATAGCTATTACCCGAAATCTCCTTTGACTTATACATAGCTGTATCGGCATTTTTAATTAAAATTTCGGTTGTATCACCATTATCTGGAAACAAGCTAATCCCAATACTTGTTTTAATATAAATTTCATTGTCTATTAAATGAAATGGCTTAGAGAAAGAATCGATGACACGATTGACTACCTTTAACACTGTATTTTCATTTTTGATATTCGGTAAATAAATCGTAAATTCATCGCCTCCCTGTCTTGATACAGTGGCTGTTTTTGGAACACAGGCACTCAGACGGGCTGCCACCTCGCGAAGCAATAAATCTCCAAAGCTATGTCCTAGTGTGTCATTCACAAACTTAAATCTATCTAAATCCAAGTAAAGAACAGCTAGCTTTTCTCCATTCATCTGCGCGTAGGTAATTCCCTGATTCAACCTGTCCTTTAACAGAACTCTATTAGGCAACTCTGTTAAACTATCAAAATAAGCATGGTACTTAATCTCTTCCTCTAATTGTTTCCGTTGGGTGATATCTTTAAAGGTGACCACCTCTCCTACAATCTCTTCTCCTTCTTTAATAGGAGTGATCACGTACTCTACTGGAAAGCTGGAATGGTCTTTTCGGATAAATTTCTCATCCTTATAATAGTGGTCCCAATTTCCATCAAAGGTAGATAAAGCATTACTTTGCTTATCCACTCCATTGGAAAAAATACTCCACGCTGATTTTCCAATTAATTCATTTTTTGATTCATAGCCTAACATAGAGGCACCGGCTGGATTACAGAAGGTGATATTTCGTTCAAGATCCAAGCCAAAAATCCCATCCCCAGCAGAGTTAAGGATTAATTCCTTTTCACGGCTAAGGTGCTTTAACTCTGTCACCACTTTTTCAAGCTCTCGATTTTTTACCGTTATTTCCGAGGTTCTTTCCTCAATAATGACTTCTTGCTTCTCCATATATAGAAGATTGGATAATGTAGATGCAGTAGCATCCACAATAGACTGTGCAAGCTGTATTTCCGTTTCAGAAAAATTGAAAAGGCCCTCTCCAAGATCCGCTACAGATATTTGACCTAATACCTCACCCATAGAAACGAGTGGCAGCATAAATAAACCCTTCATCCCGAAATTACGGCATACATCATGGTTCGGTCTTTCGTCTGCATAAACGTCAGGAATTAAAATAGCCCTTTTCGTTTCAATAACCTCTTGCATGAGCAAATCATTGCTTTGATCAATTTTTATTTTTTCATGCGTCCTAAACCAATCTTCTTCCGTCCAATCACTATCCTTACTTAACTTTGCTGGACGAATACGCTTTTCAGCCAATGGATCAAGGACGTGGACGCCAATATTGTAATTATCTAATACTTTCCCTAGGTATGAAAAACAGATATCCAAGCTTTCTTGCATGGTGGAACACATAGATAAATCACGTGTTACATCGAGCAGCAATTGTTTTTCTGCAATAAGGTTTTCCTTGTGGGTTAAATTGTTAGCATTTTGGATGGCAACGGCAGCCATATTGACATAGGCTTCCACCGTTTGGATTTCATCCTCCGTTAAATCCATCGGAATTCCATAGTCAAATAAAAAAACAAGGCCAAAAAGCTCTTCTTCAAAACAGATAGGAAGAACTAATAGTGATTTAATCTGAAAGCCCTCAACAGCTCTAGGATCTGGCCGGTCATCCTGTGAAGTGTCAGGAATGTAAATAGCCTTGTTTGTTTCAATGACTTCCTTCGCTAACAAATCGTATTCTGTATCAATAATATGCATGTCCAGTGTCCAACCATTAATGACCTCTGGTTTTCCTACATATCCTCTGAATTTCCCATCCTCCTGTGGTAAGTAAATCCCAACGGAATCGCATTGGACAATTTCTTCAGAGATTGCAATGGTTACTTGCTCCAATACCTCGCGTAAATCAAGCTTGGTATTGATCATTTTAGTAATATTGGCTAGTCGTGAATATCTTGTTTGCTCTCTTAACATTCAAACACTCCCAGTCGTAATATTTCGACATATTCTCCTATAATTTTCATTCTACATCAGGTTACCTTCCATTTAATACAATGATTACATAATAAACATAAATTTCCCTCATTTCCATACTAAGTACCTATATTTACACAAAGGAAATTTTAGTCATTTAGAACTAAAATATAAAACCTGCGCTAGCCATTCCAGCCATTATCGTATATATACATTCCCTTATGTGCGAACAGTGTTTCAATAACTGAATAGAATAGAACCTAAAAAACATAACTGTCGGGTATTGTTTTTTCCATTGAGCTCAGTCATTATGGGCCTTTTGGGGTGAAGAAACATGTATTTAATATTAGTCATTGTGGTGTGGATTTTTTTCGCAGGTTTATACTAAAGGAGGGGTATGTTTTGGAATCATCTGTTGCATTTTTTCAAGAGATGTTGGTTCTATACAGTATTGCCATTTTAGGTTTTTTTGTGAGAAAAAAAGGAGTCCTAAATGGAAACGCTATTGAGGTACTGACACAGCTCATATTAAATATCACTTTACCTGCTCTTATTTTATTTTCACTTGATACCTCTTTTCAATTTACTCTTGTCAAAGACTTTATTTGGCTGGTGTCCATGTCCCTTTATGTACTCACATTATCTACTATTTTAGCGTTCTGGATGAGAAAGAGATCCCGACTGCCAGAAACCCAAAAAAGTGTGTATGAGGGGCTTACGATCTTTGGCAACCAGGGGTTTATTGGTTATGCTGTGAGTTATATCCTTTTAGGAGAACAAGGAATCCTTTATTCAACCATATTTAATTTATGTTATTTAATTTTGATCTGGACATATGGAATATATTTATTTAGCAAAAGCAAAAGCACAATTGACTATAAATTGATTTTTTTCAATCCAGGAATCATTTCTACTTTCATCGGACTAATCATGTTTTTCCTGCCCATAAGATGGCCCGTTTTTTTGTCCAGTGGGCTTGAATCGGTTGGTAAAATGACTATTCCTCTTTCTATGATGATGATTGGAATTCTGATTGCGAATGTAGAATGGAAGAAAATCTCCATTATGATCAAGAATAACTACCTATGGAAATCAGCCCTTGTAAAACTTCTAGTCATCCCTTTACTATTGCTTCCTTTTGCTGGCTTTGTTTCCTTCCCGTTACTTGTTATTGCTGTATTGGTTTCAGGAATGCCGTCTGCTCCAACCATTTCTCTCTACTCCCAAAGATACGGTGCTGATACCTACTTTGCCTCGCTGGGAGTACTTTTAACAACAGTGTTATGTATCCTTACGCTTCCTCTTCTTTATACAGTGGTTGTTTTTTTACAATAAGGCTTTTTTAAACTTGTCTGTTGATTTCCACTCCAGGCGTGAGCGGTTCGTGGGTGTTTCGGCGATCCTTCCTCGGCACTAGCTCCTGCGGGGTCTCCCCTGAACCACACTCCCACAGGAGTCTTCGCGCCTTCCGCTCCAATCAACAGGGTGTAAAAACCAACATTGCTCTTTAACACAGCCTCCAATAAAAATGCGGGGCCCTTATAGGCCCCGCTTTATCTATTTCTATATATAATCCTATAGACTATCTTCAGGTGAACCGGTCTCGGATAATTGCCCGTCTTCATCGAAATAGTACCTTGATCCTTCGATTTCCAACCAGCCAATTGCCATTTCTCCACTATCAGTAAGATAATACTTCTTTCCTTCTATATCGAGCCAGCCTGTGGCCATTTCTCCAGAAGCATAAAAGTAATACCATTTTCCATTTACCATTTTCCAGCCGACAAGCATATCACCGTTCGACTGCAGGTAATACCATTTTCCGTCAGATAGCAGCCAGCCTGTTTTCATTACGCCTGTAGGCTGAAGATAATACCAATTACTATTCGATTTAATCCAGCCTGTCTTCATTGCTCCAGATAAATCTAAGAAATACCATGAGCGTCCATAATATAGCCAGCCCGTCTTCATGGAACCATCCTTATTTAAGTAGTACCATATATCTCCGTCCATTATCCAACCCGTTTTCATCACACCTGTTGAATCGAGAAAATACCACTTACCATTATTGGACAGCCAACCTGTAACTTTCTTGTTGTTTGAATAAAAGTACCATTTTCCATTAGTATATACCCAACCATTGGGAGCTATCTGCTTCCACACAAGACTAGAAATTTTTTCAATGGTGTTAATTCCATAATCAAGGGATGGATTATTTTTTGTCAAAACAACAATCACATAATTTTTTCCTTGCCCATTTATGTAGCCCACACTATTCACATAGGATCCGGTAGTCACCCAGCCATTTTTCAATGCTACACTAACGCCTGCTGGAACCCCCCCATTCGTTCCCCACCGTTGCTCGGAGATGATATTCCGCATCAAATTAAGACCATAAGCTCTTTGTGAATCGGTTAGTAAGGAATTAGGATAGGCGAAGTATTTCATAATGGTTAGCTGATCTGAAACAGTAGTAGTCGTACGCCCCCACCAGCCTCCTGTACCTGCAACTGTATTATACATGCCTATTTTTTTGAAAAACGATTGTACACTTTGATCACTGCCAAGCTGCCGCCAGAGTGTACTTGCCGAGCTATTATCACTTTGTTCTATCATTCTAGTTAATAATGAATTTTCAGAGGATGCAATTGGAATCCCTTGATACAGTATATCTGCCATGATTGAAATTTTAACCACACTTTGCGTGTAATAGGTGGTTGTAGGATTGTATGTATAGGTTTTACCTGTATTCGCATCGTACACACCAACAGAAACTGTGCCGCTTCTTGAAGCAAGATAATTGGCTATATCCGATTCTATTATACTGTCTGCATGTACTGGCATCTGTACAAATAATAGGATGGACATCCCTAATAGGAGAGAACTAATAATTTTCTTAAATGTTTTCATCTTAAAAAATCCTTTCTATTAATCTATATATCTAAATATATACTACTTATATAAAAATTTCATATACATACAAAAAACGACAAAGTTTACGCCATTCGGTCTAGTAGAATAGTAGTTAATTTAAGAATAAGGTAAAATAGTGTGTATCTAATTCATTCAACTAGTTTAATAGTCGGAGGACGTATATAGCAGACTACGTGATAAACGGGGGATTCATTATGGAAAGTGCAGTAAAGGAATCAGTTCAGGAGTTGGGCCAAAGAAGGGCGAAATCGCCTAAGTGGCCAAAAAAGTGGAAGGTTGTTACACCTAGTATCATCATTATAGTTGTTCTCGGATTTGCGGCACTTAGCTATTATCAGGCAAACCACTTTAATGCACACATCAAAATAAATGGCATAAAAGTAGGTGGACTGACGGCTGAGCAGGCACTAAACAAATTGCAAACAGCAGATCTAAGAAATGTAGTCTATGTCGGTGAAAAGCAAATTTTAGATGGAAAAGATACAAAGATGGCTTTTACAAAAGGGGATTTAGCAGGGATCAAACAATTATTAAAAGAACAGTGGACATTTTTCCCCTCAACTAAGGCAAAAGATGATTCCTTGCTACCTGCAAAAAAAGATCACTACCGCAGTCATGTGATGAAACAACAAGTGGAAGAAACTCTCGCTGCCATGAATAAAAATTTACTAGCACCTATCGATGCAAAGGCAAAGTTAAAACAAGGTAAGATTATTATTACAAAAAGTAATAACGGCCAGCAGTATGATGTCGCTAGTCTGTTAAAAGACTATGAGAAGCAGAGATATACAAGTGAGATTCATCTGAAGCCGGCCTTCAATCAGCCTATTAAAGAAGACAGTGCGATTGTCAAAAATGAACAGAAAAAACTTCAAGAACTCTTGCAACAAACGGTTGAATATAAAGTTCAAGATAAAGTTTATTCTTTAAAAGGCAGTGAATTAATCAAGAATGCCTCTGTTTCAGAAGATATGAAGGCTACGATTGAAGCAAGTGATATTAAAAATAAGATTGCTGAAATTAACCATTCACAATCCACATTAAATAAGAATTTCTCTTTCAAAACACACTCAGGTTCAGTCATTTCAGTAAAGGGGCAAGGGTACGGCTGGGCTTTAGATGTGGACAAAGAGGCAACAAGGCTTTTAGCCGCTTTTGAAAAAGGGGATAAAGCCATTTCTGCTTCTAATATTATTGGGCACGGCTGGAAGGGTGAAGGCTACGGTTATGAAACCACCGCGAACAACGGAATTGGTGATACATATGCTGAAGTATCCATTGCAGAACAGCGGATTTGGATTTATAAAAAGGGCAAATTAGTCGTCACAACAAATGTCGTAACTGGCAAACACAGCACCGGTAATGATACATCCAAAGGGGTTTGGTATATCCTCTATAAACGGTCACCATCTATACTAACAGGTAGAGAGCTTGGAGGCGCTAAAACTTACTCCGCAGAAGTGAATTATTGGGCTCCTTTTACAAATGACGGACAAGGATTCCACGATGCCAGCTGGCGCTCCAACTGGTCAAGTAACGCTTATTTAAATGCAGGATCCCATGGCTGCGTAAATACACCGCCAAATCAGATGAAAATCGTGTATGAAAACCTAAGTACCTATGAACCGGTTGTAATTTATTAAGAAAAGCGCATGCGCCTTGGTCAGCCCCGAGGGGCTAGGCGCTGGAGCTGGACAATTCTCGAAGTCGAATTTAATACTTTCTTTCACTTCAAACAAAGAGGATGACTCAAATTTGAGTCATCCTTTTTATTTATCAAAATATTAACTATGAACCAATTCCCGATCGCCGAGTTCAAGTGTCTTAGCTGTGGAAGTATTAATTTTTTGGAAAAGCTCTGGATTTTCTACTAGTGACATACCATAGGATGGGATCATTTCCACTATTTTCGATTCCCATTCTTCAAAGTGTTGCGGGAAGCATTTTTCTAATACCTCGAGCATAACGTGTACAGCAGTTGAAGCACCAGGTGAGGCTCCTAACAAGGCTGCTACCGAGCCATCCGCCGCACTAACTACTTCCGTACCAAATTGCAGGGTTCCCATGCCAGCCTCAGTATCTTTGATCACCTGTACGCGTTGACCAGCTACAACAATATCCCAATCCTCACTTTTCGCATTAGGGATAAACTCTCTTAATTCTTCCATCCGCTTTTCGTTTGATAACAATACTTGCTGAATCAAGTACTTCGTCAACGCCATTTCCTTAACGCCTGCAGCTAACATGGTGAAAAGGTTATTTGGCTTAACAGAACCAATCAAATCCATATTTGAACCTGTTTTTAAGAACTTTGGTGAGAAACCGGCAAACGGCCCAAACAGCAAGGTTTTTTTGTTATCAATGAATCTAGTATCAAGATGTGGAACAGACATTGGTGGAGCGCCAACCTTAGCTTTACCGTACACTTTTGCATGATGCTGCGCCGCTACCTCTGGATTGTTACATACCATAAATAGTCCACTTACTGGAAAACCACCGATATGTTTTGATTCAGGAATACCAGTTTTTTGTAATAATGGCAAACTTCCGCCTCCACCACCGATAAAAACAAATTTTGCGGAGTGGCGTTCAATGTTACCTGTAGCCATATTCCACACCTTGAGTTCCCATAAACCATCGCTGGTACGTTTGATATCATCCACTTGATGGTTGTATTTGATTTCAACATTTTGTTTCTTTAAGTGGTCAAACAACATGCGTGTTAATGCACCGAAGTTTACATCCGTTCCTGAATCAATTTTTGTGGCAGCTATTGGTTCATTTGAAGTACGGCCTTCCATAATAAGCGGAATCCATTCCTTCAGTTTTTTAGGGTCATCTGAATATTCCATTCCTTGGAATAATGGATTGTTAGAAAGCGCTTTAAATCTGTTTTTCAAAAAGGAAACGTTCTTTTCACCTTGCACGAAACTCATATGTGGAATCGGCATAATAAAGTCCTGCGGATTACGAATTTGATTGCTGTTTACAAGATAAGACCAGAACTGTCTTGAAAGTTGAAACTGTTCGTTAATTTTTACCGCTTTGCTAATGTCTATAGAGCCGTCCGGCTTTTCGCTTGTGTAGTTAAGCTCGCACAGTGCAGCGTGGCCAGTACCCGCATTATTCCATTCGTTAGAGCTTTCTTCTCCAGCGCTTTCGAGCTTTTCAAATACTTTGATTTCCCAATCAGGAGCTAACTCCTTCAATAAGGATCCCAAAGTCGCGCTCATGATACCTGCACCAATTAAGATTACGTCTGTCTTTGTCTGTATGTTGCTCATAGTAGGAACACACCTTCTCTGTCTCATTTATAATCATTTATAACTTTATTATAATACTTATCTGATAATTATAAACTATTTAAAGCTTGTAAAAAAGGGAAAGAATAGAAGTTTATAGTGACAAGAATAGCAATCGATAGAATACACCCGAAAAAATTTAAAAAAATGCTGAAAACACCAGTCGAAATGGTCAAAGATTCACATTGAACATAATCATCTGGTGTTTAAATAATAATCCAAAACTTAACAAAAATTAGTGTGCATATCGTTCTTATAAATTAAAGATACTTAAGGTACCAATTTTTTCACAATTGGAATACGTTGTAAAACTATTGTAATTAACGCACTTAGCACAAAAGTAATTATAATATTTATTGGAATAACCAATACTTGGTGGAAATTAGCATTAACTTGTGGGAATACCTTCCATAAATAATTATTCATTAACCAATAATGAAGAATATAAATTCCTAAACTAGCTTTATTTATCGGTGAAAATATTATTGGTAGAGATAGCTTATTAAAGTTATATCGAAATAATATAAACAAGCCGGCTGAGATAAGGAATACAGATGGTGAAAAGTACCCATACCAATACTGGCTAAGTTTTCCGCCATTTACTAGTGTGTAATGGTAAGTTAAAAAGAATAATGAAAGAATACCAATACCTAATCCAAAATATGAAAGTCTTCTCCAAAACTTTTTGATTTCAAAATAACTAAGGTAATACCCGAGTAGGAAATAACCAACATAACCAGTTACATATTCTAGTTCCAAAGAAAATTTCATCCCAAACAAAAAGTTGGATAATCCTGTAATTACTGATGCATATAACCACAGGATTAAAAAGTATTCTATATGATGCTTTTGAGCATGCTTTACAAACACCTTTAATAGAGGGGTAATTAGATATAATCCAATTATCATATAAAAAAACCAAAAGTGATAGGTTATACCATTATTTATAAAAGCTTTTATAGCACTCTTAATTGATAATGGGAAATAACCCTTATATGCTCCGTAAACATAAAATAAAACACTCCATCCCACAAAAGGAATTATTACCTTACTCGCACGTTTCATTAAAAAGTCCCAATACGACATTTCTCGTTGATCTTTCAATAACAGAGCACCACTAATCATAACAAATCCTGGGACAGCCCAACGCGAAATAGTTTCAAAAAAATTCCCTATAAACCAAGTCGTTTCCCCGTCTGGTTGTAGCGTTCCTACATAACCAGCAGCACATACATGAATAATAACCACACAAATTGTCGCGCACACCCGTAGCCAATCCAAATATAATAGTCTATTCATTTATTTATACTCTCCTAACTTTGAATAACTCCATAAAAAGTGAAAACTAAAATTAACTATTATAAATTTAAAATTCGATAGCAAAGATTGTATATATTAACCATCGGGATTATATCATAAACCGAATCAATTTCATAATCGAAATGCTACTAGAACTCTTTTTATATAGTCAAAAAAACCGCATCTATTTATGATACGGTTCACCATGACAAGTCTAAATGAGTTTTCACCAAACCTGTTAGTATTTCATTTGCATCACAGCACTGAGGATGGAGAATATGCCTATTCCTATACAAATCAAGCAGACAGTTCTTGCCTTCTTTTTGGATAATTTAAGGAAATATATTGAAAATCCTAATAAAATCAATAAAATACCTATTATTATACTTGACTGATAAAATAGCGGGGCAAGGTTTTCAAGAGTATTATCTATTGAATTTTCAATTTTTTGTTCCATGTTTGTTATACCTCCATGCAGTTAATCGTTCTTGTCATTATGTTGATGACAAGAACACTGATCAATACAAGAATTATTGTAAAAATCACCATTGGACTATCCGTAGATATAGACCCTGCCACGATGTTACTTAATAGAGAGCAAAGCAAGACTGCGGATATAATAGTGGTAGGTATAGATTTTTTTATAAAGCCGATTGCCATAGAGATAATTCCAACACTAACAGCTGAAATAGACATAAAAAATGTGGTTTTGGCAGCCCTTTTTATAATTTCAAAAGTGATGTTTCCGTCTACCACAGGGGAAATGGATTCACTAATACCAAAAATAATAAATATGATTATACTTGAGGTGATCATTGCAGTTGCCACAAACAGTGAAACCAAAGATATTTTTGCCAGAAAGACCTTGCTTCTACTGATAGGGTAAGAGAATAGCAGAACGGTGCGTTTCCCTGCATATTCTTCAATTACTATTTTAGAAAACATTACTGATGATAATAAGCTGAAAGCAAACATAGAAATCGTGTTAAATAATGGAATGATATTTCCATATCCTGCAAACATTTTCATGTCTGGGTCTTTGGGCTCAATCTTTGGAGCATAGGCAAATAGATATATTATTCCTAACATACAAAATCCAACGATAGAGGCTGAAATAATGTATGTACGAATATTGTTCTTTTTCAATTCAAGTTGCAATAGGTTAATCATTATTTCATTCCTCCATTTACTATACTAAAAAAATATCCTTCTAAGCCATCTGCAATATCCCTTTCGATATTGGATAACTCTACTTCTTTAATAATGCTTCCTTCTTCTATAATTCCTATAACATCTGAGATTTGTTCGATTTCATTTAATATATGACTGGAAACAAGTATAGTTATATCATGTTTTTTTACAAGTTCTTGAAAGAGCTCCCTCATTTCTCGTATTCCCACTGGATCCAGCCCGTTAATCGGTTCATCCAAAATTAAAAGTTTTGGATGATGGATGATTGCTCTTGCTATCCCAAGACGCTGACGCATACCTAGAGAAAATTGAGCAACAGGTTGATTACCTATATCATGTAACCCAACGATTTCTAATGTTTTTTGAATATCTGTATTTTGAATACCCATATAGGAAAGATGAATTTCTAAATTTTCAATAGCGGATAAATGTTCATAAAAAATGGGAGTTTCGATCATGCTTCCCACATCCCTTAGAATATTATTTTTACCAACTCGAATATCCTTGCCGAAAATCTCTATGTGTCCGGCAGTGGGATGAAGTAATCCTAATAGCAGTTTAAAAATTGTTGTCTTTCCAGCTCCATTTACACCCAGTAGTCCATAAACGCTTCCTTTTGAAACGGTCATGTTACAATTTCTTATGACTTCTTTTTGATTGAATGTCTTTACTAATCCAGATATTTTTACAGCAAATTCATAATCCACGTCATATTCCTCCTAAAGTGTTTTACATACATATATATGTATGTATATATGTAAAAGTAAACTGCCCAATGGCAGTCCACTTAGATATTTAAAATAGATCTATGAAATAATTCAAGGGTATCAAGTATCTGGTCATCAATCACTGGAAGTCCGATACTATTAAATAATTCTTGTAAATGTTTTGCCTTTAATAGATATTCTTCCGTATCCACTGAAAAGATTATAGGACTTAGCCATATATTGGTCAGCAGCATAAATGTTTCAGATGTCTGCTTAGGATATTGAACAGAAATAGACCCATCTATTACCCCTTCTTCGATAAAGGCGAGAATGTCGGGGCCCCCATACTTCACACAATCCTGTAATTGTTTGGCAATCAATTTGGGATTGTTTAGGATCGTTGGTATCGTTTTAACGGCTTCTAATTGGCCAATATTTTCAAAAGACATTAAAAATGCCATTCTCAACTTTTCTAGTCCGTTTAAACCAGAGAAGTTTTTAGCCTTTTTGAATGGGTCGTTTTCAGTTGCCAGTTGACTGAGAACAGCGTCTATTATATCGTCTTTAGACTTAAAATGATGGTAAAATGCGCCTCTGGTTAAATCACCCAATTCATCTACAATATCTTGAATGGTAGTTTCTTCCCATCCCTTTTCCATAAACAACTTCGTTGCTGTATCTAAAATTCTCTTTTCTGTTATTTCTGGATATTTATTTCTTGGCAAGATGCTACCCTCCATACATACATTTATATGTATGTATAATATCTCTTATTTAAGGAAGTGTAAAGTATTTCCTGCAGGAAATTTTAAGGGTAATATTTACTGAGTATTATGAACCTTAGTTGGATGCTTCACCTTGTCCAAAGAGGATATTTTCAGTAAGATTGAACAACTCGAGCAAGAAATCATGGAGAAAAAGAAAAAGCTAACTCAATTAAGAAAATCCGTTCCCGAACTGAAAGCTGAAAACTATCTATTTATCACATCTGATAGACAAGAAGTAAGTATGCAGGATTTTCAGGATAAAGATGAACTCATCGTTACACATAATATGGGGAGGAGCTGTCCTACTGCACGATGTGGACTGACGGTTTTAACGGAATTTACGAACATTTAATCCAGAAGGCACCCTTTGTCCGATCCTATCCTCTCCTGCTGCTCCTGAAGAACAAGAAGACTTGCAGCGTCGAGATGAACTTGAGAGGAGCTTTGAGAACGAAACGAAATTTTCTGTGGGAGGAAATCAACTTTTAAAAACCTCTTTACTTATGATACGGTTCACCGTACTCCATCGAATAACATAGTTAATTTCGAACAGAAAGTTTT
This sequence comes from Bacillus sp. SORGH_AS_0510, assembly GCF_030818775.1. NCBI lineage: Bacteria > Bacillati > Bacillota > Bacilli > Caryophanales > Bacillaceae > Bacillus > Bacillus sp. SORGH_AS_0510. The sequence goes on along the minus strand of NZ_JAUTAU010000001.1, from coordinate 281,816 downwards.
TATTTCTATATAAGTAAAAAGACCACTTATTTCATTGAGTGGTCTTTTACTCAGCCTACATTATCATTTATCTAATTATTCATCACTTTCTTCTTCTTCAACTTCTTCTAAAACAGCTACATTTTTAATATATGTTTTTAGAAGTTGGTCTTTTATCTTATATAAACCTCTATCTATTTTGATTATTAAATCTGATTTTAATAAGTTACTGAGATTAGTGCTATAGTGTTTTGGATGGTCAACGCCTAGTTTTTCATTTATATAAGATATCGGAACTACGTCACCCTCGTAAGTTGCCATTATTTTTAAAATTTGAGGAGTTCTTCCCCAGCCAGCTCCTTTAAGCTTATCATTTAATTCAGCTTTCTTTATATACTTTACAACATTACTTAAACCACTTTCGAAATCTTTAATATCGATATGTGAATCCGTGTCTTCATCAAACATACTTTCTCCCACTACATGAATTGGAGCAGGAAATCCGTCTGATATTTTTGATACTTCATCTAACACATCATTATCTACTGTTGTATCAACCTCATTTAATGCACTTACCACAATATCCTTTCTTTTATCATCTTCCAATAACGGAATTTCAATTTCATGAAAGGCTCTTCTAATAGATGAGTGTTGATTTTCCATTGTACCCATTGCTCCGTTTATTCCTACAAGTATAATACTCACATTATTTGCACCATCGTCAATTAACTTTTCTGTTAATGCTTTAAAGAAGGAACCAAAATTTATTTTATCAACGACCCTGTCTAATTCGTCAATTATTATCAAAATACCTGAATGGCTATGTGAGGTCTTATCGGAAATTCTTTTTAAAAGGTTTGAAAATTTATTAATAATATCTGGTGATATATGTTCTGCTTCACTCTCTGCCTTTAAAATAGTCTTTACAATACCGAAATTAAACTCAACGTCAATATTGAAAGCTTTGTCCTTAAAACTAGGTAACATTAATAATTTATTTTTTAAGTTTTGAATAATTGAATCCACAATTTCCTCTAAGGTATTTGTTTCCAGACAGATATGTTTTCCTACTAAAAACCTAAAATCTACATCAGCACTCTCTATACCGATCTTATCCATTAGAGTAGTGTCACCATTAGCAATTAATTCAATTTGTTTCACATAAGAACTTTTTCCTATTCCTCTTTCACCACTTACAAAAACGTGCTTTGGCTTGCCAAATTGTGTTTGATATAAAGAGTTCACCATATAAAATATTTCTTTTTCTCTACCTGCAAAAATCCTAGGATTATCTAATGGTAGATTAGTAAATGGGTTTCTTTTTAATTTAAATACCATTGTTAATCACCTCTTTTTATTATCATTTTATCCCAATTTTCAGCTAATATACAGCTTTTTCTAGGTCAAACCGATAAATTCCTCTTTATTTCAGGTAATACATTATTATATTCACTATACTCAGGTATTGTTAGCTTAATCCCACCTTTTGTAGCCGATTATATTTTATTTGATTTTCTGCAAATCACTTTAAGTATTTAGGTACTCTCAGCTAATACCAGCTAATCATTAACTTATTCAGCTAATTATGTATTTGGTTTTTCTGCTAATCATCTAAAGTGTTTAGGTCATCTCAGCTTTTTACCAGCTAGCCATTAACTTATTCAGCTAGTTAGGTATTTGATTTTCTGCTAATCATCTGAAGTATTCAGGTCATCTCAGTTTTTTGCCAGCTAACTATTAACTTACTCAGCTAATTTTAGGTTTAATTTATTTGTTTTTAGCATTTATTCAATGTATTCAGGTTATGTTAGCTCCTTAATAAAATTACTATCTAAAAAAGGAAGCACCTTCTTAGGTAATTGGTGTTTTCCTTTTCTTTATTTCTCTATACAAAGTAGCTTTTGAAACATCTGTCATATCCTCTATTTCACTTACTGTGTATTGCTTTGTGTCATATAATTTTAAAGCCTTTTCAACCTGTCTGTTATCCTTCTTAGGTCTACCACCATTTCTTCCTCTTGCTCTAGCACTCTCAAGACCTGCTCTAGTTCGTTCTGAGATTAAATCTCGTTCCATTTCAGCTAATACAGCCAACATTTTAAACATTGCCTTTCCTACTGCTGTAGTTGTGTCTATGCTATCCCTTATACTTACTAGTTCAATTCCTTGTTCTTGAAGTTCTTCTGATAACTCAATTAACCTCTTTGTAGAACGTCCAAGTCGATCGAGTTTATAAACAACTAATACATCACCTTTTCTTGCATAGGAGATTAATTTTTGAAGCTCAGGTCTATCATCTTTCATACCACTCATTTTTTCGTGATAAATCTTTTCACATCCTGCTTTCTCTAATGCGTCTAATTGTAGGTCCAATGACTGTTCTAGAGTGCTTACTCTTGCATATCCAATTTTCATTTATGTATCACCGTCCAATATCATTTGTTATTTATATTGTATCAAAAACGTTATATAAAGTAAATAAAGATACATAGTTTTTGATACGACTTTTAATACTTAAAACTAGCTATTTTACCATGTTTGCTTTGTCTTTTTGAGTTGTCTCATAAACATTCGTTTTTGATACACTAATCTGTTGTATAATATTTACATATGATTCTTTTGGAGATGATTTCATGGACATTATTGAAACCATTTTGTACTCAAAACCATCAAGTAATAACAATGTTGAATTAATTGATTGTGATTGGAGCGACAACTATGGATTATTATTGATATTAGAAAAGAACAGAAAATTTATAGTAAAAATAGGTGGCACTCAATTAAGTCTTAATAATATTAATATCACTTGTGATTTTCCGTTAATTAGATGGATTGACCATAATCGTTTCCTAATTGCCGACGCACGTAATGATAGCAAAAGAGAAAATCTGTATATTTTAAATACTGAAGGTAAAATTCAAAACTCCTTTTACTGTGGAGATGGTATTGAAGATATAGTGATAAGTAAAGAAGGTATTTGGATTAGTTATTTTGACGAAGGTGTGTTTGGAAGTGGAATTTCAACTGAAGGTCTTGTACTTTTTTCCTATAATGGTACTCCAACATTTAGATACCATAGTGACTTATTAGATAGACCATATATTGTCGACTGTTACGCTATCTGTAAAGGCAAATCTCCTTCATTATGGCTTTTTCCTTATACTGATTTTCCTTTGCTTTGCGTAAATCCAGCTAAAAAAACTCTAGAATCTTACAAAGTGCCTAAAGTCTTACATGGCTCAAATGCTCTTTGTGTAAGAGGAAAATTTGGATACTTTTTTGATAGATACAATTCTAATGGTGAACTATATTGTTGGGAGATTGGCAAAAGCCGTCCTCAACTAATAGGTAAAATTAAAGGTAGCACAAGAGGATTAGATACAAGAGAATCAAATCACTTTATATCAATAGATGAGAGTAATGTAAAAGTCTATAGGATAATAAATCATAAAGAATATGAGTAAAAAAGTTGTTAATTTTTGATACATTTACTTAAACAAAAAATCCCCTTTCTTAAGAGGATTTTTTTAGTGCATTTATGTTTGGATTGTGTTTATAGTGTGGGGTTAGTAGTGCTTACATTATCTTAGCATTCTGTTTTGTTCTAAATGGTAAAAAGCACCCCTACATGATTCAGTGTTTATACGCAGAATTATGTTATTAGAGAGGAAAATCTTTATATTCATACGTGGAATATTTTTTATAGAGATTGCGTGGCTATATCACTATTTTTTTACGTTTTAGTCCATAATTTATAAAATCTTTCTTTTATTTACGTTAATTAGTCCAACGATATGTAAAGTTCGGTTTCCTCAGTGCCATTTCTTATGTACTTATTATATTCTTCTAAAAGTTCTTTTCTGTTCCTAAAAGTTCCCTCTTTGTAATAGCCTTTTTCCAGAAGTGTTTTCTCTCCAATTTTTTCAACTAACATTTTAAAAGCTAGGACTTTTTCAATATCGGCTACTTTCATTACATTTAAACCCTTGAATAAGTTTCTATCTTCTGTTTCTTTATGCTGTTTAAGTAAATCATTTATATTAAACTTTTCAATTATGTAAGTAAAAAAATCTTTGCTTATCAATTCGACTGCTATTCTTCTAGGTGAATGTTCTTTTAAATGGTAAGTAGCTGGTCTTATTTCAAGTCTTAAAATACCCTTAGCATTTTCTATAACATTTTGTGGCTCTTTCTTGTTAATACATTCTTTTTCTTTATCGTAAAAACAGATCGAGCTACTTTTATTTCTAAAAATAACTGTCTCATTATCGTTATACGTAACTTTTGTCCTTTTAGAGATAGCTTTTTTATTAATTTCGCTTATGTATGCTCTTACGTCATCAACCTTAAAATTATGTGAAATGTCCAATCGCATTACTATCCATTGCTCTTTACTAATTTTGGTATTTAAATGTTTTCTGATTAACATATCTAGCTTACTCCAAAAGTCCTCAATATCAGATTCCGTTACCATTTTAGTATTTGTACCAAAAATTAACTTTGGAATAGATAACTCTATTTTAAGTATTCTTTTTTGCAAATTATATTTATAACTGATTCGTTCTTTGGTAAAAGAAAATCTACTAATGAAAGTTCCATCATCATTATCCATGAATGTGAATGGAATAATCCCCTCTAGTTGGTTTGGATTTATTTCTATATCAAAGGCTATTAGTGTTACAGTATCAAACATTTTTCAACCTCCTTACTTTTAAGATTTTGAAGTCTTTTTTAATGTGTTACTAGAATAAACACTTAAATATGCTACCAATTAATAAAAGGTGTTAAGAATATACTACCTTTTACTATGCTGTTTTAAAGCAGTTTCCATTATCTAACCCTTTGCATTCATCAAGTAACGTATCAATAATAATTAAGGCTAGCTTATCAATAAAGAGGTTAAGGGATTCGTTTCCTTTTTCAACATTTTTCTTATCTTTTTCCATTTTCCACCCCTCCTTTCAAAAACTATTGTAGCATATATATGCTACTCTTGTCAATATATTATGCTACTTTATGTTGACTTTTCATACTACCATATGCTATAATTCAAATATCAATATTAAAAGGAGCGATAAAAATTGAGTGGTATTAGTTTTGGAAATGAACTTAAAAAAATAAGAAAATCAGCAGGTATTTCTTCTAAAGTGCTTTCTCAAAAGGTTAATAAAGCCGTTACATATGTGTCTCAACTTGAAAGAGGATTGATTAAAAAACCAGATTTTGAAACTTGTCTACAAATATTATTGGAGTTGGATTTTAAGGAAACAGAAGCTATAAGGACCCTCAATTATTTTGACATTAAATCTCCTGAGCAGGAAAAAGCTGAACTAGATTGGGTAATTAAACAGGCAGAAAGAACCTATGAAGAAGAAGAAATGAAATATAAAACAGGCTTTTACACCAATAAAATCGAGAAAATCTCTAACAAAAATCAAGAAGTTATCGATCGATTACGGGATAATCTAGATTTATTTGTGAAACATGACCTTACAAGAGCAGAAAAAGTCCTTTCTAATCTTATTTCTATCTTTGAAAATGAAGAGAATTTTGATTTCTTTTGTTCTGTGTTTGAAAATGATTTTTCTAACTTATCTTCATCAGAAAGAAACAAATTACTTTCAGTAATAACAAACTATGTTAGAAAGGCAAATACAGACAAAATAATTAATTCAGATGAATTTACTAAGGAGGAATAAAAATGAAAGTAGCATTATATGTACGAGTTTCAACAGAAGAACAAGCAGAAGAAGGCTATTCTATTAATGGGCAAATCAAGGTATTAGAGGATTACTGCAACAAGAACAACTTTCAAGTAGTAGAAATATACAAGGATGAAGGTATTAGTGGCAAATCAACCGATAGACCTGCACTTAAAGAACTGCTAAGGGATTCTGAGCATAACAAATTTGATATGGTTATGGTATGGAAAATTTCTAGATTATCTCGTAAACAACTTGACTTTCTTAATATTATTGAACATTTAAAGAAACATAATGTTAGTTTTTTTAGTTACAGTGACAACGTTGACGCTTCAACCCCTATGGGTATTGCTATGCTTCAAATGATGGGGACTTTTGCCGAGCTAGAAAGAAATACAATTTTGAAAATGTAAAAATGGGAATGACCCAAAGAGCAAAAGAGGGAAAATGGAATGGTGGAAGTGTATTAGGCTATTCTTCAAAGGATAAAAAATTAGTTATAAAGGAAATCGAAGCTAATCTTATTAAGTATATTTTCAATTTGTATATTAGAGGTAAAGGCTTCAAAACAATAGCGAACCAATTAAATCACGAAGGATACAAAACTAAACGAAACACAAATTTTTCTACTAATTCTATAAGAACTATCATCACTAATCCTTTGTACGCTGGATTCATTCGTTTTAATCAAGTTGAGAATTGGAACGACAAGAGAAGGCAAGGCAAAAGTAATAATACCATTATTGTAAAAGGCGAACATGAACCAATTATTAGTATGGAAGTATGGGAAAAAGCCCGAAAAATATTTGAACAGAAGTCACATAAACCAGCTAAAACATTTACAGGACATTTCCCCCTCACAACTCTACTACGCTGTCCAAAATGTGGTCAAGGAATGATTGGACATAAAATAAAGAAAGCTAAAAACAGCACAGAATACATACGTTATTATCAATGTGGAAATTTCCATTATAAAGGTAGTGCAGTTTGTAACTCTAATTTAATAAGGGCAGAAGTAGTAGAACAGTTTGTTTTCAATAGAATAGAGGAAATTACAACTAAGCCAACTGTACTTAAATCCATTGTTGAAAGAGTAAATGGGAAGATTAGAGATTTAAAAGAACCCATTAAAGATAGACTTAATTTTATAACCAAACAAATTAAACAAGCAGAGAAAAATATAAACAAATACCTTATTATTATTGAAAAATCATCAAACCCTCCTGAATCAATTTTGGATAGACTTACAGACCTTGATAACGAAAAGAAAGCATTATTAAAGCAAAAAGACGAATTGGAGTATGAGTTAAATAAACCTACCATTAAAGAAATTTCATTAGAGCAATTACAATATGTATTAAGCACTTTTTCAAAAGTCCTTCCTCACGTTACCCCCGAAAAACAAAAGGATTTACTTCATACAATTATTAATAAAATAAATGTTAATGAAGGAAATTCACCTACAGAAAGAAGCGTCAAAGACATTGAGTTGTACTTTGACGCTTCAAAAAATAATAACTATGTGCTTACTTGTGGTACGGTTCATTCCGATTAATTCGGAAGGCTCGATAGATCTGTTCAACTAAAATCAATCGCATCAGCTGATGAGGGAAGGTCATCCGGGAAAAGGAGAGCTGCTCGTTCGACCTTTTCAACACTTCCTCACTTAGACCTAACGAACCGCCAATTACAAAGGCAATCTTGCTTTTTCCGTACGTAGCTAATTTATCTAACGTATTTGCAAGTTCTTCCGAGGATTGCAATTTTCCTTGAATAGCTAAAGCAATTACATATGTATCTGCACTGATTTTAGCAAGAATTCTTTCTCCTTCTTTTTGCTTCACCTGAATCATTTCCAACTCACTTAATTCTTCCGGAGCTTTTTCATCTGCGACTTCTACGATATCCATTTTTGCATACGCAGACAGTCGCTTAACGTATTCCTCAATCCCAAGTTTTAAATATTTTTCTTTTAATTTACCAACCGTAATGATAGAGATATTCACAATCCACAACCCTTTTATTTTTATTACAAACAGTTTACAAACAACATATCCACAGAAGTTATCCACATATCCACATTTTTTGTCCACATCTTGTATGGAATCACTTGTTCGCCACCATATATACAGCTGTATTTTGGCAGTATTCACAACTTGTTGATAAGTTATCCACATCAATTTTTGATAAAACAGGGAATGTTTCATACTCATCCACAACGGTATCCAATGCTACTTCCACGTGTTCCTCACAGCAATAAATCATTTTGTTCACTCCCTACATAAATGAATTCTGTTATTCCTATTGTTTACTTTCGTAGTAACGGCCATTCAGCCGCTTTAAAAACAAAATACATCATACCATAATAAAAGAAAAACCAGGCAAGTGAATCATCACTTGCCTGGTTTTTCTTATTGAAGTTTCTCTCCAGATAGCGTTAAGGTTGTCTCTTTTAACTGGCCCTCTCGATAGTATTTAATCTTCATTTTGTCGCCAATTTTCTTTTTCTGATACAGATGTTTACGTAAATCGATGACATCATTTATCTTCTGTCCGTCCATTTCAACGATGACATCCAGCTCTTTTAGTCCAGCAAGAGAAGCAGGTGAATTTGGAACTACTTGACGTAAGGCTACACCGTAATTCACATCACGTGGAAGTTTCAATGCCTCCTGCTGATAATATGCGGGAATTTCTGAAACTGATTTTAAGTCCACTCCCATGTATGGACGTTTGACTGACCCAAACTGTTCAAGATCACTGATAATTGGCTTTGCTGAGTTAATAGGAATCGATAACCCAATTCCTTCAACCGCTTCTTGAGATATTTTCATTGAATTAATCCCAATCACTTGACCAGCGATATTGATTAACGCACCACCGCTGTTTCCTGGATTAATTGCGGCATCTGTTTGCAGAACCTCTGACTGCCAGTCAATAATACCATCTTGATTGATATCTACTGGAATCGTCCGTTTAATTCCTGAAATAATCCCTTGTGTAACTGAACCAGAGAAGGTTGCTCCTAGTGGATTTCCAATCGCAATAACTGGTTCACCCATTTTTAAGCTATCAGAATCACCAAACTCTGCCACTTTCTTTATTTTACTCGCATCAATTTCAAGTACGGCTAAATCGGTCCAAATATCACTTCCCAGCAACTTAGCCGGAATTTTTGTTCCGTCTTGCATACTAACTTCTAACTTAGTCGCACCTTCCACTACATGGTGATTGGTTACGACGTAAGCTTTATTACCTGCCTTTTTATAAATGACGCCTGAACCAGTTCCTGCAGCTTCCTCTGAGCTGTCACCATTATCTGACCAAAAGCTTGATGACTGGATGTTGTTGATACCCACAACCGCATCTGCCGCTTTATCTACTGCTTTTGTGGTATTTGTATTTACGTCGTAAGAAACTTGCCTTTGAACGACCTTTTGCTGGTTATTATTCGTGGTGGTATTGTCTGTTCCTGCATCCTGAGCTGGATTTATCTCATAAGGCAGAATACCTTGGTTAGACAAGGCTGGAATGGCAATGATAACTAAAATTGCTCCGAGTATGGCTCCAACTAAACTAGCGAGAAAGATTCCACTCTTTTTACCCTTTTGTTCCCGATAGCGCCCTTGTGAATGATCATCATAATAACCCACTTTACACCATTCCTCTCTTTCGAAAAGATTGCTAATTACTATTTTGGCTTATAATAACAATTATACTCGTTCTACCTTAAATTTCTAAAAATTAGGCTAAAATTATGAAAAACTTACGAGTTTGTTCATACTTTTTTCATAAGAAAAGCGCAAGTGCCTTGGTCAGCCCCGACAGGCAAATGTTCTTCGGCAAAAAAAGTCCGCCTTTTGACTTTTATTACCGAAGGTTATTTGACCCGAGCTGTAACAATCATCGCTTTATCAAGCCATGATTGTTACAAGATACTCAAGGTAGAATATTCAGGATGAAAACTGGCTAGGCGCTGGAGCTGGACAATTCTCAAAGTCAAATTTTATACTTTCTTATTGAAAAAAAAGAAGCCGCCTTAAAAGGCAACTTCAATTTATAGGCTTTGTTAACTTGTCTGTTGATTTCCGCTCCAGGAGCGAGCGGTTCGGGGGTGTTTCGGCGAGCCTCCTCAGCGCTAATGCCTCAGGGATCTCCCCTGAACCATACTCCCACAGGAGTCTCCGCTCTTTCCGTTCCAATCAACAGTGTATAGAAATTAACAATGTTCTTTAACACAGCCTTTTTATAAAAACACGTTAAACTGCTGTTAAGATGGTTGGTGTTTTTGGGTCTGTGTCGTAGAGGTCAAATTGTTCTCCTACAATGAGACCGCGGCTTTGGAGTGTTTGGGCTACTGACATCTTTGCTAAGTCTTTCATGTTGTTATCAAGACTTAAGTGGGCAAGATACACACGTTTGGTATTGTCACCCACCACATCACTCATGGCAAGAGCAGCATCTTCATTAGATACATGACCGACATCGCTTAGAATTCTGCGCTTAATATTCCACGGATATCTTCCCATTCTAAGCATCTGCACGTCATGGTTAGATTCAAAAATATACACATCGGCATTGGAGATAATCCCCTTCATTCGGTCACTTACATAGCCTGTATCCGTAATCAACACCAGTTTTTTGCCTCCATGATGGAATACATAAAACATTGGTTCAGCCGCGTCATGTGAAACGCCAAATGATTCAATATCAGTTCCCCCAAAGCTCTTCACTGTTTCCATATCAAAAGTGAACTTTTGTTCCGTTGGAATAGCCCCAACTGAACTCTCCATGGCCCGCCAGGTTTTTTCATTGGCGAAAACAGGTAAATGATACTTACGAGCAAGAATGCCTATTCCTTTAATATGATCACTGTGCTCATGAGTAACAAAGATACCGGAGAGCTTACTAATATCACGGTCAATATTAGCAAACAGCGATTCCATTTGTTTCCCGCTGAATCCAGCATCGACAAGAAAGGAATGCTCATCCGACTCCACATAGAGAGCATTTCCCGTACTCCCGCTAGCCAGAATGCTATATCGTAAAGACATGATTTAATCACTCCACTTTACTATTTTCATCGTTGTTAAATTCAATAATCTGGCCTTCAAATGCGTTAACAAATAGGCTTTCTTTATCATCGACAACAAATCGCCAAGTTGGAGCTAATACTTGAGAAGCAGCCAACTGAACGAGCGTCGAATACCCAAGCTCAACCTTAGTAATTTTACTCTTTGGTTTTAGATTCCCTTTAGAGTGAAGGGTTTCAAGTGCTTTTAATGGAGGAAGAATTTCTTCCTTTCCCATTAGCTTTTCAATTCCTTCGAGGTAGGTTTGTTGATAGGAGACAATTTGATTATCCGTATTAATCGTGAATGTAATCATCCCATTCCTATTTTTAAATAATGGGAAGTTATCATATTGTTGAAAATAGGTAATCGTATTTTTCTTGTCATTCTTCTCCCAAAATTGATAATGCTCACCAAACAGGATATTTTCCTTTAAAAAAGTGGCCAATTCTGCAGGTTCAAACTTAGAATTGAGCTGCACGGGCTTTTCAAGTGTAGCCTGAAGAGTTGCCCCAGGCTCCTTTAAAGACACCGTCTGTCCTTTCAACTTGGCGATATCCCCTTTAGTAAAAGTCTTCGGCTTTGCACTCAAATACTGACCTTTAATCGGCTCCTTTGGAAGTTCCACATATTTTATCTCGTCAGTCTTTAATCGCTCTTCGAAGGAAGCCTCTGTTTTGATTTCATACTTATTGGCATCCCGTATCTTCATGAATTGAAATAACAGATACACATCTAAAATCAAGAAGGTCAAGATAAAAATGGTCTTAATTTTACTCCAATCCATGCTTCGAGCCTCCTAGATCGTCCGTCGTAATCTGCCCCCATGTTTTATCGTATCGATAAAACCAGGTCGGTTCTAGAAGGATCAATTTATTCTCCTCCGCATCCCTTTCCATTCGATAGCCTAACATCAGGTCCTCTAGCAGCTCTGGTTTAAAGTTTGGCTTCCTTTTTATGAACTCCAATACTTCATGACCTGAAGGCTGTATCACCTTTTGCATTTCAGTTGTTAAAGGCAGGTTAAGGGCAATGTAGGAACGCACATATTTCTTAATTTCATCTCTTCCCCATTCTTCATAGATCTCTGACAGTCCTCTATCGTTAAAAACAGGAAAACCATCCTCACTGTACAAACGGAAAGTTACAGAACGATTATATTCTCTTTTCGAAACATACCGATAAGGGCCTGTCCACCCGCCATGCTCATTCACGAAATCAATGCTTCGCTTAACTAGATCATATGAGCTATCAAGATAATTATCTTCTGGAATAGGGTTTACGTATTGAAGCATATTTGTATCATAATTAATCGTCATCTTACTAGAATCGTTTGCATATTCTTCCCCATGGGAGATAAAGCTTTTTTGCACATAACTTGGATCATTAAACAGCGCATCCTTGAATTCCTCTGAATTGACTGCATCCCACAAATATTTATAGGAGGTCATCTCGGTTTTTCCTTCTGGTAAATAAATCGTTCTTCTCTCAGAAGCTTCAAAAGCAAAAAACTCAGGATAACGAGCTGCATTTTTATAAAAATCATGATTAAACTCACTTAGGTTGACAGAAGAAATCCGACTTAAATAAACCTGTTGATTTTCAGAGGAAACAAAATAAACACTGCCCGTGTCCTTCTCTGAATTATCGACATCTATAATAATACGATTGAAATTAAAGGAGGGTAGCTTTTTTCCTTCAATATTTAAGACGCTGCGATAAAGCTCTATAGGAATTTCTCCAGAAAAAATAATTTCTGCATTTCCATCCTTACGGGCTAAATCATTCATATTCCCTACTTTATCAGTCACATTTTTGACATCAAAAAAGGTCCACTTTCTAAGTTCCTTTACCATCTTATCTAATTCTGCTGGATTGTTGGTGCCATAATGCTTGCCCTTCAAATGGAATAAAACCTGGTCTGGACTCACAAGACTTTGCACCTCTTGCTTTTCGCTAACCGTAACCTCTTTTACAGTATTACTGTTTTCCATGGTGTCATAATTGGGTTGATAGGTCCAAAGATTCCAGGTTAAAAGAATACTTACTAATACTAATATTATTAAAATCCCTGATTTAATATTTTCATATCTCATGACCATTCATCCTCTTCTGAACGCTCGTATGGAAGTGAAAACGAAATGGTTGTTCCTTTGCCTTCCTCACTTGTTGCCCAAATCGATCCCCCGTGTGCATTGACCATTTCCTTCGCAATCGCTAATCCTAAACCAGTGCCGCCCAGTTTACGGGTTCTTGCTTTATCAACACGATAAAAACGGTCGAAGATTTTTTCGATATTCTCCTTAGGAATTCCAACGCCCTGGTCCTTGACACTCACAATAATTCTACTTTCTTCTTCTTTAATGGAGAAGGTTACTTGTCCGCCTTCAGGAGAGTACTTTAAGGCATTAGAAATGATATTATATAAGACCTGTGTCATCTTATCTTCATCCACTTCTATAAAAATGGCATGGTTAGGTAGCTTTCGTTTAAAGGTAATCTTTTGCTCCTTGGACATCTCGAACCGATCAATGATTCGGTGGTAGAAATCCACAAAATTCACCCATTCAATCGTCAGTCGATAATCTGTACTATCCATTTTGGAAAGCTGTAACAGATCATTGACCAATCGGATCATTCGCTCCGTCTCTGTTCGGGTTACTTCTAGAAAGTTCGGAGCAATTTCTTCATCCTGCCATGCACCATCGGCCAAGGCCTCTAAATAACTTCTCATCGTTGTTAGAGGGGTCCTAAGCTCATGGGATACATTGGCGACAAATTCGCGTCTTTCCGCATCTATTTTCTCCTGATCGGTAATATCATGCAAAACCGCAATCAGTCCGTTTACAAAGCCGGTTTCCTTTTGAATAACGGAGAAATTAGCACGAAGGAAGTAGCGCTCCTTTTTGGTGCTATAATCTAGAATTAGCGATTCCTTTTCTTCGAGTAAATCTTCAAATGTATTGGTATCATCTAATTTCAGAAGGGAGACGATCGGTTGTGATAGAACTGTTTCACGTGAAACATTCAGCAGTTTGGCTGCCGGTTCATTAATCAAAATAACTCGCCCTTTCCGATCTGTCGCAATAACCCCATCTGTCATATAAGAAAGAACAGAGGAAAGCTTTCTCCGTTCTCCTTCGGTCATTGCCTGTGCTTCTTGCAACTTTTTCGTCAGGTTGTTAAAAGTAATTGCGAGTGTCCCAATCTCATCATAACCATACACCTTTACTTTCCGTGAAAAGTTTCCTTTCGCCATGGCTAATGCCTGCTTCTTCATATCGGCAATCGGTCGGGTGATGGTCTGGGCTAATAGAATCCCTAAAACAGCCGTAATCGATAAAGCAATCGCTGTTCCAGTGGCAAAAATACCATTGATAGTTTTCATTTGTTCAAATACATTTTCAATTTTTGCGACTAGATAGATGGCCCCGATGACCTTTTTCCCTGATTTAATAGGGGTAGCAAGTACCCAAATCCGGTCACCTGTATGCGGGTCAATTTGAATGACACTCTGGTCTTCTTCCATCACCATCGATTGTTTGATTCGAAGCTCTGTTGTCCGTTGCCCAACAAGACCCTGATTGTTGGTATTGGATGTGCCGAGAATTTTAAGTGATCTATTTTCAATCACTCGAACCTCAGAAATATCCCCCGCATCAAAGTCTCGAAGGATTTTCTTAATGTCTTCTTCGACTGTTGGATCCTCTGGTGTACGCTCTTTTTTCATTTCTTCCACAATATTATAAGCAAGCAAATTCACGCGCTCTTTTAGTGATGTTTGAAAGTTAGTCCTAAGTGTTTCTTCCAGCTGCTTGACAAAATACACGCCGATAATTTGCATAGCAACTAAAATAAGCAGAACATAGATGATGACAAATTTTACGTGTATCGAACGAAAGAATCCAACCTTTTTCATCAAAAAGACTACTCCTGTTCAGGATTCCGTAAATAATATCCGACACCACGGCGAGTCACAATCCACGTCGGATGGCTTGGGCTATCTTCAATTTTTTCCCGCAAGCGTCTAACGGTTACGTCCACCGTTCTTACATCACCGTAATAGTCGTAGCCCCAAACAGTTTGCAGAAGGTGTTCTCTCGTCATAACCTGGCCAATGTGCTGGGCTAAGTAATAAAGCAGTTCAAACTCACGGTGTGTTAGTTCAATCGTTTCTCCGCGCTTAGAAACCACATAGGCATCTGGATGTATAACAAGTGAGCCGATTTCAATTTCATTTGTCTCATTCTCTGCATCAGGCTGCGATAAGACCTGCTGATGTCTACGTAAATTTGCTTTCACTCGGGCAATTAATTCCCTCGTGCTAAATGGCTTTGTCACGTAGTCATCTGCCCCTAACTCAAGGCCTAATACTTTATCAATTTCTGAATCCTTTGCAGTCAACATAATGATTGGCATTTCATATTTTTTGCGAACTTCACGGCAGACTTCCATTCCGTCTTTTAATGGGAGCATAATATCTAAGAGTATTAAATCTGGCTGAACCTCTTCTACCAGTTCAAGTGCTTCATTTCCATCATAGGCGCAATAGACAACATATCCTTCTTTTTTCAGGTTAAACTGCAAAATATCTGCAATTGGCTTTTCATCGTCCACAACAAGAATTTTCTTTTCCATACCATTGCTCCTTCTTTTTCATTTATCTATTTATTCTTAAGCTGTACAAAAGCTGTAAAAAGTCATAACTATACTATTTTACTTTACCATTTTATTAGTATAAATTCACCTATAACTAGCATTTGGCAAGATTGGAATAGATTATTTTCCTATTAGTATTTCTAAAAAAGTAAAAGTCTCTAGCGGAGACTAGAGACCTTCAAACTATTTTATCTTAAATAAGAAAGTGGGTTGACCAAGCTTCCATTTTTATATACTTCGAAATGGAGGTGTACGCCAGTTACGTTTCCTGTTGCACCCATGATTCCAATTGGTGTGCCTTTCGAAACCGTTTGACCTACACTAACCTTGATTGATGACATATGGGCATATAATGTACGGAATCCATTTTTATGGTCAATTATGACTTTATTCCCATAACCACCTGAATCCCATCCAGCGGAAACAACCACACCATTATCGGCAGCCTTGATTGTCTTATTACTTGGTCGGGCAATATCGATCCCTTTGTGCATTTTCCCCCAGCGGTGGCCTTGCTTACTAGAAATATACCCACCTACTGTAGGCCAAGCAAAGGTTCCTTCTCCACGAGAAGGGATTACCTTGGTTCCTTTGATCAAAATATGATTGACTGGTTGTTGTATGATTTGTTCACTGGTTTGATCCTTCTTAAGGGTCACTCCATTTTGTTCAGATATCAAATAGTTCACTAGACGTGAACCATTTTGCCCTGCTTGTTTTTCTTTTGTTTCGCCCTTAGGCATAGATGAATCCTCAACTACTTCATTAGCAAAGGCGATTTCTTCCTTCAAACTGGCTTCCTTATCCACAATGACAGCAACATACGGTTGAGGTACAGTCACATATAATTCCTGTCCAATTTTCAACAGAGAGTCAGCAGTCAAACCTGGATTAATTGCTAAGAGGTCTGCCTGGCTTAAACCGTGGTTCGCAGCAATTGTTTCAAGTACATCGCCTTCTTGAACCACATATTTCTGCTCTACTAACGTTCCTTTTTGTAAAAAGGTTACGGCCTCCTTAATAGACATGATTTTCTTTGGCGCAACATTCTCTGTGTGAATGGAAACATCTTTTGATAACCGAACGTCTAAAATACGTGTTTCATTTTCCTTTAATGCGGGTAAAGCAGTATTATCTGAGGCTTTACGATCCTCTAATTCCTTTAATTGCTCTTCTGTTACATATTGTAACTTTAAACTTTTAACGACATCTTCCGCCGCATCTTTGTTTTCAAGATATACAACTGGCTTTCCATCGATATCAATGGCTGATGCCTCTGCTTGCAGCTGGAATGAATTTTTTATTGTTTGTAATGTTTCTTGATTGTTGGCTGTAGCATGTAGGACCTGTTCAGGTATGTACTGCACTTGCGGTCCAAATTTTAGTGTAACATCCTTAAGCGTTTTCTTCGCTTCCTTAATTTCATGTTCCACTAATTGATCGACAAGATGTTTATCCGTCACATTCCCAATATATGTACCATTCAGATAGACTTGATAAATGGTGGTAACATTCGATGATGTAGCAAGTGCAACCGGTCCACTGCTGAATGCAACAGCAGATGCTGCCATTACAGTAATAATGGTTGTTTTAAGTAGTAAAAACTTTTTTGTCTTCGCTATTTTTTTAAAAAACATTTTTTCCTCCTAAACCACGGTAAAACCCTCTTACTCTAGTACTTTTGACTAACTAAGAATTTTCCAGAATTTTAGACCTTCTCTACTTTACCATAGTTTAATTTAAAAAGATTAATAGTTGATATAATGTAACAAAAATGTATAATTGTTGACATTTTTCTACTTTCTCTTGGAAAAATATAGTCAAATAAGCATGGGTTTTGTCTGAAAATATTCGTGCGAAGTAGGTTCCTATCCCTAGCATATCAAGGTTTTTTCTAGTTCAAGAGTAATAGAAAGGGAGCAGCAAAATAGGATAAGAGAATTATTCCTCTATTGGAATAGAAATGGAAGTTTTATTACACATATGTTACAAAAGTGTATTTTGAGGAAAAAGAAAAGGAGTTTGCTTTTGCAAACTCCTCTTTGGGATGGCTCAGGACGGAATCGAACCGCCGACACAAGGATTTTCAGTCCTTTGCTCTACCGACTGAGCTACTGAGCCATATTAAGATGATTCACTAATCCTTTATTGAGCATTAGTCCTTTGCTCAAAAGAACTTACGTTCTTTTTCGCAGATTGCCGCAGAAGCAAAATCAGGATGTGAGCAATCTGCTCTACCGACTGAGCTACTGAGCCATAATAAGATATTTCACTAATCTTTGATTGAGATAAAGTCCTTCGTCCCCATCTCAGAAAGCTTATTCAAGCAGCAGCTCGATGGGTACGCTGATGCTGATTCTTAGAAGCCTATTCGATCGTGCTCTACCGACTGAGCTACTGAGCCATAATAAACTTTGTAATATGTATAATGGCGGTCCGGACGGGACTCGAACCCGCGACCTCCTGCGTGACAGGCAGGCATTCTAACCAACTGAACTACCGGACCATTATAAATTGATCATCAGCAAGGAAACCGTCCTTGCCAGTCACTTGCTGACAATCAAATGCCGATGACCCCTACGGGATTCGAACCCGTGTTACCGCCGTGAAAGGGCGGTGTCTTAACCGCTTGACCAAGGGGCCATATAAAATATTAAAATGGTGAGCCATGAAGGACTCGAACCTTCGACCCTCTGATTAAAAGTCAGATGCTCTACCAACTGAGCTAATGGCTCTCGTGTGTTTCTTTGTCGTATCGTGGCGACGCTTTTTATAATAGCATGGTTAATACTATTTAGGCAATACTTTTTCAAAAAAACTTTTAAAATAATTGAAGCCCTCAAATTTGAGGGCTCCACATTATGTTTTAAACTTGTCTCCACGGGCTTCTTACAACGTTTGTTTTGATTACGATCAGGACCTACGGAGAATGTAGTTAATGGTACACCTGTAAGCTGTGTTACACGCTCTACATAGTGGCGTGCATTTGCAGGCAGCTCATCCAATGATTTCACACCTGTAATATCCTCTGTCCAGCCTGGTAACTCCTCGTAAACCGGCTCACATTCTGCTAGAATGCGTAAATTTGCAGGATATTCAGTGATTAACTCATCCTTATGACGATAAGCCGTACAAATTTTCAATGTTTCAATGCCAGTTAAAACATCAATTGAATTAAGTGAAAGATCCGTTAATCCACTCACACGACGCGCATGGCGAACAACAACACTGTCAAACCAGCCGACACGGCGAGGGCGTCCTGTAGTTGTACCATATTCACGACCTACTTCACGGATTTGGTGACCAATTTCATCATGTAATTCAGTCGGGAACGGTCCATCACCTACACGAGAAGTATAAGCTTTGCATACTCCCACTACATGCGTGATCTTAGAAGGACCTACACCAGATCCAATAGTTACCCCGCCAGCTACAGGATTAGACGATGTTACGAATGGATAAGTACCTTGGTCAATATCAAGCATGACACCTTGTGCACCTTCAAAAAGCACACGCTTGCCATCATCTAATGCATCATTTAATACAACAGATGTATCACAAACGTACTTTTTCACTTGTTGACCATACTCATAGTATTCATCAAGGATTTCTTCTTTTGTAAAACCTGTTGTTTCATATATACGTTCGAATAATCGATTCTTTTCTGCTAGGTTGTGCTCCAGCTTTTCTTCAAAAATTTCACGGTCTAATAAATCTGCCATACGAATACCGACACGAGCCGCTTTATCCATGTATGCAGGGCCGATTCCTTTTTTCGTTGTACCAATTTTATTGGCACCTTTACGTTCTTCTTCCACTTCATCCAGCTTAAGATGATAAGGAAGAATGACATGGGCACGGTTACTAATACGTAGATTATCTGTTGTAATCCCTTTTTCGTGTAAATAAGCAAGTTCTTTAACAAGTGCCTTTGGATCGACCACCATACCATTTCCAATTACACATGCTTTTTCTTTATAGAATATCCCAGATGGAATGAGGTGTAATTTGTAGGTTTCTCCATTAAACTTGATGGTGTGGCCTGCATTGTTTCCACCTTGATAACGTGCGATTACTTCTGCATTCTCAGAAAGGAAATCAGTAATTTTCCCTTTTCCTTCGTCTCCCCATTGCGTACCAACAACCACTACTGATGACATAAAAGGCACCTCCGAAATTTTTGCTTTCAGTAAATAATTATTATTCCCTCAGATAGTTTATCAATTTAGCGGACAAAAATCAACAAAACACGAACATTTTACATAAAAGTTTATATTATGTTCGTAAAATATTAATTTGTTATTCTACTAAAATCACAACTTGTAAAATATGACCTTTTTCCATAAAATGAAAGTGTAGTTTTATTAAAATAATAAAAGGATGTGGAACATGATTATTAAGCATCGGCAAAAGACATTAGAATTAATACTACTAGAGTATTTACATGCCCGGATGGATTTTTCAACTAAAGAGTTGAAAAGATACTTAAACCTAAAAAAAGGTTATGAAGGGGAGCTAAAGAGTGACTTATGGTTAGATGGGCTTTCAGACGATTGGATTATTCTTCAGGGTCTATTACTTGAAATTAATCAGTCTACATTTCAAATTGATACCCTACTTATTTCGCAAGAAACTATTTATAATTTAGACATAAAAAATTTTGAAGGTGACCATTACATCGAGGGTGAAAAATGGCTTATCACTCCTAAGCAAGACGTGAAAAATCCCCTACATCAACTTAACCGCTCTCAAATCCTATTAAGAGGACTACTCCACGAACTTGGATATCATTATCCGATTGAATCCTATCTCATTTTTGTCAACCCTGAATTCCACTTATATCAACCCACTATTAATACTACTATTGTTTATCCAACGCAGCTCAATCGCTTTTTAAAGATGTTAAATACAAAGCCGGCAAACTTACAAAAAAATCATTTCAAATTAGCGGAGAAACTAGTAGCTCTTCATAAAGTAGAATTACCTTACTCGCGATTACCTGGTTACAATTTTGATTCATTAAAAAAGGGGATTATCTGTCCACAAGGCGACGGCTTTTTTTCTGAGGTGTCGGGGCGAATGCTTGTATGTGCTAATTGTGGCTGTACAGAGGAGATCGATGCCGCTGTCTTACGTACAGTAAATGAACTGATCCTTCTTTTTCCGGATATAAACATTACCACAAACATTATCCAGGAGTGGTGCGATATTATAAAATCTAAGAAAACCCTTTGGAGAATTCTTTCCAGACACTATAATCGTGTAGGAAGCAGTAAGTCAACTAATTATATACCCCCTAAAGATTAGCTAGTTTATTTTAGTGCCCGTTGGAAAAATTTTTATTTTTCAACGGGCATTAGTCGTTTTGACTAGTTACCGTTTCTTTACCTTCACATCTGACACGGGCACTTATCCTGCTGACTAGTTACCGTTCACCTAATTTCCACCCCTCCACTGGCACTAGTCCCACCGACCAGTTACCGTTCACCCAAAATTTCACCCTTAAAAGGCACGAGGCCTCCTCAAAAACAAAAAAGGCTAGCCCCAAAAAGGCTAACCTTTATGCCCCCGGCGACTCATACCGCGTCTCGAGGTTGACGAACTTATTATATTCCTTAACAAATGCCAACGAAACCGTTCCAGTTGGACCGTTACGCTGTTTGGCAATAATAATCTCAATGATATTCTTATTCTCAGATTCTTTATCATAGTAATCATCACGATATAAGAAGGCAACGATATCAGCGTCCTGCTCGATACTTCCTGATTCACGGATATCAGACATCATTGGACGCTTATCTTGACGCTGCTCTACACCACGGGAAAGCTGTGAAAGGGCAATAACAGGAACCTTCAGCTCACGAGCTAACTGCTTTAGTGAACGGGAAATTTCTGAAACCTCCTGCTGACGGTTCTCACCCGCTCGGCCGCTTCCTAAAATAAGCTGCAAGTAATCGATTAAAATCATGCCAAGACCATGTTCTTGCTGCAAGCGGCGGCATTTTGAACGGATATCACTGATTCTAACACCCGGCGTATCATCGATAAAAATACCAGAATTCGAAAGACTTCCCATTGCCATTGTCAGCTTGCCCCAGTCCTCATCGGTTAAAGAGCCAGTACGAAGTCTTTGGGCATCAATATTCCCTTCTGAACAAAGCATACGCATAACCAACTGTTCGGCACCCATCTCTAGACTGAAGATCGCTACATTTTCTCCTGTTTTAACCGCTACATTGGAAGCAATATTCAAAGCAAAGGCTGTTTTACCTACGGAAGGACGGGCACCAACGATGATCAAGTCATTCCGTTGGAAGCCGGCTGTCATTCTGTCCAGCTCAGCAAATCCAGTTGAGATCCCCGTAATTTCTCCCACGCGGTTATGCATTTCTTCAATGTTGTCATACGTGCGGACAAGTACATCTTTAATATTATGGAACGCACCCGCATTCTTTCTTTGAGCCACTTCCATAATGCTTTTTTCCGCTTCACTTAAGAGAGCTTCCACCTCATCCTCACGCGAATATCCATCAGTAGCAATATTCGTCGCTGTACGAATCAGCCTTCTAAGCAAGGACTTTTCTTCTACGATTCTAGCATAATACTCAATGTTGGCGGCTGTAGGCACAGACCCGGCCAGTTCACTTAAATAACTAACACCGCCTGTATCTTCTAAAAGCTTGGCTGCTGCCAGCTCTTCCGTAACGGTAATTAAATCAACGGCTTTCCCTTGATCATTCAAGTCGAGCATGACATTGAATATCTTTTGATGGGAAGCACGATAAAAATCCTCAGGAATAAGTATCTCTGAAGCGAGTGTTAATGAAGAGGGTTCTAAGAAGATAGCCCCTAAAACAGCCTGTTCGGCTTCTATATTTTGTGGCGGCATACGATCCGCGAATAAATCATTCATCTATAAAAAACCTCCTATTCTAGTAGGATGATTTTAGCGTAATAGTATAAAAGTATTATAGCATATCCGAAAAAGAAAAATGTGACCAGCACATACCGATCACATCATTGATAACTTTTATATTCTAACATGGTTATACAGAATCTCGCACTGGGAATTTTTATCCCAGATTATTTTACTTCTTTAACAGAAACCGTTAAAGTTGCTGTTACTTCATGATGAAGCTTCACTGGAACCTTTGTATGGCCAAGTGTACGAATCGCATCAGCTAGTTCCATTTTACGCTTATCAATTTTAATTCCGTGTTTCTTTTGTAATTCTTCT
Source organism: Bacillus sp. SORGH_AS_0510 (assembly GCF_030818775.1). Taxonomy (NCBI): domain Bacteria; kingdom Bacillati; phylum Bacillota; class Bacilli; order Caryophanales; family Bacillaceae; genus Bacillus; species Bacillus sp. SORGH_AS_0510. Next base: position 259,167 of record NZ_JAUTAU010000001.1, on the reverse strand, counting down.
GCAACTTGCTTTGTAGTAATGGAGCCAAAGAGTCTTCCGCCTTCACCAGCTTTTGCTGTTAACTCAACTGTTGTTTGGTCTAATACTTCTTTCAGCTTTTTCGCTTCAGCAAGCTCTTCTGCCGCTTCCTTTTCTTGTTTCTTCTTTTGAGCATCTAATGAGCTGATGTTGGCATTGTTTGCTTCCACTGCTAAACCTTGCTTTATTAAAAAGTTATGTGCATAGCCATCAGCTACATTTTTCACTTCGCCTTTTTTTCCTTTTCCTTTAACATCTTTAAGAAAAATTACTTTCATTCTTTCTTCACTCCTTCAAAGTATTCATCAATAGCCAGCTTTAATTTGTCTTCTGTTTCTTTTATCGTTAGACCGCTAAGCTGGGTCGCAGCATTCGTAAGGTGACCGCCGCCTTTCAGGCTCTCCATAATCACTTGGACATTGATGTTTCCAAGTGACCGGGCACTGATTCCAATGACACCTTCGCTCCGCTTGGAAATGACAAAAGAGGCAAGAACCCCATCCATGGTTAATAAAGTATCTGCTGCTTGAGCGATAATGACTTGATCATTTAACTCATTTTCATTTCCCTTTGCAATGGCTACACCCTCACGGTAAAAGGTAACAGATTCAATTAGCCTTGCCCGCTTGATATATGTATCTACATCTTCTTTTAATAACTTTTGGACAAGAATGGTATCTGCCCCATGTGCCCGTAAGTAAGAGGCCGCATCAAACGTTCTAGAGCCTGTACGTAAGGAGAAACTTTTGGTATCGACAATGATCCCAGCCAATAATGCAGTGGCTTCAATCATCTCAATTTTACCGCGTTTCGGCTGATATTCCAAAAATTCCGTTACAAGCTCGGCAGTGGAGGAGGCATATGGCTCCATGTAGACAAGCAATGGGTTGGCGATAAAATCTTCCCCACGACGATGATGGTCAATAACTACCACATTGTCGATTTTATTTAACAGTCGTTCTTCCATTACCAAGGCAGGCTTATGCGTATCAACAATCACCAAAAGGGTTTTGTCTGTCGCTATTTCTAAAGCCTGTTCTGGACCGATAAAATGCGAGTATAGCTGCTCATTTTGGCGAATTTCATTCATTAGCCTTTTTACACCGTTGTCCATTTCCATAGTATTCACAACAATGTAGGCCTCTTTTTGATTCATTTGTGCTACTTTATAGATACCAATACTTGAACCGATTGAGTCCATATCAGGGTTTTTATGGCCCATGACAATGACTTTATCACTAGCGGTAATTAAATCCCTCAGAGCGTGTGAAATCACTCGTGCTCTTACTCTTGTCCGCTTTTCCACAGGATTAGTTTTCCCACCAAAGAATTTCACTTTTCCATTTGGCAGTTTAATAGCAACCTGATCGCCACCTCTGCCTAGGGCTAAATCCAGACTGGATTGTGCTAGCGCTCCCAATTCAGGCAAGGAGGAAACACCTGTCCCAACACCAATACTTAATGTAAAAGAGACATTTTGCTTAGATGTCATTTCTCTCACTTCATCAAGAATCGTGAACTTCCCTTTCTCAAGAGAGTGGAGGATGCCTTCACTAAAAACAGCAATAAATCGTTCTGAAGAAATCCGCTTCAGGAAAATTCCATTATCCTGAGCCCATTTATTCAGGATAGATGTCACGAGATTGTTAATACTCCCGCGCATTTGATCATCCATACCCTGCGTCAAATCATCATAATTATCTAAGAAAATAATTGCAATAACGGTGCGGTCATCCTGGTACTTCTTCTCAATTTCCTTTTGTTCAGTTACATCAAAAAAGTATAAAAGCCGCTCTTCACGTTTATGTATAACACGGAACTTCCGGTCATGAAGAGTAATAATTTCCGTTTCCACTTCCTGTTTTAACAACGGAATGAGCGTATCTGCCACATCATAAAGAGATCTTCCAACTAATGTCTCTTCATCAAAGCATGAGGCCAAAAAAGGATTTGTCCACTCGACAAAGTACTCCTCATTGATGAGCATAATCCCAATTGGCATTTCCATAAGCGCTTCTTCGCCAACCTTTTTGACCCGGTAGGAAAGCGTGGAAATGTATTCTTCCATTTCCTTTCGTTGGCGGTGCTCAATGACAAACATATAGTAGAGAGGAAAAAACATTAATAATAGCCCGGCTACACTTAATATCCAGTTATATAAAAACAGGATAATGAGCAGTACCACTGTTACGCCAACTAACCCATAAAAGGGGTATCGTATTGACCGCTTTTCTAAAAATGCAGGCAAAGTTTTCAGCTCCTAGTCGTGAATCTTACTCTTTCTTTTCAAACTGCTTTCGAAAATCAAAGCCTAAATCAGTAATGCCCAATATCAATATTATATAACGGACTACTGGAATCATCAAAGTAAGAATTACAACAAGCACACCAAGTCCTTTTGCAACTGACCTTTGGTGGAAAATAAAAAATAAAAATGCAAGACCTTGCACCATTATAAATATCTCTAATAGGTATTTAACATTGATTATTACAGCATATCCGTATGTACCCACATGCGGGTGAAACAGAAACATAGCACCTAAATCAATTAAATAATACCATAATAGACTTTTTGGCAGGGAAAGGTTACGGAAACTTCCCCATGGCTGGGCCTTTACCCCAAACCTTCTTACAATTGGGAAGCTTATCCACTGAATGACAAAGGAAACAGAGATTGCAGTGAAAATCACTAACGATGGAGCAAGGGTCGTGAGCTGATTGATCATATCAGCACTTTGCTTATGCAGTTTATCAATTTGTTCCTCTTGCCCTTGCGCCCTTAATAACTCTTCCGATTGTTTCAATGATTGGTTTACAGAGGTCTTCAGTTCATGAATGATGTCCATATGAAAAAAAGCAGCTGAAGCACTATAAAAAACAACGATCCCAATCGTAAGGATAAGCGTGCTAGTAAGTAAAATAAAACTTCTACTCTTATTTTTTTGTAACAAATAACCGATACCAACTCCAACTGAACCATAGAACAACATGAGAGCCAGTCCAATGAAAGATCCTGCAAGGAAGGATATCAAGATACTTGCCAAAAAGAAAGCAGAAATGAATTTCACATTATTTTTCGCCGAAAATAAAATAAACGGTATTGGAACAGCAATATTTACAATAGAACCCAAGATGGGAACATAAACACTTATTGCGATGAGAGCTGCCATTGTAGCTAAAAGAATAGCACCCTCTGTTAGTTTATGTACATTTTTCACTTCTTCACCTCTAATTATGAAAGCTATCCTCTTATTTTAGACTAGAAAAGAGTTCTCATTCAACTTTTATAGAAACGAAAAGGCAGTAAGGGTAATCCCTTACTGCCTTAAAAAACGTATTATTCTCCAGCCACGAATGGTAATAATGCCATTTGACGTGCACGTTTGATTGCAACTGTTAGTTTACGTTGGTATTTAGCGCTAGTACCAGTTACACGACGTGGTAAAATCTTTCCACGCTCAGAGATGAATTTTTTTAGTAAATCTACATCTTTATAATCGATGCGAGTGATGCCGTTTGCTGTGAAATAGCACACTTTACGACGCTTTGCGCGACCGCCTTTACGTCCTCCTGCCATGAAAATTCCCTCCTTTATGATTTATTATTATTCCCGGTCAATAAAGGTGTTTAGAATGGAAGATCATCATCAGAAATGTCAATTTGGCCATTTCCTGCAAATGGGTCTTCATCCATACGAGTAAAACCTTTATTTTGATTTTGGTTTTGATTTTGGTACTGGCGTTGATTCTGATTGCCGCCTCCATATTGGTTTCCTTGCGGTTCCCTTGGTGGTGCACCGAAATAATCATTGTCGCCTCTTCCACCGCCGCCGCCAGACGAGCTTTTAGGTTCTAAGAACTGAACGCTCTCTGCTTGAACCTCTGTAACGTAAACACGTTTACCATCTTGTCCTTCATAGTTGCGGGTTTGAATACGACCATCAACACCTGCAAGACTGCCCTTTTTCAAGAAGTTCGCTACATTTTCAGCCGGTTTACGCCAAACAACACAGTTAATAAAGTCTGCTTCACGCTCACCTGCTTGACTAGAAAATGGTCGATTAACTGCTAGAGTAAAAGTAGCAACAGGAACCCCATTTGGCGTATAGCGCAAATCAGGATCTTTTGTTAAACGGCCAACAAGCACGACACGATTCATCATCAGAATCAACTCCTTTTCTTCCAGGTACTGTTTCACATGAAACAGTATGCACCTGAAAAAATTTTATATTAATATTAAGCTTCTTCTTTAATTACGATATGGCGAATGATATCTTCGCTGATTTTTGCAAGACGAGAAAATTCTTGTACTGCATCAGCTGAAGATGTAGTTTTAGCGATTTGGTAGTATCCGTCACGGAAATCGTTGATTTCGTATGCAAGACGGCGCTTACCCCAATCTTTTGTTTCAGCAGTTTCCGCACCATTGTCAAGAAGAATTGTGTTAAAACGCTCAACTAGAGCTTTTTTCGCTTCCTCTTCAATGTTTGGGCGGATGATGTACATGATTTCGTACTTATTCATCACAGTCACCTCCTTTTGGTCTAAACGGCCCGATTGGGCAAGGAGCAATTATTCATTACTCACAAGTTAAGATTATAGCATAGAAAAACAGGAAAAGCAATGTTCTTTCCCTGTTCCCATTTTTACCTATTTACAATGATTTAAACATGGAACCTATTCTGTTGATTTCCGCTCCAATTAACAGGATGCCAGTTTTCAACAATATGCTATAAACTATACGTTGAAACGGAAGTGGATGACGTCGCCGTCTTTTACTTCGTATTCTTTTCCTTCTAGGCGAACTTTTCCAGCTTCTTTCGCTGCGTTGTGGCTTCCTGCTGCTAGAAGGTCATCGTAGGATACTGTTTCCGCACGGATAAATCCACGTTCGAAGTCAGAGTGAATAACACCCGCACATTGCGGAGCCTTCATTCCCTTTCTGAATGTCCATGCACGAACTTCCTGAACTCCAGCTGTGAAGTAAGTGGCTAAACCAAGCAAATTATATGCCGCACGGATTAACTGGTCTAGACCGGATTCTTCAATACCAAGTTCAGAAAGGAACATCGCCTTTTCATCGCCCTCAAGCTCAGCAATTTCTTCCTCAATTTTCGCGCAGACAACAATCACTTCAGCGTTATCAGCTGCTGCATATTCACGAACCTTTTGAACATATTCATTTTCAGATGGATCCGCAATATCGTCCTCGCTAACATTAGCCACATACAGAACAGGCTTAATCGTTAATAGGTGTAATCCTTTTACTAATTTCATTTGTTCTTCCGTGAAATCAACTGTACGAGCTGGTTTTTCTGCTTCAAACGCATCACGAAGCATCGCAAGGACTTCAAATTCTGCTGCTGCATCCTTATCTTTTTGCTTAGCTAATTTTTCCACACGGCTAATACGCTTTTCTACGGATTCCATATCCGCAAGAATTAATTCAAGGTTAATAACTTCGATATCATCAATTGGATCTACTTTTCCAGAAACGTGTGTAATGTTTTCATCCGCAAAGCAGCGAACCACTTGGCAAATCGCGTCTACTTGACGAATGTGTGAAAGAAACTTGTTTCCTAGTCCTTCACCTTTACTAGCACCTTTCACAATCCCGGCAATATCAGTAAATTCAAATGCTGTTGGAACAGTTTTCTTAGGTTGAACAAGCTCCGTTAGTTTTTGTAAACGATGGTCAGGTACTTCTACAATCCCTACGTTTGGATCAATCGTACAGAAAGGATAGTTTGCAGATTCCGCTCCTGCCTGTGTAATTGCGTTAAATAAAGTAGACTTACCAACGTTCGGTAAACCTACGATACCAGCTGTTAAAGCCATTTCCTTCACTCCTCATATCAAAAATTAATCTATTTAAACACTGGCTTTGTTAAACTTGTCTGTTGATATCCGCTCCAGGCACGAGCGGTTCGTGGGTGTTTCGGCGAGCCTCCTCGGAGAAACGCGCCTGCGGGGTCTCCCCTGAACCATACTCCCACAGGAGTCTTCGTGCCTTCCACTCCAATCAACAGGGTATAAAATCCACAATGTTCTTTAACATAGCCTAAATAAAATTGAGTCCATCAAATCAATAGTCAAGCCTTTCACAATTATAGGTTTTTGTACAAAAAAAGACAAGAAAGAAAAAACTGCCACCCATAGGCAGCAGTTACATAATTTTTTCTAGGTTTACAAGACAATCATATAATGTACTTCCAAGCCCATTATCGGATTCCCTGCTGGAGGTTAGATTATTAACTGAACCACCGAACTCTTTCCATATGCCTTCATCGATATTGACCGTGTTCGGATGAGCGGTCGCTAATATCGAGATCGTTCCTTTTACTTCACCACGTTCATTCCATACCCTGACAAAATCACCATTTTGTAAATTTTTCTGTTCAGCAATATTAGAGGCAATTTCTACTTTCATCTTCGGCTTAGAAGGGAAGATGTGGTAGTTTTGCGAATGATTCGAGCGTAATGGATGAATCGTTAACAAACTATATGGATAGTTTTCTGCAAGCTTTGGATTTTTCCATTTCGACTCCTCTGGTACGGCTAGCTTTAAAGAACCACCTAGCAGAGTTGTAAATTCAAACTTTCCTGTAGGCGTTTGGAACCGGTGATCCTGCCAAGGTATTTGTTCAACAGGCAGTTCCACCGTATGCTTTTCTTTTAGTGCCTCAAGCGTCACACCTTTTTGTTCTAATGATTGGAATGTCATCTTTAGCCATTCTTCTCTAGAAAAATCAAAGTCCTCACCAAATCCTAAGCGTTTCGCTAACTCTGTCCAGATCCATAAGTCAGACTTCGCTTCACCGGCAGAAGAGACCAGTTTAGGGCCATAATTAACATAATGATGATACATGGAAGAATAATAAATATCCTCTTCCTCAAAAGCAGTGGTGGTTGGCAATACATAATCAGCTAGCATGGCTGTGTCTGTCATAAACTGTTCTATGACTACAAGTGTTTCTACTGATGAGAATGCCTTCTCCACAATAGTTGTATCTGGAACCTGTGTAATTGGATTCCCACATGTGACAACAATCATCTTAATTTCCGGATCAACAGCTGCTAATACTTCTTCTGCCTGCTTCATAATGGAAAACTGCCGCTGACTTTGTTTGCGATGGGGAAGGGTCAGCTCATCATAGGAAAAACTTTGACCTACTTGTAGATTTGCATAATTGGCCCCGCCACCAGCAATTCCAATGTTTCCGCTGATGGCAACGAGGGCATCAATGAAACGAATCGTATTCCCGCCGTTTTGATACCTTTGTAATCCTAAGCCCATATAAGTAGCAGTTGGTTTATCACTGTAGATTTTTGCTAACTCGTTAATCACTTCATGAGGTACTTCTGTCATTTCACTTAGTTTTTCAATCGTGATCCCATCTAAAAGGTCTACTAAATCAGTAAAACCATGGGTAGACGCTTCAATAAACTCCCGGTCTTCCATTCCTAGTCGAAGCATTTCTTTAATAATCGCCGCAGCCAATAATCCATCCATCCCCGGCTTAATCGAAATGTATCGGTCTGCTATTTTTGCTGTCGCATTGTACAGAGGATCAATGACATAGATTTTAGCACCTTGCTTTTTTACTTCCAGTAACTTTTCATATAAGTGCATGTTGGTTCTTGCCACATTTCTTCCCCAAATAACGATGTGCTTGCTATTCGTAATATCTTCAGGTCCATGGCTATATGCATTCCCAAAATCCCATTTTTGCGCTTCAATACCTGCACCCCAGCAAAGGGAGCCATACAGTTCTGTTACGCCGCCATAGCAGTTAAAAAAGCGCTGGTCTAAGTTTTTCAAGATGCCATTATTGGCATAATCATGGCTGTGCAAAACTGCTGTTGGTCCGTAGTGCTCTTTAACTTCCCTTAGTTTTGAAGCAATTTCATTTAGGGCTTGTTTCCAGGAGATCTGTTCAAATTGGCCGTTGACCTTCTTTAAGGGATGCAATAGCCTTTGGCTGGAGTTAGTTCTTGTTTCGAGCATCCTGCCTCGTCCACAAATTTTCCCTTTTGTTATGGGATGGGTGGGGTCGCCTTCCACTTTCACTACTTTATCGTTTTCTATTGTTACGTTAAAACCGCAGCTGTCCCAACAGTTTAAAGGACACGCTGCCTTTCGTATTTCTTTCAACCTCTCCACCCCCAACCATTACTTCTGTGTTTAAGAAAAGCGCAAGCGCCTTGGTCAGCCCCGACAGGCAAATGTTCTTCGTCAAGAAAAGTCGCTCTTTGACTTTACTTGACGAAGGTTATTTGACCCGAGGGGCTAGGCGCTGGAGCTGGACAATTCTCAACGTCGAATTACGCTTTCTTATTTTGTTAAAAAAAGAAGCACGGGCTTAGCCCTCATGCTTCACTAAGATCTTTTTCATTTTCCTTGAAAATTCTTTTCTTGGAATTAATACGCTATGTCCGCAGCCTTCACATTTAATCCTAATGTCCATGCCAAGGCGAATAATCTTCCATCGGTTCGTTCCACAAGGATGTTGCTTTTTCATTTCAACCACATCATTTAAGGCAAATTCTTTTTCCTCCATCGAACTTCCTCTCCTTTAAACTCCAGGTTCTTTCACTCCAGAATCTTTAGCATACATGACCATACGTGGATATGGTATTTCAATTCCATGTTCATCTAGGGTCAATTTAATATCTTTACGAATTTTCCTTGAAACCCCTGCATGCTGCATTGGCAATGTTTCAGCCACAATCCTGACGATTACCTCTGAAGGTCCAAAGTTTTGAATCCCTAGATAATCGGGTGTTTTCACTAGTTCCTCATATTTTTCCGGCATGGTTTCAAGTAATTCACGAATAACCTTCTCAGCCTTATCAATATCTTCCTCGTAGGCAATTCCCACATCAATAATAGCAAGACTATTATTAAGCGAGAAATTAGTTACCTCCATTATACTACCATTAGGTAAAATATGGACCTCACCTGTCCAGCTTTTTATTTTAGTCGTTCTTAAACCAATGGTTTGGACATTCCCTTCGAACTGCCCTAGACGAACATGGTCACCTACTGAAAACTGATCTTCAAAAATGATAAAGAAGCCGGAAATCACATCTTTCACCAGGTTCTGTGCACCGAAACCTACGGCTAATCCCACTACTCCAGCTCCAGCTATGAGAGCTTTTACATCAATTCCCAAAACAGAAAGAATCATCATCAGGGCAATAAAATAAATAACATATGACAAAATATTATCGAGAAGTTTGGAAAGAGTCTCTTCGCGCCTTACGGAAGTAGTAAGAGGGGAGAGATTTCTGATTTTAAAAATATTATGAATGGCTACTTTTCCAATCCGAATTAAGATATTAGAGATGACGATGATCGCAACAATTTTTAAAAGACCTTCACCCATGTTTAGCCACGTGTCTTCATTTTGAAATTTATCAATTATTTTTTGAATACCTTTTTCAGTAATACTCATCCACACACCATCCTTAACCATTAATACCTCATCTATTTTAGCAATTTTTCATGTTAGATAATAGCATTGTGATTTTTCTTTTTCTTCCTTGTTATGTATAGAATCCCTGATTTTTCCGTATAATAGTAAAACTATTCAAAATTTAAGGAGTGGGCGAAGTGAATCTGAAACCAAGCCTTTTTGACAGACGGGCTAATACACGCATTAGTCACGAAGAAGTCCATGCTGCAGAACATTTAGCTGAAGATTTATTAGCTCATATCCCAAGAGTAACCAACCGCCCAATTGTTTTTGTTTGTATCGGAACAGACCGCTCGACAGGAGACTCATTAGGCCCGCTTGTCGGTACATTGTTGGAAGAAAAGAAACTCACTTCTTTCCATGTGTACGGAACATTAGATGAGCCTATTCATGCGGTGAATCTGGCAGAAAAACTAAAAGAGATCCAATCTAAACATGTGGAACCATATATCATCGGAATCGATGCATGTTTGGGAAGGATGAAGAATGTCGGTGTCATACAAGTAGGTACAGGTCCTGTCAAGCCGGGTGCTGGTGTGAACAAGGACCTTCCAGCGGTGGGCGATATACATATCACTGGCATTGTGAATGTAAGTGGATTTATGGAGTTTTTTGTTTTACAAAATACACGATTAAATTTAGTCATGAAAATGGCTAAAACAATCGCAAATGGAATTTATCAGGCCAACCTTCTTTATCCTAAGAAGAACTGGACTGAATTAAATTGGGTAGAAGAAGAGAGGACAAATTAAAAGAGCAGCCGGAACGCACCGGTTGCTCTTTTAATTTTCATTTATTAGAAAAACTTATGGTAATAATAAATAACTGTCACACAGATACCCACTATCACTATCCCAGGCAATAGATTAGCCACTTTAATTTTTGTCATTCCTGTTAGATTTAAGCCAATGGCAAAGATCATGATTCCGCCTGTAGCTGTCATTTCGACAATAAACTGGTCCATTAGTGCCTGTGGAACGAAACGATCAATTTGCGTAGCAAATAAGGCAATTATTCCTTCATAAAGCACGACTGGAATAGCAGAGAAGATTACGCCAATTCCAAGAGTAGTCGTTAAGATGAGTGCGGTAAATCCGTCAATCAGTGCTTTTGTATACAATACATCATGATCACCTCGAATTCCACTATCTAGTGCACCGAGGATTGCCATTGCCCCAATGACAAAGATTAGAGTTGCCGTAACGAACCCTTCGGAAATGCTTCCTTTTCCATTTGACCCAACCTTCGATTCAAGCCATTGTCCCAGATCATTTAACTTTTCTTCTAATTTTAGTAGTTCTCCGGTTACAGCTCCACCTACCAAGCTGATGATAACGATCAAGAAGTTTTCACTTTTTAATCCCATCTGAAGTCCAAGTACCATCACAGACATACCGATGGCGTACATGACGGTTACTTTCATTCCTTCAGGGATTCGGTTTAGTGCTTTTCCAATAAGTGTACCGATAATGATTAAAAGTCCGTTTACCAATGTGCCTAATAAGAACATGATTGTTTCCCCTTTTTTCGCCTCTCGAAATAATATTAGTATTAAACTATCATTTTTCTGCTAGATTGAAAAGAAATTTCTCAAATTGTCTGTTGATTTCCGTTCCAGGCGCGAGCGGTTCGTGCGGGTTTCGGCGAGCCTCCTCGGCGAAACCCGCCTGTGGGGTCTCCCCTGAACCATACTCCCACAAGAGTCTTCGCGCCTTCCGCTCCAATCAACAGGTGTGTTAAATAGCGTAAAGCTTTAACCTAGCCTATAAAAAAATAAACCATCCTGGAGATGGTTTATAAGGTTTCCTCGCGATCTAGCATTTCTAGGATTCGCTCGAGATCCTCTTGAGAGAAAAATTCTATTTCAATTTTACCCTTATTTTTGTTCTGTTTAATGTTTACTGTGGTTCCAAAGCGCTCACGAAGAACATGCTCCCGTTCTTGGAGGAAGACATCCTTTTTCTTTTCCGGCTTCTTTGTTTCACGTGAAACATCTTCATTTAATTGCTGAATTAATTTTTCTAACTGACGGACATTTAGCCCCTCGTTCACGACCTTTTCCACGACAGTTGGCAATTTTGCTTTCTGTCTTAGTCCAAGTAAGGCACGACCATGTCCCATCGTAATTTTCTCAGCCGAGATTAGTTCCTGGATTTTCTGCGGAAGCTGGAGCAGACGGATATGGTTAGCAATATGTGGACGGCTTTTTCCTAACCGCTTTGCTACTTCTTCCTGTGTGAGCTTAAGCTTCTCCATTAATGTTTGGTAGGCTTGTCCTTCTTCAATGGGATTTAAATCTTCCCGTTGTAAATTTTCCAGTACCGCTAACTCCATCATCTGCTGCTCAGATAACTCACGAACAACGGCCGGGACAGTTTCCAATTTCGCTTCTTTTGCTGCACGGAAACGACGTTCACCTACGACAATTTCATAGCCCTTAATACTTTTTCTAACCACGAGAGGCTGCAGAATTCCATGTTCAATGATGGAATCTCTTAATTCATCGATGGAGTCTTGATGGAAGGTTTTTCGCGGCTGATAAGGGTTTGGACGCAGTTCTTTCAGCTTGATTTCTTGGACTGCCTCTTCCTTCCCAGGTTCAACATTCGCAAAAAATGCATTCAGGCCTTTTCCTAAACCTTTAGCCATTCGATACCACTTCCTTTGCTAAATCCAAATATACTTCCGCTCCGCGGGATTTTGAATCATACGTAATGATGGGTTCCCCATGGCTTGGAGCTTCACTTAGACGCACATTTCTTGGAATGATGGTTTTATAGACTTTATCTTGAAAATATTTTTTTACTTCTTCAATAACTTGGATCCCGAGATTCGTTCTCGCATCGAGCATCGTTAGTAATACACCTTCAATTTTTAAATCCTGGTTCAAATGCTTTTGTACCAGTCTTACCGTATTTAATAATTGACTGAGTCCTTCTAACGCATAGTACTCACATTGTACTGGTATAATCACCGCATCAGAGGCAGTTAAGGCATTCAAAGTTAGTAATCCTAAGGATGGAGGACAATCAATAATAATATAATCAAATTGATCCTTCACTTCTCCAAGAGCACGTTTTAGGCGAACTTCTCGTGAAATAGTAGGAACTAATTCAATTTCAGCCCCTGCTAGTTGAATAGTTGCCGGAATGGCATATAAATTATCAACGGATGTTGATTTAATAACATCCTTTGCTTCCACATCATCTACTAATACATCATAAATACATTGTTCAACTTCTGCCTTTTCAATTCCAACCCCGCTTGTTGCATTTCCCTGCGGGTCAATGTCTACTAATAAGACACGTTTCCCTATGTATGCTAAGCAGGCTCCTAGGTTGACGCTTGTAGTCGTTTTGCCGACTCCGCCTTTTTGGTTTGCGATTGCAAGGATTTTGCCCACGTTGTCACCTACCTTAATTCTACAAAAATTTTAATCTTCCATTCTATTAAAAGTCATTATTATTAATTATCCAACATCTATAAAGGAATGTAAAATTCCATTCCTTTATTTTAACATGAAATGATTTCGTTGTTATTTATTTTCTAAAAATATTCCAATGTATAATATGGATATATTTTACAATAATTCAAATAAAGAATATGTCCAATTAAAGCATGCACTTTAACATTGTCTGTTGATTTCCGTTCCAGGCACGAGCGGTCCGTGGGTGTTTCGGCGAAACGCGCCTGTGGGTCTCCAATGAACTATACTCCCACAGGAGTCTACGTGCCTTTCACTCCAATCAACAGGATGCCAAATTAACATTGGATATATAAAAGTCAAATATAATTCCAATAAAAAAAGAACCAAACTTGTCCGGTCTGGTTCTTCACGCCATGTTCAGTTATTTTTTCTTTGGAATACGAATAGTGAATTGGTAGAATTCGTCGAATTCTTCTTCTTCTGCGTCCAGGTTGATTCCGCTGTCCGTTACCATGGATAATGATTGGCGAATCGTATTCACAGCTATTCTCATATCTTTACTAAAAGCCTTCCGTTTCGGTTTTGGCTTTTCATTTTTTTGTTCTAGCATTCTGACAACGCGTTCTTCTGTTTGCTTTACATTAAAATTTCTTTCAATCACTTCTGCTAAAAGCATGACTTGTTTTTCCGGATCTTTTAATGGTATAAGTGCACGAGCATGGCGCTCGGTAATCACTTTATTAAGCAAGGCTTCTTGAACAGGCTGTGGTAATTTAAGAAGGCGCAGCTTATTGGCAACGGTTGATTGTCCTTTACCTAGTCGCTGAGCTAATGCCTCTTGTGTCAAATTGTGAAGCTCAAGCAGCTTTCCATAGGCCACTGCTTCTTCAATAGGCGATAATTCTTCACGCTGAAGGTTCTCAATAAGTGCAACAGAGGCTGTTTCAGTATCCGATAGATTTTTAACAATTGCAGGTGCTTCGGTCCAGCCAAGCTTTTTCATTGCACGCCAACGGCGCTCTCCTGCAATAATCTCAAATTTATCGATCTCAAACTCTCTGACAACAATTGGTTGAATAATCCCATGTATATGAATAGTTCTTGATAGTTCTTCGATTTTCTCTTCGTCAAATACCGTTCGAGGCTGGAACCGATTAGCCACAATCTGGTCGATTGGTATTTTTCTTATTTCCTCGTTGCGTTCGATATCGATCTCTTGCTCAAGCTCTACCGCTTGTTCTCCCTTATCGCCGAGGCCAAAAAAGCGTGTAAACGAATGCTTCATCCCCAACACCACCTTTACGAAACTCCCTATTACTTATTCTCTATACCCATAATCTCTTCCTGCCTAGGATACCATTTTTATAGAAAAATTGTTAGCTTGACAAAATAATTTTACCATACCATACTTGTTGATTTCCGCTCCAGGCACGAGCGGTTCGTGGGTGTTTCGGCGAGACTCCTCGGCGCAAGCGCCTGCGGGGTCTCCCCTGAACCATACTCCCACAGGAGTCTTCGTGCCTTCCGCTCCAATCAACAAGGTGCTTAACAGTATCTATTCAATCGGTGATTTTCCTGGTGTTCCCGGTTTCCGAGGGTATTTCTTTGGCGTTTGTTTTTGCTTTTTAATAATTAAAATATTCCGTTCACTCTCTTCTAATGGAAGGGTAAAGGTAAATACCTTTTCCAACTTTCCACCAAGAGTGGTGATGGCTTTTTGGCCCACTTCTAACTCATCCTTCGCATGCGCTGCCTTCATGGCAATAAATGTTCCGCCTACTTTAGCTAAAGGCAAACAAAGCTCACTTAAAACAGACATTCGAGCGACAGCTCTTGCTGTCACCACGTCAAAGGACTCCCGGTAAGTCGGATTTACTCCGAAGGTTTCCGCACGGTCATGGACAAAGTGCACATTTTCTAACTGTAAAACATTTGCAAGATGATTTAAGAATGAAATCCGCTTGTTCAATGAATCCACGATGGTGACCTCAATATGAGGATACACAATTTTTAATGGAATGCTTGGAAATCCTGCACCTGCACCTACATCACAAAGATGAAAGGGCTTCGTAAAGTCAAAATAAAACGAAGCAGCGATAGAATCATAAAAGTGTTTTAAATACACCTCATGTTTTTCAGTTATTGCTGTTAAATTCATTTTTTCATTCCACTCGACAAGGGTTTCAAAATACGTTTGAAACTGATCAAGCTGCTTGTCCGTAAGGGTGATCCCCTTTTCCGCAAGGCAAGTTACAAATTGTTCAATATTCATAAACAAATTTCCTCACTAACTATTCAAGCCCCAGCAATGCATGGGCATGCTGGGAGCTCTTCATTATTATTCATGAACTTTGGCAATCCGGCCTTGCTCTAAATAGACAAGGAGGATTGAAATATCGGCAGGATTTACCCCAGAAATACGAGAGGCCTGAGCTATGGATAATGGTTTGATTTGCTTTAGCTTCTGTTTCGCTTCTGTCGCTAAGCTGTTAATTGCATCATAATCAATATTTTCAGGAATTTTCTTGTTCTCCATTTTCTTTAAGCGTTCTACCTGCTGTAGTGATTTTTCAATATAACCTTCATACTTAATTTGAATTTCTACTTGTTCTTTTACATCAGTATCTAATTCAATGTCACTCTTTGTCAGTTGTTCAACTAACTCATACGTCATTTCAGGTCTTTTTAGCAAATCGGCCGCATGAATACCATCCTTAAGCTCACTGCCGCCCACACTTCGAATAACAGCTTGGACTTCTGCAGATGGCTTTAAAATAATGGACTGTAGACGTTCCTTTTCTGCTTCAATGGCTCCCTTTTTGGCTAAAAATGCTTCATAACGGTCATCGCGAATCAGGCCAATTTTATGACCAATTTCAGTCAGCCTTAAATCCGCATTATCGTGACGTAATAATAGACGGTATTCTGCACGAGACGTTAACAAACGGTATGGTTCATTTGTCCCCTTCGTAATCAGATCGTCAATTAATACTCCAATATAAGCATCAGAACGGCTAAGCACTAATTCTCCCCGATCTAATGCTTTAAGCCCCGCATTGATCCCTGCCATGATTCCTTGGCCTGCTGCTTCCTCATAACCGGATGTTCCGTTAATCTGTCCTGCTGTATATAAATTTTTCACAACTTTTGTTTCTAGAGTCGGCCAAAGTTGCGTAGGAACAATTGCGTCATACTCGATGGCATATCCGGCTCTCATCATTTGAGATTCCTCTAACCCAGGTATCGTTTTAAGGATTCGATGCTGGACATCTTCTGGCAGAGAGGTCGATAACCCTTGAACATAGACTTCCTTCGTATTTCTTCCTTCTGGCTCAAGGAAGATTTGATGACGAGGTTTATCATTAAAACGAACCACTTTATCCTCAATCGACGGACAATATCTTGGACCTGTCCCCTTAATCATTCCAGAGAACATTGGGGAACGGTGTAGATTATCATCGATTAATTGATGTGTTCGATCGTTTGTATAGGTCAACCAGCATGGCAACTGATCGGTAATAAATTTTGTCGTCTCGTAAGAAAATGCCCTTGGCTCTTCATCGCCCGGCTGTATTTCCGTTTTACTATAATCAATCGTATTTCCATCTACACGAGGTGGTGTACCTGTCTTGAAACGGACTAACTCAAAACCAAGTTCCTCTAAGTGTTCAGACAGCTTAATGGATGGTTGTTGATTGTTTGGACCGCTGGAATACTTTAATTCACCCAGAATAATTTCCCCGCGAAGGTAAGTTCCAGTGGTGATTACAACTGTTTTTGCAGAATAGGTGGCTCCAGTTTTTGTGACGACCCCTTTTACCATTCCATCTTCAACAATTAAATTTTCAACCATACCCTGAAGTAATGTTAGGTTTGGTTCTTCTTCGAGTGTTTTCTTCATTTCATGTTGGTAGTCGAATTTATCTGCCTGCGCGCGTAAAGCACGGACCGCAGGACCTTTTCCAGTGTTAAGCATCCGCATTTGAATATAGGTTTTATCTATATTTCTCGCCATTTCACCGCCAAGTGCGTCGATTTCACGCACCACAATTCCCTTTGCTGGTCCACCAACAGATGGATTACAAGGCATAAAGGCAACCATATCTAAATTAATGGTAATCATTAATGTTTTTGCGCCAAGTCTTGCAGCGGCAAGGCCTGCTTCGCAGCCTGCATGTCCAGCCCCAACGACAATGACATCATAACTTCCTGCTTCGTATTGCATGTTGTTCCTCCTTTTCCGTCATAACGGAAACATAGCTTATTTCCCTAAACAGAACTGTGAAAATAGCTGATCAATTAAACTTTCATGAACATTTTCACCCGTGATTTCCCCAAGTAGTTCCCATGTTCTTGTTAAATCAATTTGAACGATATCAATTGGAGTACCTGCTTCTACTCCTTCAATCGCCTCTTCAATGGCATGAAGACTTTGGTTTAGCAATGCAATATGACGACTGTTTGAAACATAGGTGATATCACCTGCTTCGATGGATCCTGCAAAGAACAATGAGGCAATCGCTTCCTCGAGCTCATCGACACCCCGTTCTTCCAACAAAGATGTCGTTACAATTTTATGTCCCTCAGCAAGCTGCTGCACTCGTTCCATATCAATGTGTTGTGGGAGATCAGTTTTGTTAATAATGACAATAACGTCCATTCCTTTAACAACCTCAAATAGGTTTTCATCCTCTACTGTCAGCTTGTCGGAGTAGTTCAATACCAGTAGAATTAAATCGGCTTCCTTTAATACCTGACGTGAACGTTCCACACCGATCCGCTCCACGATATCTTCTGTTTCCCTGATACCCGCTGTATCCAGTAATCTTAATGGTACTCCACGGACATTCACATATTCTTCAATGACATCACGTGTGGTCCCAGGAATATCTGTTACAATTGCTTTATTTTCATGAACGAGGCTATTAAGTAATGACGACTTTCCAACGTTCGGACGTCCGACAATAACCGTAGATAAACCTTCTCGTAAAATTTTTCCCTGTTGCGATGTTTGGAGGATCTTTTGAATTTCTTCCCTTACAAATGTCGCTTTTTCAATCAACATGTGATGCGTCATTTCTTCTACATCGTCATATTCTGGATAATCTATATTTACTTCGACGTGTGCAAGAATTTCTAAAATCTCCTGACGAAGTCGGCGAATTAAATTAGAAAGGCGACCTTCCATTTGACCGAGAGCTACATTCATCGCTCGGTCAGTTTTTGCCCGAATTAAATCCATTACCGCTTCTGCTTGGGATAAATCAATCCGTCCATTTAAAAATGCTCTTTTTGTAAATTCACCCGGTTCGGCTAACCTAGCCCCATTATTAAGTACATGCTGTAATACTCGATTAACAGACACCATCCCGCCGTGACAGTTAATTTCAACAACATCCTCTTTCGTAAAGGTTTTCGGCCCCTTCATGACTGAAACCATTACCTCTTCAATCACTTGATCGCTTTTTGGGTCAAATAAATGTCCGTAATGAATGGTGTGTGATGGCATATCTAGAAGCCTTTTCCCGCCAACACCTTTGAAAAGCTTATCTGCAATTTGAATGGCATCATCACCACTCAATCTGACAATCGCAATAGCACCCTCTCCCATTGGCGTAGAGATGGCTGCAATCGTATCAAACTCCATGTTCTTCACCTCACATAAAGAAATTCATCTATATATCAATCGGAAATTTTTTCTCAAATTATTAGAATACCACAGGAATCCCCGTTAAAAAAGCAAATCAATTATCCACAGTCAAAAAAATGTCTATTTATTATTTTAACTTATCCACATGTGAATAACAATAAAACGAAAACTCAAAGTTAGTTATTAACATTCATCTATTTAAAAGTTTTTTTAAATTTGTCTGTTGATTTCCGCTCCAGGATCTTTGCTACTAATAAGCTGGCCAATTGGATTGCCTCCTTAGAAGAGCAATAAATAAACGGAATTTTTCCGGTTATTCAAAGAAAAGTGCTCTATTTTTGCGTTTTAAAAACAAATAAGCGGAATTCTTCCGTCTATTTATTAGGACGAACCTTAAAAAAGGTATCCAAAAGCAACCATGCCTTAGAAAAGAGCCTAAAAAAAAGACACCCTATAAAGTAGGATGTCTTTTACTAAGAATGATTATCTTCTGACGGGATTAATCACCACATAACGATGTGGTTCCGCTCCATCAGAGGATGTTTTAACACGTCTGTTTTCAGACAAAGCGGTATGAATGACTTTTCGCTCATAGGAAGGCATAGGTTCTAAGGAAACTTCTTTTCCCGACTTCACTGCCTTCTGGGCTAGACGATGGGCAAGTTGAATCAATGTTTCATTTCTTCTGTTTCGATAATCTTCAGCATCTAAGATGACATTTAAATATTGCTTGGAAAAGCGATTAATCACTAACTGGGTCAAATATTGCAATGAATTTAATGTTTGACCTCTTTTTCCAATCAATAAAGCAATCTTTTCTCCAGTCATCACAAAAGTAACATTTTTACCCTCACGTCTGATTTCAATTTCTGCCGGTGCCCCCATTTGCTCACTTACTTGTGACAGAAATTTCTTTGCTTCTTCGATTGGATCAATGATTACAGTTACTTTTACGACAGCTGGCCGCGAGCCGAAAATTCCAAAAATCCCCTTTTTACCCTCATCAATAATGTCAACATCTGTGCGGTCTTTGGTGGTATTCAATTGAGCTAAAGCTGATTCTACTGCTGCTTCGACAGTTTGTCCTGTAGCAGTTACCTGTTTCACTTTTTTGCTCCTCCCACATTACCGGTGGCGTTAGCCCTTAAATCCGGTCCTTTAATAAAATAGGTTTGAACAATCATGAAGATATTACCAACAACCCAGTACAATGAAAGAGCTGCCGGGAAACTAAATGCAAAGAAAACAATCATGATTGGCATCATCCATACCATCATAGCCATTTGCGGATTTTGCTCTTGACCTGCCATCATCATTTTTTGCTGAATAAAAGTGGTAATACCTGCAATAATCGGCAAAATATAATATGGGTCCTTTTCGCCTAGATCAAACCACAAGAAACTATCAGAAGCAATTTCACGTGTTCTTGAAATAGCATGATAGAAACCAATGAGAATTGGCATTTGGACAATGAGTGGAAAACATCCTGCCATAGGATTTACTCCATGTTTAGAAAATAACGCCATCGTTTCTTGCTGCAATTTTTGCTGTGTCTTCTGATCTTTAGAACTATATTTTTCACGAAGGGCCTTCATTTCTGGCTGAAGAGCCTGCATCGCTTTAGAGCTTTTCGTCTGCTTGATCATTAGTGGCAAAATAGCAAGTCGAATTAGAATTGTAACGACTATTAGCGCTAACCCATAGCTTCCGCCTAATAAATGGGCGCCTTCTTTAATCAACCAGGACAGTGGATAGACAATATATTCATTCCAAAACCCTGTACTTTCTGAAGTAATCGGCTTTTTAATTTCACTACATCCGGTTAAAAACAAAAAGACAGAAAGCATACCGAACAAAAGAAATATTCGTTTTTTCAACCAAATTTTCCTCCTTGCCAATATATTAAATTTTTTATGTATATTTACTTGGTATTTTATCATTTCCTAAGTACTTTTCCTACCTTAAGGACATGGGTCAAGCTTTTTTTCACTTCAAAAAAGTCCATTTCTGCTGTTGGCTTTCTTGCAATGATAACGTAATCATTTCCTGGAGCAAGCTGTTCATTCAATTCAAAGATAGATTGTCTTACATACCGTTTAATTCTATTTCTTGTAACAGCATTTCCAATCTTTTTGCTGACAGACAACCCGATACGGAAATGATCTTGGTCAGCCTTTTCAAGGGCATAAACGACAAATTGCCGGTTGGCAAATGAACGTCCTTTTTGAAAGGCTGCTTGAAATTCTTTATTTTTTTTCACACGAAACTCTTTTTTCATCGATTTAACACCTACAGTCTCTAATTGGCTAAGGCTCGGTTCTTTTAGTTTCTACTATAACCATTCCTGCTTTTCCTAATCTAAAGGGGAAGATCAACTAATGGCTGTCCTCCCCTCTGATTAGAAAAAAGACCACTGAGACGTTTCAGTGGTCTAAGCTGATAATACTTTTCTTCCTTTTTGACGACGACGAGCTAGAACCTTACGTCCATTTGCTGAGCTCATACGACTGCGGAAACCGTGAACTTTACTATGTTTACGCTTATTTGGTTGATATGTTCTTTTCATTATATGACACCTCCCTGAGGAATAGCTGACAATTCTAAACGACAGTCTTACTTATTATAAAGACGTCTACTCCAAATTGTCAACTCCTCTCCAATTATTGTTTCCTATTTCCAGTTTTTTTCGAACATGAATTATAGATATTCCAGAAATTCTATCAAAGAAAGGTTCTTTTAAAGATGTCTGTTGAGCTCCGCTCCAGGCGCGAGCGGTTCGTGGGTGTTTCGGCGAGCCTCCTCGGAGAAACGCGCCTGCGGGGTCTCCCCTGAACCATACTCCCACAGGACATTGAATAAGTTTCATCGAGTTAACACCGCACGAAGGAAATGCGTTAGCATTTTCGAGGATCTTCGCGCCTTCCACTCCAATCAACAGGTGCGGCAATCAGTTAGGACTGGAACATACTCTAACTCAAAAGTTTCTATGTGGATATTTTTTCGACAGTTTTTTCGTTATCCACACAACATATTGACAGGTTTTGCACAAATCATCTACTTGTGGACAATTTTTGTGCACACATTGTTGCGCTTGTGGATAAACCAGTAAAAGGCATTGCACCATAAGCAATTATTTGATATTATATTTGTGTTTTCACTCTGAATAACTTTATCCCCAAATTACGTTATCCACAAATTGTGGATAAGGTGTGGATAGTTTATCCAAGCACTATGTAGAAACTTGTCCACAAGGGGTGGATATTGTCGAAACTCCACATTTATTCCTTATTATATGTTTTTCCACAACCAGTGTTTCGTATATTTATAAATTAATAGGTTGTACAACTTGTATAACCCTTGTTTTTTCTCGCGGAACTTAGTCAATAGATTGCCCGGTTGCTAAGAAATACTCAGTAGTAACTATATTTTTGGGAGTTAGACATAATTAAAAAAATACAATTAAGGAGGGATACTAGTTGGAAAATATTGCGGATCTTTGGAATGCTGCCCTGGCCAATATAGAGAAAAAGATAAGCAAGCCTAGCTTTGATACTTGGCTTAAGTCTACAAAGGCCCATTCCCTTCAAGGTAATTTGCTTATCATAACAGCACCCAATGAATTTGCGCGTGATTGGCTGGAAGAGCGATATTCTCAGTTAATCTCTGGGATTCTATATGAAATTACCGGAGAAGAACTATCTGTAAAGTTTATTATTCCGCAAAACCAGAATGAAGCAGAAAATGATGTGCAATTACCGCCAAAAAAGGTAAAAAAAGAGGATGACCCTGGAGATTTTCCTCAAGGTATTTTAAATCAAAAGTATACATTTGATACATTCGTTATCGGTTCTGGTAACCGTTTTGCCCATGCAGCATCTCTAGCAGTTGCTGAGGCGCCAGCAAAAGCCTATAATCCTCTATTTATTTACGGAGGTGTAGGATTAGGAAAAACCCACTTAATGCACGCAATTGGCCATTATGTTTTAGATCATAACCCTCAAGCAAAAGTGGTGTATTTATCATCCGAAAAATTCACAAATGAATTCATTAACTCAATTCGTGACAATAAAGCCGAAAATTTCCGCAATAAATATCGAAATGTCGATATTTTACTTATAGATGATATTCAATTCTTAGCCGGAAAAGAATCAACACAAGAAGAATTTTTCCATACATTTAATGCTTTGCATGAAGAAAGCAAACAAATTATTATCTCTAGTGACCGGCCGCCAAGAGAGATCCCCACATTAGAGGATCGTTTGCGCTCCCGCTTTGAATGGGGCTTAATTACGGATATTACTCCACCTGACTTAGAAACAAGGATTGCTATTCTTCGGAAGAAAGCAAAGGCAGAAGGATTAGATATTCCAAACGAGGTCATGCTCTACATCGCTAATCAAATCGATTCGAACATTCGTGAATTAGAAGGGGCATTGATTCGAGTAGTTGCCTATTCATCCCTAATCAATAAGGATATTAATGCAGATCTTGCTGCAGAGGCATTAAAGGATATCATTCCAAGCTCTAAGCCTAAAGTGATTACCATTCATGAGATCCAACGGATTGTTGGAGAGCACTTTAGTATTAAGCTAGAGGACTTTAAAGCGAAAAAACGGACAAAATCCGTTGCCTTTCCAAGACAAATTGCTATGTATTTATCTCGCGAATTAACGGACTACTCGCTGCCTAAAATAGGAGAAGAGTTCGGTGGACGCGACCACACAACTGTCATTCATGCGCATGAAAAAATTTCAAAACTTCTTCAAACAGATGCGCAATTGCAAAAACAAATGAAAGAATTAAATGATCTGTTAAAGGTCTAATTATTTTTTTTATTTTTTTCTGTTGAAAAATGTGAATAACTTCTTAGTTGTTTTACACAGTCTGTCCACATGTGGATAGGCTGTATTTCCGTTAAATTTGCTAGTTATCCACATACTAACAGGACCTACTAGTACTTCTACTAATTTTTTTAAAAAATAATATTATATGTTACAGCTAAAAAAATATGCCTATACGGAGGATTTTGATATGAAATTTATCATCCAACGCGACCGCCTTGTTCAAAGTGTTCAAGATGTTATGAAGGCAGTCACAACAAGAACAACAATTCCGATCTTAACGGGAATTAAGATTACTGCAGCTGCTGATGGAGTAACTTTAACTGGTAGTGACTCTGATATTTCTATTGAATCGTTTATCCCTAAAGAGGATGCTGGCGATGAAATTGTTGAAATTAAACAGTCTGGTTCTATTGTTCTTCAAGCTAAGTTTTTCAGTGAAATCGTTAAAAAACTTCCTACAGACACTGTAGAGATTGAAGTTCTTGGTTCCCTACAAACGGTTATTCGCTCTGGGAAATCCGAGTTTAACTTAAACGGCTTGGATGCAGAAGAATATCCTCACTTACCGCAAATAGAGGAAAATAATAAATTTCATATTGCTACCGACCTTCTAAAAGCGATGATTCGTCAAACCCATTTTGCAGTGTCCACCTCAGAAACACGCCCCATCTTGACAGGTGTAAACTGGAAGATTGAAAATGGGGAATTAATCTGTATTGCAACAGATAGCCATCGTCTGGCATTAAGAAAAGCGAAGATCGAAACAGAAAATAATGAAAGCTACAATGTCGTAATTCCAGGAAAGAGTCTAAATGAATTAAGCAAAATTATTGATGATTCCAATGAACTAATCGATATAGTTATTACTGAAAATCAAATCCTATTTAAAGCTAAGCACTTACTATTCTTTTCAAGATTGTTAGAAGGCAATTACCCTGATACTTCAAGATTGATTCCAAATGAAAGTAAGACGGATGTAACAGTTAATACAAAGGAATTCCTTCAAGCGATTGACCGTGCTTCCCTATTAGCACGAGAAGGAAGAAATAATGTCGTAAAATTCTCTACGATTGAGGATGGAATTATCGAGGTTTCTTCTAATACTCCTGAAATTGGAAAGGTAGTCGAAGAGATTCAAAGCTCTTCCATTGAGGGAGAAGATTTGAAAATTTCTTTTAGTGCAAAATATATGATGGATGCCCTAAAGGCACTTGAAGGAACAGATATTAAGGTAAGCTTCACGGGAGCGATGCGCCCATTCTTAATTCGCCCGCTTCATGACGAAAGCATTTTACAGCTGATCTTACCTGTAAGAACATACTAGACAAATATACAAATTTATAAGCTGCCGCCATTTAATTTTGGCGGCTTTCTTTACTTATAAATTTCTTTTTTGGTTTTCTTTGTATCCTGATGATTTTTTTAGTAAAATAAAGTATTGAGACCATTTTTAGAAATGAGGGTGACAACATGCCTGAAAAAGTAAAGCTAGACACAGAATTTATTACGTTAGGTCAATTTTTAAAAGCGGCTGATGTAATTCAAACAGGTGGAATGGCAAAATGGTTTTTGAGCGAACATGAAGTATTTATCAATGGTGAACAAGATCAAAGAAGAGGTAGAAAGCTTCGCGCAGGTGACAAAGTCCAAATTGCTGGCTTTGGGGAGTTTGTGATTACCGACTAGCTTAAAGGATGCGTTGCCATGTATATAGAAAAATTAGCCTTAAATAACTATCGAAACTATGAAGAGTTATTCGTAGAATTTGAAAATAAAGTCAATGTCATTTTGGGCGAAAATGCCCAGGGGAAAACGAATGTGATGGAGTCCATTTATGTACTTGCAATGGCAAAATCTCATCGTACCTCTAATGACAAAGAACTTATTCGTTGGGACCAAGAATATGCTAAAATAGAAGGACGGGTTCAAAAACAGCACAGCTCTTTACCGCTGGAATTAATTATTTCCAAAAAAGGAAAAAAGGCGAAGTGCAACCATATTGAACAGCAAAAATTAAGTCAATATGTGGGAAATCTGAACGTGGTGATGTTTGCGCCTGAAGACCTTAATATTGTAAAAGGCAGCCCGCAGGTGCGAAGACGGTTTATAGATATGGAAATTGGGCAGGTTTCGCCAATTTATTTACATGATATGAGTCAATATCAAAAAATACTTCAACAGCGTAATCATTATTTAAAAATGATGCAAATAAAAAAACAATCAGATCAAACGATGCTGGAGATTTTAACAGAGCAATTCATTCAAATGGCCGTTAAAATTGTCACAAAGCGGTTTGAATTCTTACGGTTGCTAGAGAATTGGGCAAAACCAATCCATCAAGGAATTTCAAGGGGATTAGAAACGCTAGAAATTACCTATAAGCCTTCAGTTGAGGTATTAGAAGAACAAGATTTGTCGAAGATGATAGCAAGCTTTGAAGAAAAATTTGCGAAGGTCCGGTCAAGAGAAATTGAACGAGGTACGACCCTCTTTGGGCCTCATCGTGATGATTTATTATTTTTGGTGAACGGTAGAGATGTTCAAACCTTTGGCTCACAGGGACAGCAGCGGACAACGGCCCTTTCTGTAAAACTTGCGGAAATCGAGCTAATCTATTCGGAGATTGGTGAGTACCCTATTTTACTGCTTGATGACGTGTTATCTGAATTAGATGATTACAGACAATCCCATTTACTGAATACCATTCAAGGGAAGGTTCAAACATTTGTGACAACCACAAGTGTCGAAGGGATTGACCATCAAACATTAAAGGAAGCTTCAACTTATGTTGTTGAGGCTGGTGTAATTAGGAAAGAAAACTGAGGTGTACCATGTATATCCACATAGGAGAAGATTTAAATATTAGGGCAAAAGATATTATTTCTATTTTGGATAAAGAGAGTGCAAAACACTCTTCGCTTGTGGAAGAATTCCTAAAGCATCACCAAGAGAAGGTAATCAATTTATCTAAAAACCCTTATAAATCAGTCATTATTACCCATGACCAAGTATACCTATCTCCGATTGCCTCTGGAACATTAAAAAAGCGTTCCAGTCAAATAAATATACATGAATTTTAATATAAACATTCTTTTCTCGTTTTAAACAACGAAAATATAGATATATTTTTGTCAGAAGGTGCAGGTGAACTAGTATGACTATCGAACAAAATGCAGTACAGGAACAATCATACGGTGCAGATCAAATACAAGTCCTTGAGGGCCTTGAAGCGGTTAGAAAAAGACCGGGGATGTATATTGGCTCAACTAGTGGCAAGGGTCTTCATCACCTTGTATGGGAAATTGTCGATAACAGTATTGACGAAGCACTCGCTGGTTACTGTGATGAAATTAATGTCGTAATAGAAGAAGATAACAGTATTACTGTTATGGATAATGGCCGTGGAATCCCGGTTGATATCCAAGAAAAGATGGGTAGACCTGCAGTAGAGGTAATTATGACCGTCCTTCACGCCGGTGGGAAATTTGGCGGAGGCGGATATAAGGTCTCTGGTGGTCTACATGGTGTAGGAGCCTCTGTTGTTAATGCTCTTTCTACAGATCTAGAGGTCTATGTCCATCGTGACGGTAAAATTCACTCGATTAAATTCGAGCGTGGTGCAGTTGTTCAAGAGTTAGAGGTAATTGGAACAACCGATAGAACGGGCACTACTACACACTTTAAACCGGATGGGGAAATATTCACTGAAACACTAGTATATGAGTATGACATACTCGCAACTCGTCTTCGTGAATTAGCCTTCCTGAACAAGGGAATTAAGATCACAATTGAAGATAAACGCGTTGAAAATAAACATAATGAATACTACTACGAAGGCGGAATTAAATCCTATGTAGAGCATTTAAACCGCACGAAGGAAGTCATTCATGAAGAGCCGATTTACATCGGCGGAGAACGTGACGGCATTAGCGTAGAAGTCGCACTACAGTATAACGAAGGCTACACTGATAACATTTACTCTTTCGCAAATAATATCCACACCTATGAAGGTGGAACGCATGAATCAGGCTTTAAAACAGCCTTAACAAGAGTGATTAATGATTATGCTAGAAAAAATGGCCTTATTAAAGAAAGTGACACAAACCTTTCAGGGGAAGATGTTCGTGAAGGATTAACAGCCATTGTGTCAATCAAACATCCTGACCCGCAATTTGAGGGACAAACAAAGACTAAGCTTGGAAACTCAGAAGTTAGAGCTATTACAGACACAATCTTTGCCGGCCACTTCGAAAAATTCTTGCTAGAAAATCCAACAGTAGCGAAGAAAATTGTTGAGAAAGGCTTGATGGCTGCGCGTGCAAGACTGGCAGCGAAGAAAGCTAGGGAATTAACACGCCGTAAGAGTGCTTTAGAAGTATCAAGTCTACCAGGTAAGCTTGCAGATTGTTCTTCCAAAGATCCTTCAGAGAGTGAATTATACATCGTTGAGGGTGACTCTGCGGGAGGTTCAGCGAAGCAAGGACGGGATCGACACTTCCAAGCCATTCTACCGCTAAGAGGTAAAATCCTGAATGTTGAAAAAGCACGTCTTGATAAAATTTTATCTAACAACGAAGTAAGAGCAATGATTACTGCAATCGGTACCGGTATTGGTGAGGATTTCGATATTTCAAAAGCTCGTTATCATAAAGTCGTTATAATGACAGATGCTGACGTCGATGGAGCTCATATTCGGACACTTATTTTGACCTTCTTCTATCGTTATATGAGAAAAATACTAGAAGCAGGCTATATCTATATTGCGCAGCCGCCGCTCTATAAGGTTCAACAAGGAAAGCGGATAGAGTACGCATACAATGACAAAGAACTAGATAAGATTTTTGCTGAGTTACCTGCAACACCAAAACCAAATATTCAACGATACAAAGGTTTGGGAGAGATGAATCCTGAACAATTATGGGAAACAACGATGGATCCATCTACTAGAACCATGCTGCAGGTGAGCTTAGAAGATGCAATAGAAGCTGACGAGACGTTTGAAATGTTAATGGGCGATAAAGTAGAACCTCGCCGTAACTTCATAGAAGCAAATGCACAGTATGTAAAAAATCTGGATATATAACTAGATATAGACTAAGGGGTAGAGGTTTGACCACTATCCTCCTTTTTCTTTTGGCTATGTTAAAGAACAGTGTTGATTTTTACACTCTATTGATTGGAGCGGAAGGCACAAAGACTCCTGTGGGAGTAAGGTTCAGGTGAGACCCCGCAGGCGCGTTTCGCCGAGGAGGCTCACCGAAACACCCACGAACCGCTCGTGCCTGGAGCGGAAATCAATAGGAAAGTTTAACAGAGCCTATCTTTTACATAGACCTTAGGGTGATCCAATAGGAGGTACCAATTATGGCTGAAACACCAAGTTCTCAAATAAAAGAGATTAATATTAGTCAGGAGATGAAATCTTCTTTCCTTGATTATGCGATGAGTGTTATTGTTTCTCGTGCCCTTCCAGATGTTCGTGATGGGTTAAAACCTGTTCATCGCCGTATTCTTTATGCAATGCATGATTTAGGTATGCATTCGGACAAACCATATAAAAAATCCGCACGTATTGTTGGGGATGTAATCGGTAAGTATCACCCCCATGGTGATTCTGCCGTTTATGAAACAATGGTACGTATGGCACAGGATTTCAACTATCGATATATGCTCGTTGATGGGCATGGAAACTTCGGTTCTGTAGACGGGGACGCAGCAGCAGCAATGCGTTATACAGAATCAAGAATGTCCAAAATATCAATGGAATTATTAAGAGATATAAACAAAGACACCATTGATTATCAAGATAACTATGACGGTGAAGAAAAAGAGCCGGTTGTTTTACCAGCAAGATTCCCAAATTTATTGGTTAACGGAACGACAGGTATTGCTGTTGGTATGGCTACAAATATACCACCGCATCAGCTTGGAGAGGTAATTGATGGAGTGTTAGCACTCAGTCATGACCCAGAAATTACTACGCAGGAATTAATGGAGATTATTCCTGGTCCTGATTTCCCAACTGGCGGAATAATTCTTGGTCGAAGTGGTATTCGTAAGGCTTACGAAACGGGCAGAGGCTCCATAACAATCCGAGCAAAAGTAGAAATTGAACAAAAGTCTAACGGTAAGGAAGTTATCATTGTAAATGAGCTGCCATATCAGGTAAATAAGGCAAAGTTAATCGAAAAAATTGCGGAATTAGCTCGTGATAAAAAAATTGAAGGCATCACCGATTTGCGAGATGAATCTGACCGTAGAGGAATGCGAATCGTTATTGAAGTTCGTAAAGACGCTAATGCAAATGTCCTTTTAAATAACTTATATAAACAAACGGCACTTCAAACCAGCTTCGGTATTAACACTTTAGCACTTGTTGGTGGACAGCCGAAGGTATTGAGCCTAAAGCAATGCTTAGTTCACTATCTAGATCATCAAAGAGTAGTCATTCGTAGAAGAACTGAATTTGAATTGCGAAAAGCAGAAGCACGGGCCCATATTTTAGATGGTTTAAGAATTGCTTTGGACAATCTTGATGCGGTTATTAGTTTAATTCGCAGTTCACAAACAACAGATATTGCGAGAGAAGGATTAATGACTACATTCAATCTCTCTGAAAAGCAGGCGCAAGCGATCCTTGATATGCGTCTACAACGCTTAACAGGATTAGAAAGAGAAAAGATTGAAGAAGAGTACCAAAACTTAATGAAGTTAATTGCAGAATTAAAGGCTATTTTAGCTGATGAAGAAAAGGTGCTTGAGATTATCCGTGAGGAATTAACTGAAATTAAAGAGCGTTTCAATGATACACGTCGTACAGAAATTGTAACTGGCGGAATTGAGAACATTGAAGATGAGGACTTAATTCCTCGTGAAAATATTGTCATCTCATTAACTCATAATGGCTATATTAAACGTCTTCCGGTTTCTACATACCGCGCCCAAAGACGTGGCGGCCGAGGAATTCAAGGCATGGGAACAAATGAAGATGATTTCGTTGAACATTTAATCACCACATCTACGCATGATACCATCCTTTTCTTTACCAACAAAGGGAAGGTATATCGTTCTAAAGGATACGAGATTCCAGAATATAGCCGTACAGCTAAAGGAATTCCAATCATCAACCTTCTTGGAATTGAAAAAGGTGAGTGGGTAAATGCAATTATCCCTGTTGAAGAATTTGTGGATGATTGGTTCCTATTCTTTACAACAAAAGAGGGTGTTTCTAAACGTTCTCCGTTAACATCATTTGCAAATATCCGAAACAATGGACTTATTGCGTTAAGCTTGCGTGAAGGGGACGAACTAATTTCAGCTCGTCTGACTGATGGAAATAAACATATGATTATTGGAACGAAAAAAGGTATGTTAATCCACTTCCCTGAAACGGATGTAAGGTCCATGGGAAGAACAGCAACAGGAGTAAAGGGAATCACCCTTGATTCCGACGATGAAGTGGTTGGAATGGAAGTGTTAGAAGAGAACAATGATGTTCTTATTGTAACCAAGAATGGTTATGGTAAACGCACTCCTGCATCAGAATATCGCGTCCAGGGAAGAGGCGGTAAAGGGATTAAGACTTGCCAAGTGACCGATAAAAACGGTCCGCTGGTTTCAATGAGAGCAGTGACAGGTGAAGAAGATCTTATGTTAATTACAACTGGCGGGGTACTGATCAGAATTGATGTAGCAGGAATTTCTAAAATGGGCCGTAGCACGCAAGGTGTCAAACTTATTAGTATGAAAGAAAGCGAAAACGAGTTTGTTGCGACAGTAGCTAAAGTAGAGAAAGAAGAGGCATCGCAAGAAGCAAACATTGATGACATTGAAGACAACAGTGCCGAGGAAACACAGGAAGTAAATACTCCTGACAGTGAAGAATAATTAGATTATGGCAAGGGCTAACTCATGTGAGTTGGCCTTTTTTCTTTTTTTATTTTTTAGAAAAGAAAAAGTGTTGACTTTAATTTTGGTGCATGATATATTTATTGAGTCGCTTACGAGACATACAAGCGATTAAGAAATTTGTTCTTTGAAAACTAAACAAACAAAAACGTCAACAAACAATAATATTTAGTTTCCTATGAAACTAAGCCAACGTAACAAAATGAGCTAATCAACTTTCTTGGAGAGTTTGATCCTGGCTCAGGACGAACGCTGGCGGCGTGCCTAATACATGCAAGTCGAGCGAATCACTTCGGTGGTTAGCGGCGGACGGGTGAGTAACACGTGGGCAACCTGCCTGTAAGACTGGGATAACACCGGGAAACCGGTGCTAATACCGGATAATCCTTTTCCTCACATGAGGGAAAGCTGAAAGTCGGTTTCGGCTGACACTTACAGATGGGCCCGCGGCGCATTAGCTAGTTGGTGAGGTAACGGCTCACCAAGGCGACGATGCGTAGCCGACCTGAGAGGGTGATCGGCCACACTGGGACTGAGACACGGCCCAGACTCCTACGGGAGGCAGCAGTAGGGAATCTTCCACAATGGACGAAAGTCTGATGGAGCAACGCCGCGTGAGCGATGAAGGCCTTCGGGTCGTAAAGCTCTGTTGTTAGGGAAGAACAAGTACCGGAGTAACTGCCGGTACCTTGACGGTACCTAACCAGAAAGCCACGGCTAACTACGTGCCAGCAGCCGCGGTAATACGTAGGTGGCAAGCGTTGTCCGGAATTATTGGGCGTAAAGCGCGCGCAGGCGGTCCTTTAAGTCTGATGTGAAAGCCCACGGCTCAACCGTGGAGGGTCATTGGAAACTGGGGGACTTGAGTGCAGAAGAGGAAAGCGGAATTCCACGTGTAGCGGTGAAATGCGTAGAGATGTGGAGGAACACCAGTGGCGAAGGCGGCTTTCTGGTCTGTAACTGACGCTGAGGCGCGAAAGCGTGGGGAGCAAACAGGATTAGATACCCTGGTAGTCCACGCCGTAAACGATGAGTGCTAAGTGTTAGGGGGTTTCCGCCCCTTAGTGCTGCAGCTAACGCATTAAGCACTCCGCCTGGGGAGTACGGCCGCAAGGCTGAAACTCAAAGGAATTGACGGGGGCCCGCACAAGCGGTGGAGCATGTGGTTTAATTCGAAGCAACGCGAAGAACCTTACCAGGTCTTGACATCCTCTGACACTCCTAGAGATAGGACTTTCCCCTTCGGGGGACAGAGTGACAGGTGGTGCATGGTTGTCGTCAGCTCGTGTCGTGAGATGTTGGGTTAAGTCCCGCAACGAGCGCAACCCTTGATCTTAGTTGCCAGCATTCAGTTGGGCACTCTAAGGTGACTGCCGGTGACAAACCGGAGGAAGGTGGGGATGACGTCAAATCATCATGCCCCTTATGACCTGGGCTACACACGTGCTACAATGGATGGTACAAAGGGCTGCAAGACCGCGAGGTTTAGCCAATCCCATAAAACCATTCTCAGTTCGGATTGTAGGCTGCAACTCGCCTACATGAAGCCGGAATCGCTAGTAATCGCGGATCAGCATGCCGCGGTGAATACGTTCCCGGGCCTTGTACACACCGCCCGTCACACCACGAGAGTTTGTAACACCCGAAGTCGGTGGGGTAACCGTAAGGAGCCAGCCGCCTAAGGTGGGACAGATGATTGGGGTGAAGTCGTAACAAGGTAGCCGTATCGGAAGGTGCGGCTGGATCACCTCCTTTCTAAGGATATAAGCTGGACCTATGAGCCAGACAAAACATGTTTGTTTGATTGTTTTCTGTTTGTTTAGTTTTGAGAGTGCAAATTCTCATTCATATTTTCGTAGTGGGGGCCTATAGCTCAGCTGGTTAGAGCGCACGCCTGATAAGCGTGAGGTCGATGGTTCGAGTCCATTTAGGCCCACTTTCCTTCTACGGGGCTTTAGCTCAGCTGGGAGAGCGCCTGCCTTGCACGCAGGAGGTCAGCGGTTCGATCCCGCTAAGCTCCACTTAGTTTAATTCATTAACATTGGATTAAACGTTCATATAACTTGCATTGCTCCTGCGCCGCAGTAGTTCGAGGAAGTAATCCCTCAGCTCGTCGCAAGGCAGCATGATGTAAAGCTCTGAAGTTTAATCACGTTGTGATTGAAATCAGTAGCCTCGTTCTTTGAAAACTAGATAATCGTAAAGAAGAAAGTCAAGAAACATCGAGTAATCGCCATTTTAGTTTTCTCTCTATTATATATAGAGTAATAAACCTTTTAGGTTAAGTTAGAAAGGGCGCACGGTGAATGCCTTGGCACTAGGAGCCGATGAAGGACGGGACTAACACCGATATGCTTTGGGGAGCTGTAAGTAAGCTTTGATCCAGAGATTTCCGAATGGGGAAACCCACTGTTCGTAATGGAACAGTATCTTTACCTGAATACATAGGGTATTGAAGGCATACCCGGGGAACTGAAACATCTAAGTACCCGGAGGAAGAGAAAGCAAACGCGATTCCCTGAGTAGCGGCGAGCGAAACGGGACATAGCCCAAACCAAGAGGCTTGCCTCTTGGGGTTGTAGGACACTCTACATGGAGTTACAAAGGAACGGGGTAGATGAAGCGGCCTGGAAAGGCCCGTCAGAGAAGGTAAAAACCCTGTAGTCGAAACTTCGTTCCCTCCTGAGTGGATCCTGAGTACGGCCGGACACGTGAAATCCGGTCGGAAGCAGGGAGGACCATCTCCCAAGGCTAAATACTCCCTAGTGACCGATAGTGAACCAGTACCGTGAGGGAAAGGTGAAAAGCACCCCGGAAGGGGAGTGAAATAGTTCCTGAAACCGTGTGCCTACAAGTAGTTAGAGCCCGTTAATGGGTGATAGCGTGCCTTTTGTAGAATGAACCGGCGAGTTACGATCCCATGCAAGGTTAAGTTGAAGAGACGGAGCCGCAGCGAAAGCGAGTCTGAATAGGGCGAATGAGTATGTGGTCGTAGACCCGAAACCAGGTGATCTACCCATGTCCAGGGTGAAGTCCAGGTAACACTGGATGGAGGCCCGAACCCACGCACGTTGAAAAGTGCGGGGATGAGGTGTGGGTAGCGGAGAAATTCCAATCGAACTTGGAGATAGCTGGTTCTCTCCGAAATAGCTTTAGGGCTAGCCTCACGTTGTTAGAGTCTTGGAGGTAGAGCACTGTTTGGACTAGGGGCCCTCATCGGGTTACCGAATTCAGACAAACTCCGAATGCCAAAGACTTATCCGTGGGAGTCAGACTGCGAGTGATAAGATCCGTAGTCAAAAGGGAAACAGCCCAGACCACCAGCTAAGGTCCCAAAGTTTACGTTAAGTGGAAAAGGATGTGGAGTTGCTTAGACAACCAGGATGTTGGCTTAGAAGCAGCCACCATTTAAAGAGTGCGTAATAGCTCACTGGTCGAGTGACTCTGCGCCGAAAATGTACCGGGGCTAAACGTAACACCGAAGCTGTGGATTGACATCGTAGATGTCAGTGGTAGGAGAGCGTTCTAAGGGCGTTGAAGCTAGACCGTAAGGACTGGTGGAGCGCTTAGAAGTGAGAATGCCGGTATGAGTAGCGAAAGATGAGTGAGAATCTCATCCACCGTATGCCTAAGGTTTCCTGAGGAAGGCTCGTCCGCTCAGGGTTAGTCGGGACCTAAGCCGAGGCCGAAAGGCGTAGGCGATGGACAACAGGTTGATATTCCTGTACCACCTCTTTATCGTTTGAGTGATGGGGGGACGCAGGAGGATAGGGTAAGCGCGCTGTTGGATATGCGCGTCTAAGCAGTTAGGCTGGAAAGTAGGAAAATCCGCTTTCCGTAAAGGCTGAGCTGTGATAGCGAGGGAAATTTAGTACCGAAGTTCCTGATTCCACACTGCCAAGAAAAGCCTCTAGCGAGATAAAAGGTGCCCGTACCGCAAACCGACACAGGTAGGCGAGGAGAGAATCCTAAGGTGAGCGAGAGAACTCTCGTTAAGGAACTCGGCAAAATGACCCCGTAACTTCGGGAGAAGGGGTGCTTTTTGAGGTGAATAGCCTCGAAGAGCCGCAGTGAATAGGCCCAGGCGACTGTTTAGCAAAAACACAGGTCTCTGCGAAGCCGCAAGGCGAAGTATAGGGGCTGACGCCTGCCCGGTGCTGGAAGGTTAAGAGGAGGGGTTAGCGCAAGCGAAGCTCTGAATCGAAGCCCCAGTAAACGGCGGCCGTAACTATAACGGTCCTAAGGTAGCGAAATTCCTTGTCGGGTAAGTTCCGACCCGCACGAAAGGCGTAACGATCTGGGCACTGTCTCAACGAGAGACTCGGTGAAATTATAGTACCTGTGAAGATGCAGGTTACCCGCGACAGGACGGAAAGACCCCGTGGAGCTTTACTGTAGCCTGATATTGAATTTTGGTACAGCTTGTACAGGATAGGTAGGAGCCGTAGAAGCCGGAGCGCTAGCTTCGGTGGAGGCGTCGGTGGGATACTACCCTGGCTGTATTGAAATTCTAACCCGCACCCCTTATCGGGGTGGGAGACAGTGTCAGGTGGGCAGTTTGACTGGGGCGGTCGCCTCCTAAAGAGTAACGGAGGCGCCCAAAGGTTCCCTCAGAATGGTTGGAAATCATTCGTAGAGTGTAAAGGCACAAGGGAGCTTGACTGCGAGACCTACAAGTCGAGCAGGGACGAAAGTCGGGCTTAGTGATCCGGTGGTTCCGCATGGAAGGGCCATCGCTCAACGGATAAAAGCTACCCCGGGGATAACAGGCTTATCTCCCCCAAGAGTCCACATCGACGGGGAGGTTTGGCACCTCGATGTCGGCTCATCGCATCCTGGGGCTGTAGTCGGTCCCAAGGGTTGGGCTGTTCGCCCATTAAAGCGGTACGCGAGCTGGGTTCAGAACGTCGTGAGACAGTTCGGTCCCTATCCGTCGTGGGCGCAGGAAATTTGAGAGGAGCTGTCCTTAGTACGAGAGGACCGGGATGGACGCACCGCTGGTGTACCAGTTGTCTTGCCAAAGGCATCGCTGGGTAGCTATGTGCGGACGGGATAAGTGCTGAAAGCATCTAAGCATGAAGCCCCCCTCAAGATGAGATTTCCCATAGCGTCAAGCTAGTAAGAACCCTGAAAGATGATCAGGTTGATAGGTCAGAGGTGGAAGCGTGGTAACATGTGGAGCTGACTGATACTAATCGTTCGAGGACTTAACCAAGTTTTAAAGCGAACTCAAATGTTTATTGAACTTTCTTCTACATTATCTAGTTTTGAGGGAACGAACTCTCAATTAAATAGCCTGGTAGCAATGGCGAGAAGGTCACACCCGTTCCCATACCGAACACGGAAGTTAAGCTTCTCAGCGCCGATGGTAGTTGGGACGAAAGTCCCTGTGAGAGTAGGACGTTGCCAGGCAAATGAAAAGACAACCTGTATTGGGTTGTCTTTTTTTACGTTTTCATTAGGTACTGGTAAATTAAAAACGGTCCTTTTTGCAGGGTGACCTCCAAAAAGGATTGGATAAATGGATAATCCTGATTAGGCATCATTTTCGTTAATTCACTCCACCATTCCGTTTCATAGCGGGCAATCATACTTAAATTGTAGAGCAGTAAATAATGAACTAGCAGCTCAGGAAAGTGATACAAACCGCTTTTATTTAACGGGAGAACATAACATTGATTTTCTAGATTTACTTTTAGAGGTGAGTAGCCCTTTGTTGAACTCATTGAAAAAGAAAGCCCCTCACTAGCAAATTCAATGGGGTGTTCAAATTTAGACAGGAGAAATTCCTTCAATCTACCTTCAGTCATATGATAAGAGTCCAAGATGCCTTCTGGTATAATTAAACGACCGTCATCTTCGGCTAACTGGACAAATGTCCTTTTTCCCAAAAGTAAGTAGAATAATTCATCTAACTCCGGTATAAGCTGTAATAATTCCTCCATTACGACTTTCTCCCCTTC
This sequence comes from Bacillus sp. SORGH_AS_0510, assembly GCF_030818775.1. Classification (NCBI taxonomy): domain Bacteria; kingdom Bacillati; phylum Bacillota; class Bacilli; order Caryophanales; family Bacillaceae; genus Bacillus; species Bacillus sp. SORGH_AS_0510. The sequence goes on along the minus strand of NZ_JAUTAU010000001.1, from coordinate 221,879 downwards.
TAATTGTTTCATGTGAAACAATTTTTCAGACATGAAGGGGAAAAGTCCATTTTTTTGTAGTTTCACTTCATCTTGGAAAAAGAGGTAATTTTGCTTTTTCCTTTTCCTCGTCGATACTCCATGGGCTAAGACGGCCGTTGTTTCAGGATAGGAAGGATCTGTTGTTAAGATACAGGCCTTTATTAAATGGACAAGTCCATAAAATAATAAAATAGGCTTTAAAATAAGCGGAGATTTTTCAGCCTGCTCATAATAAATTTTTCCATGCTCAAGATAATAAAGAAAGGCGTACCCGTTTTCATAGCTTTTTTGTTCTGGAAGATCTATTCGATGCCTTTGATAGCTGCTCTTTAAATAACGCTGGCAATATTCGGCTGAAAAAAAGCTAGAGTAGCTTTTCCACCCTTTATATTCAATATTCAAGTCTGTACCACCTTTTTCAGAAGAATCAAACTAATATTTATTCCTTGACAGTATTTTGTCCAATTGATAACCTACAAATAAAATTTTTTATCCTGGAGGCCGTTAAAATGTGGGAAAGTAAATTTGTAAAAGAAGGTTTAACGTTTGATGATGTATTATTAATTCCGGGCAAATCAGAAGTATTACCAAGAGATGTAAGTCTTAAAGTGGAATTATCGCCAAGTGTAAAGCTCAATATCCCAATTATAAGTGCGGGAATGGATACAGTAACGGAATCAGAAATGGCGATTTCTATGGCGCGCCAAGGCGGTTTAGGTATTATCCATAAAAACATGACCATTGAACAACAGGCAGAACAGGTAGAAAAGGTAAAAAGATCTGAAAGTGGCGTCATAACCGATCCATTTTTCCTAACGCCAGAACATCAGGTATATGATGCAGAACACCTAATGGGGAAATATAGAATCTCTGGGGTACCGATTGTAAATAACCTGGAGGAGCAAAAACTAATTGGTATTATTACAAATAGAGATTTACGCTTTATCCAAGACCAGGATTATTCTTTTAAGATTGCTGATGTTATGACAAGAGAAAATCTTGTTACAGCACCAGTTGGAACCACATTGAAAGAGGCGGAAATGATTCTTCAGCGTTACAAAATAGAGAAACTTCCACTCGTAAATGAAGAAGGCGTGTTAAAAGGGTTAATAACGATTAAAGATATTGAAAAGGTCATTGAATTCCCACACTCTGCTAAAGATAAGCAAGGACGTCTATTAGCAGGGGCAGCTGTTGGGGTAACTAGTGATACAATGAAGCGTGTAGATATGCTTGTAAAGGCAAACGTGGATGTCATAGTGGTGGATACAGCTCACGGTCATTCAAAGGGTGTTCTCGACACAGTAAAGGAAATTAGAACAGCATACCCACAACTGACGATTATCGCAGGAAATGTGGCTACAGCGGAAGCGACAAAGGATCTGTTTGAAGCAGGGGCAGATGTTGTTAAAGTAGGTATCGGACCTGGATCGATTTGTACAACGAGGGTTGTAGCCGGTGTAGGTGTTCCACAAATTACCGCGATATACGATTGTGCAACTGAAGCCATGAAGCATGGAAAGACGATTATTGCCGATGGCGGGATTAAATACTCTGGGGATATTGTAAAGGCATTGGCTGCAGGCGGACATGCTGTTATGCTAGGCAGTCTATTAGCAGGGGTATCAGAAAGTCCTGGTGAAACAGAAATCTTCCAAGGACGCCGCTTTAAGGTATATCGTGGTATGGGCTCTGTAGCTGCTATGGAAAAGGGGTCTAAGGACCGATATTTCCAAGAGGATAATAAGAAATTTGTTCCTGAAGGAATTGAAGGAAGAATTCCTTATAAAGGGCCATTGTCCGAAACGATTTACCAGCTTATTGGTGGTCTTAGATCTGGTATGGGGTATTGCGGAACAAAGGACCTGGAATCCCTAAGAACAAAAGCACAATTTGTGAAGATGACAGGTGCGGGGTTAAGAGAAAGTCACCCTCATGATGTACAAATTACAAAGGAAGCACCAAACTATTCCCTATAATTAATCTAAAACAGAGAAGCCAGCCTTCTCTGTTTTTTTTTACAATATAAGAATGTATAAAACTCGACTTCGAGAATTGTCCAGCTCCAGTGCCTAGCCAGTTTTCGTCCTGAATATTCTACCTTGAGTATCTTGTAACAATCATGGCTTGATAAAGCGATGATTGTTACAGCTCGGGTCAAATAACCTTCGGCAATAAAAGTCAAAAGGCGGACTTTTTTTGCCGAAGAACATTTGCCTGTCGGGGCTGACCAAGACGCTTGCGCTTTTCTTAGTGTAAATATTCCTAGAAAAATAGCAGAATTGGAAAAAGAATGGTTCAATGCTCTGTCTATGATTTGCCAGCTAGTTATGTTAAAATAACCAAAGTGTATAAAATCGTTGGAGGGCGTTACAGTGAACAAACATTTTTATCAAAAATTTGTTGCCAGTGCACTGGCAATGATTCTGTTTTTTAGTTTATTTGCTGGTGTAAACCAAGCTAAGGCAGAAGCAGCATTAAATATTAATGCCGATGGTGCAATACTAGTTGATGCTGAGACAGGTAAAGTTTTATATGAAAAAAATGCTGATAATGTACTAGGGATTGCCAGCATGACGAAGATGATGACGGAGTATATCCTACTTGATTCAGTAAAAAAGGGTAAAGTAAAGTGGGATCAGGAGTACCATGTCTCTGACCTTGTATACAAAATTTCACAACGTCGTGACCTATCTAATGTTCCGTTACGCGCAGATGGTACTTACACGGTAAGAGAGCTATATGAGGCTATGGCTATTTACTCAGCTAATGCAGCTACTATTGCCATTGCAGAAATTATTGGTGGCTCTGAAACAAACTTTGTTAAGAAAATGAATGAAAAAGCAAAAGCGCTAGGTTTAAAGGATTATAAATTTGTTAACTCGACAGGTTTAAATAACCGAGATTATAAGGGAGAACAACCAGAAGGTACAGGGGCAGAAGAAGAAAACGTAATGTCCTCTCGTGCTGTTGCTAAACTGGCCTTCCATTTAATTAATGATTTCCCAGACGTGTTAAAAACAGCAAGTACGCCTAAGAAAGTCTTCCGTGAAGGAACAGATGACCAGATTAATATGATTAACTGGAACTGGATGCTTCCAACACTTGATTATGGATATAAAGGAATGGACGGGCTTAAGACTGGAACAACTGATTTTGCTGGGTATTGCTTCACAGGTACGGCGAGCCGTGATGGGAAACGATTTATCACAGTTGTACAAAATGCCAAGGATGCCAGCGGCCAGGGCGGATATAAGGCGCGTTTTGAAGAAACAAGAAAAATGATGGATTATGCTTTTAGTAATTATACAACGGAACAGATCGTTCCTAAGCATTACCAAGTAAAAGGTCACAAAACACTTCCTGTTACAAAGGGGAAGGAAGACCAAGTAAAAATTTATACGAAGTCAGCTATTAAAATGGTTGTTCTGAATGGTGAAAAGAATAACTACAAACCAGTTCTTGTCTTGGATAAGAAAAAAGTAAACAGTAAGGGTGAAATTACTGCACCTGTTAAAAAGGGTGAAACCGTAGGGTATGTAACCATTAAACCTAAAAACGGTGAAAAGGTTTCATTCTTAACAGAAGAAGGACAAAAGAAAGTCAAAGTAGATGTCATAGCTGGGCAAGATGTTGAAAAAGCCAATTGGTTTGTTCTCATGATGCGCGGCATCGGCAACTTCTTTGGAAATGTATGGGACGGGATTTCTTCTACTGTAAAAGGTTGGTTTTAATTAAATAATTATTGTGGGATTTTAGATCTCATAAGAAGGATTCTTGTCTTGACAGGAATCCTTTTTTGTTGCTTTAATGATTTTATGGAAAAAGATAATTCCGATTAGTTAAAGGGGAATTTTCCTAGAGCGTAAAGAGATTTTTCATAATATTTTTACTAAAAGGGGGATTTTTAAAATGAAAACAGGTACAGAACTCGTAAAACGCGGTATGGCTGAAATGCAAAAGGGCGGCGTAATCATGGATGTTGTGAATGCTGAACAGGCAAAAATTGCTGAAGAAGCAGGCGCAGTGGCAGTAATGGCATTAGAGCGGGTGCCTTCAGATATCCGTGCAGCTGGTGGCGTAGCAAGAATGGCTGACCCTAGAATAGTTGAAGAGGTACTTAATGCTGTTTCAATCCCTGTAATGGCTAAGGCAAGAATTGGTCATATTGTAGAAGCAAGAGTGCTTGAAGCAATGGGTGTTGACTATATTGACGAAAGTGAAGTCTTAACACCAGCTGATGAAGAGTACCATTTATATAAGAGTGATTTTACTGTTCCATTTGTTTGCGGTTGTCGTGACCTGGGTGAGGCTGCACGCCGTATTGGTGAAGGAGCTTCTATGCTTCGTACCAAAGGTGAGCCGGGAACAGGAAATATTGTTGAAGCCGTTCGTCATATCCGTAAGGTGAATGCACAGGTTCGTAAAGTCGTTGGAATGAATGAAGATGAACTAATGACAGAAGCGAAGCTTTTAGGGGCTCCATTTGAATTGCTTCTTGAAATTAAGCGTCTTGGACGTCTTCCAGTAGTTAACTTTGCAGCTGGCGGTGTAGCCACTCCTGCAGATGCTGCCCTTATGATGCAGTTAGGTGCAGACGGAGTGTTTGTAGGCTCTGGTATCTTTAAATCAGAAAACCCTGCAAAATTTGCTAGAGCGATTGTTGAAGCAACTACTCACTACCAAGACTATAAGTTAATTGCGGAACTTTCAAAGGATCTTGGAACACCAATGAAGGGAATTGAAATTTCCTCCCTAGCACCAGAATCACGCATGCAAGAAAGAGGATGGTAATCGATGATTAAGATCGGTGTTCTCGCCCTGCAAGGAGCGGTTCGTGAACATATTCGGTCACTTGAGGCCTGCGGTGTAGAGGCAGTAGCTGTGAAGCGTAAGGACGAGTTACAAGACCTAGATGGCTTGATCCTTCCTGGTGGAGAAAGCACAGCAATGCGCCGCTTGATTGACAAATATGATTTCATGGGTGATTTAAAGGAATTTGCTCGTAGTGGAAAGCCTGTGTTTGGGACATGCGCTGGACTGATTCTTTTAGCAAAGCAACTTGTGGGTTATGATGAGCCTCATATCGGAGTGATGGACATTCAGGTAGAACGCAACTCATTTGGCCGTCAAGTGGACAGCTTTGAAGCAGACCTTTCTATTAAGGATGTAGCAGAGAGTTTCCCAGCCGTGTTCATTCGTGCGCCGCACATCGTTGAAGCGGGAGAAGATGTGGAGATTTTGTGTAAGCATAATGACCGCATTGTGGCCGCACGGGACGGGCAATTTCTAGGATGCTCCTTCCATCCAGAGTTAACAGATGATCACCGCATGACCGCATACTTCGTTGAGATGGTAAAAGAAGCGAAACAAAAGCAACGAATATAGGCATAATTTGGTTGCATTTCGTAAATAATTATAGTAACGTATAAATACAAATTAATCATATTGTTAAAAGCAATGAGAGGAACTAGTAACAGGAAACTCATTCTAGTAGAGAGCCGGTGGCTGGTGAAAACCGGTGAATGAAGCTTGTGAATCCCTCCTCGAGCAAGGTATGGAACACTACATCATGTGGTAAGTAAGTACTTTCGGTTAAAACCGTTACATTTTCTTCGAGGTGGATAGCGCATGCTGTCAACCAGGGTGGTATCGCGGGTTAACTCTCGTCCCTGTTTATTAGGGACGGGAGTTTTTTGTTTTTAAAATAGGTTGGAGCTTTTGTTGATTTGGCACGATGTAATTGGAGCGGAAGGCACGAAGACTCCTGTGGGAGTATGGTTCAGGGGAGACTCCGCAGGCGCTTGCGCCGAGGAGGCTCGCCGAAACACCCACGAACCGCTCGTGCCTGGAGCGGAAATCAACAGGAATTTTTAACTTAAGCTTATCTATTCAAGCGGAAGCCGTCAAAAATATTTTAAAAGGAGTGTCAAACATGCTGGATATTAAAGTCCTAAGAGCAAATTTTGCTGAAGTAAAAGAAAAGCTTCAGAATCGTGGAGAAGATCTAACCGATCTTGGCCGATTCGAGGAACTAGACCAAAAGCGACGCGAACTGATCGTAGAATCTGAAAAACTTAAGAGCAAACGAAACGAGGTTACTCAGCAAGTTGCCGCATTAAAACGCGAAAAGCAGGATGCGGACCACTTAATTAAAGAAATGCGTGAGGTCGGCGATCAAATTAAAGCACTTGATGAAGAGCTTCGCGGAGTAGAAGAAACATTAGAAATGTTACTTCTAAGCATCCCGAATATTCCTCATGAAAGTGTTCCTGTAGGGGAAACAGAAGACGATAATATCGAAATCCGAAAATGGGGCCAGGTCCGTGACTTTGAATTCGAAGCAAAGCCGCACTGGGACGTTGCTGATCAGTTAGGGATCCTTGATTTTGAACGTGCGGGCAAAGTAACGGGAAGCCGCTTTGTTTTTTACAAAGGATTAGGGGCACGTTTAGAGCGAGCACTTATAAGCTTTATGCTTGATTTGCATGTGGATGAACATGGCTATACAGAAATCCTGCCTCCTTACTTAGTAAACCGTACAAGTATGACAGGAACAGGACAATTGCCAAAGTTTGAAGAGGATGCCTTCTTAATCGAGAGCGAAGATTATTTCCTTATTCCAACAGCAGAAGTGCCTGTCACAAACTATCACCGTGATGAGATTTTAAGTGGGGAAGAGCTTCCAATCCGCTTTGCGGCCTATAGCGCATGCTTCCGTTCTGAGGCAGGCTCTGCTGGACGTGATACAAGAGGATTGATTCGTCAGCACCAATTCAATAAGGTTGAACTTGTTAAGTTCGTGAAGCCAGAGGACTCTTATGAAGAGCTTGAAAAGCTAACGAATGATGCGGAACGTGTTCTACAATTACTTGAGCTTCCATACCGTGTGCTAAGCATGTGTACGGGTGACCTCGGCTTTACGGCTGCGAAGAAGTATGATATTGAAGTTTGGATTCCAAGCTATGGAACATATCGTGAGATTTCTTCTTGCAGTAACTTTGAAGCTTTTCAGGCGAGACGAGCAAATATTCGCTTCCGTCGTGATCCGAAAGCGAAGCCGGAACATGTGCATACACTAAATGGATCTGGCCTTGCAATTGGCCGCACGGTCGCAGCCATCCTTGAGAACTATCAGCAAGAGGACGGCAGTGTCATCATACCGACGGTTTTACGTCCATATATGGGCAATCGTGATATAATTAAATCTATGTAATTTCTAAAAATTCCGGATGTTTTATTCATCCGGAATTTCTTTGTTTCTTTGTTGACATTCATATTCGATGTATGATAAATTATCTTTTGTTGATACGGAGGAATACCCAAGTCCGGCTGAAGGGATCGGTCTTGAAAACCGACAGGCGGGTTAAACCGCGCGGGGGTTCGAATCCCTCTTCCTCCGCCATCATATAAACAATCGCGCATAAAATACTGGAGATAAAAGTTCGTTACATTCTTGTAACGAGCTTTTTTTTTATAAACTTTGTCGTCTTTGTTACTATGGGTTAAGGGACTAGTGCCCGTAGAGGAAGAAAAACAGCAGAAAGGTAAGTAGTCGAGGGGACTAGTGCCCGTAGAGAAAGGAAAACAAGCAGAATGGTAACAAGTCTAGTCCACTAGTGGCTATAGGGGAAAAAAGCACATCTTATACAAAAAAAACACACATTGGATTACCCAATATGTGCTTCTGTTATATTAAGGATCGCTTTTAATTTTTCATCCACTTCACGACATACTCTTTCAGCATCTGCTTTACTTTTCACAACATCCGTTGTGTCCATGTCAATCACTAAGACTTCACTTGCGTCATACTGATTCATTACCCACTCATCATAACCCTTCCACACTTCAAAATAATACTCTTTCAGCTCAGGGTTAATTTCAAAGCTTCTGCCGCGGGCCATAATCCGGTCAATGACCGTATCGAAGGAACCTTTTAAATAAACCATTAAATCAGGTGCCTTCTTAGGAAGCTCCTTCAGTTCTTCTAACATATTATCTACCAGATCTTCATAAATCTTGAACTCTAAGCTTGAAATTCTGCCTAAGTTTTTATTTACATATGCAAAATACCAGTCTTCATAAATTGAACGATCTTGAATCGTATAAATTGGTTCACTCCAGTTGATACAATCTTTGACCGTCTTAAAGCGTTTGTTTAAGAAAAATAATTGTAAGAGGAATGGAATTCTTCGTGCATCCAATTCTTCGGGTGTCAACTCATAATAAAGAGGGAGAATCGGATTGTCATCCACCGATTCATAAAACACCTTACTTTCAATTCCTTTATTTTTAAAGTGTGCATTTAAGGTATCAGCCACACTGGTTTTTCCTAGACCAATCATACCACCTATAACGATACTCACTAACATCCCCCTATTCTATATGTTTGTCCAGCTGCAAGTTTTTAACGATAAGGTTAATTTTTCAATAATATGGTTTAGATCATTTTCGTTTTGCACGAAATCTAACTCATCGCCGCTAAAGCGAAGAACAGGTATTTCTGGATGTTCTTTTTCAAAAATCGCTATGGCATTTTCATAGTCGATGGAGAGCTGTTCTAAATATAATGGGCTAATATTTTTTTCAACCTCGCGCCCTCTAAGCTTGATTCGTTTTAACAATGTATCTAAGCTGGCATTTAAATAAATAATGACATTTGGCTTTGGCATATCTTCGGTAAGAATTTGATATATCTTATAATACTTTTGGTATTCTTCCGGATTTAAAGTTCTTTGTGCAAAAATCAAATTCTTAAAAATATGATAGTCTGCAACAACAGATTGATTTTGACTTAAGTAATGGGTATTGATGTCCCCTAATTGCTTAAAGCGATTGCAGAGGAAAAACATTTCCGTCTGGAAACTCCATTCCTCGATGTTGTCGTAAAATTTCCCTAAAAATGGGTTTTCATCCACAATCTCTTTAAGTAACGCAAATTGAAAATGCTCTGAAATGGCTTTTGCGAGCGATGTTTTCCCAACACCAATCGGCCCTTCAACCGTAATAAAGGGTGTATCCCCCATTGCAAGTCCTCCTTCTCCAACTGCCTGCACTTCTATGTTTAACCAGTTTCCACTGGTTCATTTATCCTATTTATGTCTTCTTATTTATGGACACAAATGTTATTTTAACACAATCTACGACAGGAAGGGATATGGAATATTTTGAAGTAGGTAGTTTTATGTCAGATATATGAAAAAACTGCCGAATAACGGCAGTTTTTGTTGTAAAAAATATTTTTCGACTATGGGAATACCCTCATTAAGTTCCCCGTTTCGTTACATTGAAATTATCTACGATTAACAACCAATTCTGCGGGAATGATAGGCCAAGCTTCCAATAACTCATGCCTCTTAAATTTAATTCTTTAATTAAATCAAATTTAGCCTGGATGCTGCGGGCATCCTCAAACCAAACTTCATGTTCTTTGCCTGCTTCGTCTTTATATTTAAAATGAGGTGCTTGGGCTTTAGTGTCATATTGAATCTCTACATTATGTTTAGCTGCAAGCTGAATGGCTTGCTGAGGGCTTACTGCTTTTGCCACCGATCCTTGAACGAAGGGCAGTGTCCAATCATAGCCATAGAGATTTTGCCCCATAAGAATCTTATTTGAAGGTATTTCAGTAATTGCATAATCCAATACCTTTCTTACAGCATCAATCGGGGATACAGCCATTGCAGGCCCTCCACTATATCCCCACTCATATGTCATAATAACGACAAAGTCAGATATCTCTCCGTGTGCCTTATAATCATGTCCTTCATACCATTTCCCTTTTTGTGTAGCACTAGTTTTCGGAGCAAGGGCTGTAGACATCAGCCAGCCTTCGCTCTTAAAACGTTGCTTTGCTTTTCGTAAAAAATTATTGTAAGCCTCCCGGTCAGCTGGACGCAAAAATTCAAAGTCGAAGTGTATATCGCGAAATCCATATTTTTTAGCGGTTGCAACGATATTGTTTAAAAATTTATCTTGAATAGCCATGTCGTTTAAAAGAATACGTCCGAGTTCATCACTAAATTGATCGTTTTCTTGATTGTTAATCACCATCATTAGGACGTTCCGATTGGCTTTTGCGATGGCAGGGAAATTATTCAGTAAAGGTTCCTTTAAGGTCCCGTCCCGGCGTGCTTGAAAACTAAAAGGGGCTAGATAGGTTAAGTAAGGAGCTGCTTCACGGGCACTGTTCTCTAATACCGGTGCAACGGTTGTACCTCTTGGCTCTACATAGGCATTAAACTCAGCGTTTCTTTTTTTCCCTTGGGGTATATAAAGGCGGAAGCCAACATTAAGCGGTTGATTCACATTAATTCGATTAATAGAGGCAAGCTCTTGATAGGGGATTCCTACTTTTCTGGCGATAGAGAATAAAGAATCACCCGGCTGAACGAAATAAAAGCGGCCGATAATTGGGATGACGATAGATTGCCCAATCACTAGATCATTAGGATTGGGTAATTCATTTGCCTCCACAATATCGTTCACAGTGGTTTGATATGCTCTAGCAATTGAGGTTAACGATTCGTTCCTTCTTATTACATGGATTTGCATCCTAATCCCTCCCATCAAACATGCGTTGCAACTATTTTATGAGGGAAGGGAAGGATAAATGATATAATGTTGATAAATTTCATGATGACTAGGCTCGGTCTTTGCCTTTAATACATTCTTCATCATAGTTAGAGCAAAGTGATTATCCTGTGTATCGACAGATGTAATACAATTACAAGGGGCATAAATTTGATACTCGCGCATATAGGCATCGTTTGCAGTAAATAACACGCAAATATTGCCGGCAATGCCTGTTAGGATAAGGGAATTTACCTTTAACTGTGCTAACAAGATGGATAAGGAAGTTTCGTAAAAGGCGGAGTGCTTTGGCTTTATTAAAAAATAATCTTGTTCCTCAGGAAGCAGACAGTCAAAAATCGGTTGGCTGTATTCATTCCTGCAGTGGTCGATGATTTTAGTAAAATCAGCCTGCCACAAATTGTAATGATCATTCATAAAGATGACAGGTAGATTATGTTCATTAAATTGTTTTTTTAATTCTTTGATGGGCTTAGCAATTTGCAGGGCTTTTTTGGCTAAAATGGGACCATGTGAAAAATCAAAATTGTTTATCATATCAATAATAATCAGTGCGGGATAATTATTCTCCATTTGCTTCTCTCCTCCTTCCTTTATTTTGGAGTAAGAATAGAATACTTATCCATAAGAAGGAGTTTGCTATGACGGTTGATGGAAATCTAGATGAGCATTATATGAAAGAAGCGATAAAGGAAGCACAAAAGGCGGAAGAACTAAATGAGGTGCCAATCGGGGCGGTTATTGTCGTAGGAGACAAGATTATTTCCCGGGCACATAATTTACGGGAAAGGGAACAGAGCGCTGTAGCACATGCAGAACTTCTCGCGATTGAGCAGGCATGTCGGGAAATAGGCTCCTGGCGATTAGAGGATGCCACCTTGTATGTGACTCTTGAACCATGTCCAATGTGCTCGGGAGCAATTATTTTATCAAGAGTGAAAAGAGTGGTTTATGGTGCGAGTGATCCAAAGGGAGGGTGTGCAGGCACACTCATGAATCTTTTACAGGATGCACGCTTTAATCATCAAAGTGAGATAAGCCGAGGTGTATTAGAAGCGGAATGCGGCCAGCTGCTTTCGGACTTTTTTCGGGGAATTAGAGAAAGAAAAAAACTTGAGAAACAACGAAAGAAAGAGCTTGAATAAATATTTACAATAACTTACAGAGGATATTTATTGATTTTTCTCTGGATTGATTGTATATTAGAAAGGCGTCAGATACGACGCACAAAACTTAGTTATCAACTTTGCCGTGCTAGGTGGGGAGGTAGCGGTGCCCTGTACCCGCAATCCGCTCTAGCGGGACTGAATCCCTTCCTGAGGCTGATTGTCTGTAGGGTCTGCCTTAAGTAAGTGGTGTTGACGCCTGGGTCCTGCGCAATGGGAATCCATGAACCATGTCAGGTCCGGAAGGAAGCAGCATTAAGTGGACTCTCTCATGTGCCGCAGGGCAGCCTGGGCCGAGCTAACTGCTTAAGTAACGCTTATGGGCGTCAGTCGAAGGAAGGTGCACGGCAGTTACATATTATTTATAAATTAACTCATCTCAGAATGGAGATGAGTTTTTTTGTGAACTCTTATGAATACACTTTGAAAAAATGAAAATGGATACGTTATAATGGTTAGGATGAATTATTTCGAAGGGGGCGGTGTCAGTTGGCTTATCAAGCTTTATATCGTGTTTGGCGTCCGCAGGCATTTATTGATGTAGTAGGACAAGAACATGTGACGCAGACATTGCAAAACGCCCTACTTCAACAAAAGATTTCTCATGCCTATCTTTTTTCTGGCCCAAGAGGAACAGGGAAAACGAGTGCTGCTAAAATCTTAGCAAAAGCTATCAATTGTGAACGTGCGCCTGTAGCTGAACCATGCAATGAATGTGCGGCGTGCCGTGGAATTACCAATGGAACCATTCCAGATGTGTTAGAATTTGATGCTGCATCCAACTCTCGTGTAGAAGAAATGAGAGATGTATTGGAAAAGGTCAAATTTGCACCGACTGCAGTGAACTATAAGGTTTACATCATTGATGAGGTACATATGCTTTCGATTAGTGCTTTTAATGCCTTATTGAAAACACTAGAAGAACCACCCAAGCATGTAATTTTTATCTTAGCTACAACAGAACCTCATAAAATCCCATTAACGATTATCTCTAGGTGTCAGCGATTTGATTTTAGACGCATTACAGCCCATTCGATTGTAAAGCGAATGAAATTGATTGTGGACGAAACAGGAATAAATTGCGATGAGGATGCACTAAAAATGATTGCCCGCGCTGCCGAGGGTGGAATGCGTGATGCCTTAAGCCTGTTAGACCAAGCGATATCCTATAGTCAGGATCGGGTAACAGTGGAAGATGCTTTAACCGTAACCGGTTCAGTATCTCAAGGATTTCTGAATAAATTAAGTAAGTCTTTCCTAGACAAGGATGTAGCAAGCGGTTTAGAGGCATTAGAAGAGCTCTTATTCCATGGGAAGGATCCAACACGGTTCATTGAAGATTTCATTCTTTTCTATCGAGACATGCTGCTTTATAAAACTGCACCTAACCTGGAAGAGTCACTTGAACGAGTGATGCTAGATGATGAATTTCGCCAGATGGCAGAGGTTGTTCCTACCGGGCAAATTTACGAGTACATTGATTTCTTGAATAAAACACAACAAGAAATGCGCTGGACAAACCATCCGAGAATCTTTCTTGAAGTAGCCATTGTGAAGCTATGTCAAATGGAAGGTATAGAAAGAGAAGCTACACAGCCGGCAAATGTCGATCATTTGTTGTCACGAATTGAACAACTCGAAAATGAGTTACAGCAATTGAAGTCAAGCGGGATCGCAGTGTCACAGCAAGATGCTCCACCTCAACAGCAAAAGGTGGCACAGAGGGCATCGAGAAAAGGATTCCAGCCTGCAGTTGGAAGAATCAATGAAGTGTTAAAGATTGCTACTAAAAATGATTTAAATCAGATTAAAGGTAATTGGGGTGAAATGCGATCAAACTTAATCAAATCGCATGCAGCCTTGTTAAATGACGCCGAGCCAGTTGCTGCTTCGGCAGATGCCATAATTATAAAATTTAAGCATGAGATGATTTGTCAGATGGCAATGGATCGAAGGGACTTCCAAGAGGCGGTAGCTGCTACCCTTCAGAAATTAACCGGAAAAAGGTTTATATTCTTAGGAGTTCCTGAAGAGCAGTGGGGGCCGATCCGTGAAAGTTTCTTGAATAGCCAGCATGGCGATGAAGGAGAAGACAGCGAAACTAAAAGTAAGGAAGAAGAACCTCATATTTCTGAGGCGAAGAAACTTTTTGGCGCTGAATTCGTAGAAATCATAGACTAATACTAATTAAACTTTTGGAGGTAATAGAATGATGCGTGGCGGTATGGGAAATATGCAAAATATGATGAAACAAATGCAAAAAATGCAAAAGAAAATGGCGGAAGCTCAAGAAGAATTAGGTCAAAAACAAATTGAAGGAACAGCTGGCGGCGGTATGGTAAAAGTAATCGTAACCGGTCACAAAGAAGTAGTAGATGTTCAAATCAAACCTGAAGCAGTAGATCCAGACGATGTAGAAATGTTACAAGATCTTGTGTTAGCGGCAGTAAATGATGCACTTAAAAAAGCGGAAGAATTATCAAACAATACAATGGGCCAATTCACAAAGGGAATGAATCTTCCATTCTAAGCTAGATTAAATAAAAAGAGGCTGACTCTTAAGTGCAGCCTCTTTTATTAAAGGGGAAAATCGAACATGCATTATCCTGAACCGATTTCTAAGCTCATAGACAGCTTTATGAAACTGCCGGGAATCGGCCCGAAAACGGCTGCGCGCCTGGCCTTTTATGTGTTAAGCATGAAAGAAGACACCGTCCTCGATTTTGCAAAAGCACTAGTAAATGCTAAACGTAATTTAACCTATTGTTCCGTATGTGGACACATCACGGATCAAGACCCATGTTATATCTGTGAGGATCAGCGCAGAGATAGAAGTGTTATTTGTGTGGTCCAAGATCCTAAAGACGTAATAGCTATGGAAAAAATGAAGGAGTTTAACGGCTTATATCATGTATTACATGGAGCCATTTCTCCAATGGATGGAATTGGACCTGAGGATATTAATATCCCAGACTTATTAAAACGTCTTCAAGATGAAACCGTTCAAGAAGTCATCTTAGCCACCAACCCGAACATTGAAGGGGAAGCAACGGCTATGTATATCTCCCGTTTGTTAAAGCCATCAGGGATCAAAACAACAAGAATAGCCCACGGGCTGCCTGTTGGTGGAGATCTGGAATATGCAGATGAAGTAACTTTATCCAAAGCGATAGAGGGACGACGGGAATTATAAGAAACGCGGAGGAAGAAAACTATGTTTTTTCGACGTAAAGGGCGGCTTCGCAAAGAGTATGATGAGAAGCTCTTGATACAGCTAAGTCGATTGAAAGGGCATTGGCATCAAGAAAAACAGCTTTTGGAAAAAAGTTTCGACCCTTCCGAAGAGGTCATTTGCCAAACAAAAATTGCAGAAGCAAAATATATCTTCTTATTAAGAGAAGCGAAACAACGAAATTTAACCTTACTTAAATAAAATGATTAAAGCTGCCTGAACACAAAGTATGTGCGAAGGCTTTTTTTATTTTTACGGTCTATTCTCCCTAACTTGTACATAAGTTGTATTGAAAATAACTGAAGAAGGAGGGGAACATTATTTGGAGCCGATTGTCGTAATATCTGTACTAGGTGGTCTGATTCTTTTACTCTTATTCTCAGGGGCGCCCTTTAAACCAGCAAGATTTATTGGACAAGCAGCGGTTAAATTTCTCATTGGTGCGCTTTTTTTATTTTTCTTAAACACAGCGGGTAACGGATACGGGATCCATGTCCCCATCAATGTCGCTACATCTGCAGTTTCTGGTTTTCTAGGAATCCCAGGCGTATTTGCCCTAGTAGCCATACAACAATGGATATTATAGCTGTACAGGCCGCTGACCACAGCGGCTATTATTTTTTTAAAATAACTATTGACCATATGGGTTGAATGCTGTAATATAGTAAAAGTCGTCACAGAGACGGCAAAACATTAAATAAAAAGTTATTGACTTTTTATTAGTAACTTGGTAAGATTAAAAAGTCGTCTTAAGACGGCGTGAGGTTTTGTTCTTTGAAAACTAAACAAACAAAAACGTCAACAAACAATAATATTTAACTTCTTAATTGAAGTTAGCCAACGTAACAAAATGAGCTAATCAACTTTCTTGGAGAGTTTGATCCTGGCTCAGGACGAACGCTGGCGGCGTGCCTAATACATGCAAGTCGAGCGAACCACTTCGGTGGTTAGCGGCGGACGGGTGAGTAACACGTGGGCAACCTGCCTGTAAGACTGGGATAACTTCGGGAAACCGGAGCTAATACCGGATAATCCTTTTCCTCACATGAGGAAAAGCTGAAAGTCGGTTTCGGCTGACACTTACAGATGGGCCCGCGGCGCATTAGCTAGTTGGTGAGGTAACGGCTCACCAAGGCGACGATGCGTAGCCGACCTGAGAGGGTGATCGGCCACACTGGGACTGAGACACGGCCCAGACTCCTACGGGAGGCAGCAGTAGGGAATCTTCCACAATGGACGAAAGTCTGATGGAGCAACGCCGCGTGAGCGATGAAGGCCTTCGGGTCGTAAAGCTCTGTTGTTAGGGAAGAACAAGTACCGGAGTAACTGCCGGTACCTTGACGGTACCTAACCAGAAAGCCACGGCTAACTACGTGCCAGCAGCCGCGGTAATACGTAGGTGGCAAGCGTTGTCCGGAATTATTGGGCGTAAAGCGCGCGCAGGCGGTCCTTTAAGTCTGATGTGAAAGCCCACGGCTCAACCGTGGAGGGTCATTGGAAACTGGGGGACTTGAGTGCAGAAGAGGAAAGCGGAATTCCACGTGTAGCGGTGAAATGCGTAGAGATGTGGAGGAACACCAGTGGCGAAGGCGGCTTTCTGGTCTGTAACTGACGCTGAGGCGCGAAAGCGTGGGGAGCAAACAGGATTAGATACCCTGGTAGTCCACGCCGTAAACGATGAGTGCTAAGTGTTAGGGGGTTTCCGCCCCTTAGTGCTGCAGCTAACGCATTAAGCACTCCGCCTGGGGAGTACGGCCGCAAGGCTGAAACTCAAAGGAATTGACGGGGGCCCGCACAAGCGGTGGAGCATGTGGTTTAATTCGAAGCAACGCGAAGAACCTTACCAGGTCTTGACATCCTCTGACACTCCTAGAGATAGGACTTTCCCCTTCGGGGGACAGAGTGACAGGTGGTGCATGGTTGTCGTCAGCTCGTGTCGTGAGATGTTGGGTTAAGTCCCGCAACGAGCGCAACCCTTGATCTTAGTTGCCAGCATTCAGTTGGGCACTCTAAGGTGACTGCCGGTGACAAACCGGAGGAAGGTGGGGATGACGTCAAATCATCATGCCCCTTATGACCTGGGCTACACACGTGCTACAATGGATGGTACAAAGGGCTGCAAGACCGCGAGGTTTAGCCAATCCCATAAAACCATTCTCAGTTCGGATTGTAGGCTGCAACTCGCCTACATGAAGCCGGAATCGCTAGTAATCGCGGATCAGCATGCCGCGGTGAATACGTTCCCGGGCCTTGTACACACCGCCCGTCACACCACGAGAGTTTGTAACACCCGAAGTCGGTGGGGTAACCGTAAGGAGCCAGCCGCCTAAGGTGGGACAGATGATTGGGGTGAAGTCGTAACAAGGTAGCCGTATCGGAAGGTGCGGCTGGATCACCTCCTTTCTAAGGATATAAGCTGGACCTATGAGCCAGACAAAACATGTTTGTTTGATTGTTTTCTGTTTGTTTAGTTTTGAGAGTGCAAATTCTCATTCATATTTTCGTAGTGGGGGCCTATAGCTCAGCTGGTTAGAGCGCACGCCTGATAAGCGTGAGGTCGATGGTTCGAGTCCATTTAGGCCCACTTTCCTTCTACGGGGCTTTAGCTCAGCTGGGAGAGCGCCTGCCTTGCACGCAGGAGGTCAGCGGTTCGATCCCGCTAAGCTCCACTTAGTTTAATTCATTAACATTGGATTAAACGTTCATATAACTTGCATTGCTCCTGCGCCGCAGTAGTTCGAGGAAGTAATCCCTCAGCTCGTCGCAAGGCAGCATGATGTAAAGCTCTGAAGTTTAATCACGTTGTGATTGAAATCAGTAGCCTCGTTCTTTGAAAACTAGATAATCGTAAAGAAGAAAGTCAAGAAACATCGAGTAATCGCCATTTTAGTTTTCTCTCTATTATATATAGAGTAATAAACCTTTTAGGTTAAGTTAGAAAGGGCGCACGGTGAATGCCTTGGCACTAGGAGCCGATGAAGGACGGGACTAACACCGATATGCTTTGGGGAGCTGTAAGTAAGCTTTGATCCAGAGATTTCCGAATGGGGAAACCCACTGTTCGTAATGGAACAGTATCTTTACCTGAATACATAGGGTATTGAAGGCATACCCGGGGAACTGAAACATCTAAGTACCCGGAGGAAGAGAAAGCAAACGCGATTCCCTGAGTAGCGGCGAGCGAAACGGGACATAGCCCAAACCAAGAGGCTTGCCTCTTGGGGTTGTAGGACACTCTACATGGAGTTACAAAGGAACGGGGTAGATGAAGCGGCCTGGAAAGGCCCGTCAGAGAAGGTAAAAACCCTGTAGTCGAAACTTCGTTCCCTCCTGAGTGGATCCTGAGTACGGCCGGACACGTGAAATCCGGTCGGAAGCAGGGAGGACCATCTCCCAAGGCTAAATACTCCCTAGTGACCGATAGTGAACCAGTACCGTGAGGGAAAGGTGAAAAGCACCCCGGAAGGGGAGTGAAATAGTTCCTGAAACCGTGTGCCTACAAGTAGTTAGAGCCCGTTAATGGGTGATAGCGTGCCTTTTGTAGAATGAACCGGCGAGTTACGATCCCATGCAAGGTTAAGTTGAAGAGACGGAGCCGCAGCGAAAGCGAGTCTGAATAGGGCGAATGAGTATGTGGTCGTAGACCCGAAACCAGGTGATCTACCCATGTCCAGGGTGAAGTCCAGGTAACACTGGATGGAGGCCCGAACCCACGCACGTTGAAAAGTGCGGGGATGAGGTGTGGGTAGCGGAGAAATTCCAATCGAACTTGGAGATAGCTGGTTCTCTCCGAAATAGCTTTAGGGCTAGCCTCACGTTGTTAGAGTCTTGGAGGTAGAGCACTGTTTGGACTAGGGGCCCTCATCGGGTTACCGAATTCAGACAAACTCCGAATGCCAAAGACTTATCCGTGGGAGTCAGACTGCGAGTGATAAGATCCGTAGTCAAAAGGGAAACAGCCCAGACCACCAGCTAAGGTCCCAAAGTTTACGTTAAGTGGAAAAGGATGTGGAGTTGCTTAGACAACCAGGATGTTGGCTTAGAAGCAGCCACCATTTAAAGAGTGCGTAATAGCTCACTGGTCGAGTGACTCTGCGCCGAAAATGTACCGGGGCTAAACGTAACACCGAAGCTGTGGATTGACATCGTAGATGTCAGTGGTAGGAGAGCGTTCTAAGGGCGTTGAAGCTAGACCGTAAGGACTGGTGGAGCGCTTAGAAGTGAGAATGCCGGTATGAGTAGCGAAAGATGAGTGAGAATCTCATCCACCGTATGCCTAAGGTTTCCTGAGGAAGGCTCGTCCGCTCAGGGTTAGTCGGGACCTAAGCCGAGGCCGAATGGCGTAGGCGATGGACAACAGGTTGATATTCCTGTACCACCTCTTTATCGTTTGAGTGATGGGGGGACGCAGGAGGATAGGGTAAGCGCGCTGTTGGATATGCGCGTCTAAGCAGTTAGGCTGGAAAGTAGGAAAATCCGCTTTCCGTAAAGGCTGAGCTGTGATAGCGAGGGAAATTTAGTACCGAAGTTCCTGATTCCACACTGCCAAGAAAAGCCTCTAGCGAGATAAAAGGTGCCCGTACCGCAAACCGACACAGGTAGGCGAGGAGAGAATCCTAAGGTGAGCGAGAGAACTCTCGTTAAGGAACTCGGCAAAATGACCCCGTAACTTCGGGAGAAGGGGTGCTTTTTGAGGTGAATAGCCTCGAAGAGCCGCAGTGAATAGGCCCAGGCGACTGTTTAGCAAAAACACAGGTCTCTGCGAAGCCGCAAGGCGAAGTATAGGGGCTGACGCCTGCCCGGTGCTGGAAGGTTAAGAGGAGGGGTTAGCGCAAGCGAAGCTCTGAATCGAAGCCCCAGTAAACGGCGGCCGTAACTATAACGGTCCTAAGGTAGCGAAATTCCTTGTCGGGTAAGTTCCGACCCGCACGAAAGGCGTAACGATCTGGGCACTGTCTCAACGAGAGACTCGGTGAAATTATAGTACCTGTGAAGATGCAGGTTACCCGCGACAGGACGGAAAGACCCCGTGGAGCTTTACTGTAGCCTGATATTGAATTTTGGTACAGCTTGTACAGGATAGGTAGGAGCCGTAGAAGCCGGAGCGCTAGCTTCGGTGGAGGCGTCGGTGGGATACTACCCTGGCTGTATTGAAATTCTAACCCGCACCCCTTATCGGGGTGGGAGACAGTGTCAGGTGGGCAGTTTGACTGGGGCGGTCGCCTCCTAAAGAGTAACGGAGGCGCCCAAAGGTTCCCTCAGAATGGTTGGAAATCATTCGTAGAGTGTAAAGGCACAAGGGAGCTTGACTGCGAGACCTACAAGTCGAGCAGGGACGAAAGTCGGGCTTAGTGATCCGGTGGTTCCGCATGGAAGGGCCATCGCTCAACGGATAAAAGCTACCCCGGGGATAACAGGCTTATCTCCCCCAAGAGTCCACATCGACGGGGAGGTTTGGCACCTCGATGTCGGCTCATCGCATCCTGGGGCTGTAGTCGGTCCCAAGGGTTGGGCTGTTCGCCCATTAAAGCGGTACGCGAGCTGGGTTCAGAACGTCGTGAGACAGTTCGGTCCCTATCCGTCGTGGGCGCAGGAAATTTGAGAGGAGCTGTCCTTAGTACGAGAGGACCGGGATGGACGCACCGCTGGTGTACCAGTTGTCTTGCCAAAGGCATCGCTGGGTAGCTATGTGCGGACGGGATAAGTGCTGAAAGCATCTAAGCATGAAGCCCCCCTCAAGATGAGATTTCCCATAGCGTCAAGCTAGTAAGAACCCTGAAAGATGATCAGGTTGATAGGTCAGAGGTGGAAGCGTGGTAACATGTGGAGCTGACTGATACTAATCGTTCGAGGACTTAACCAAGTTTTTAGCGAACTCAATTGTTTATTGAATTTTCTTCTACATTATCTAGTTTTGAGGGAATGAAACCTCAATTTAATAGGTCTGGTAATTATGGCGAGAAGGTCACACCCGTTCCCATACCGAACACGGAAGTTAAGCTTCTCAGCGCCGATGGTAGTTGGGACGAAAGTCCCTGTGAGAGTAGGACGTTGCCAGGCAAATGAAAAGACAACCTGTATTGGGTTGTCTTTTTTGTGCTTTTTTCAAAAAGAGCATGTTCATATAAAAAGTACGAATTGTTTTAAAAGAAATCGCCTATAGACATACACCCAATTCCACTTTACAACATAGTATATTACAGGATGGAATGAGTGGAGAATTCAAAAAATTGTATACAAATATTATTTAAAGGGCAGAATGGATGTATGGAGGTGGAGGACGTGAGTTCATTTTTAGCACATAGTCATTATGAGGAAACGTGCGTTATTTGCGAAAATCTAAAACCGAAGGGCATACATCTTTATACTTCTTTTATTTGTACGGATTGTGAAAGTGATTTGATACAAACAGATACGAATGATCCAAAGTATAAATATTTTCTTAAACAGCTTAGGAAAATAACGACACCTGAAATATTTTCTTAAATAAGTCCTTTTAGGGCTTTATTTTTTTGGAATGGGTGGGGAAAGGACAACATTTTTTGTTAAAATAAATAAGACTCTTTAAAGGAAGTATGCAGATGAATACACAAATAAATACACCTCTTTTTGACGCATTAGTTAAACATAGCCAATTGAACCCTATTTCATTTCACGTCCCTGGACATAAAAATGGCTTTATCAATGAAAGTGATGCAAGCTTATTTTATGAACAGCTATTAAAACTCGATGTAACAGAGCTATCTGGCTTAGATGACTTACATTCACCTGAGGGTGTTATTTTAGAAGCTGAACAGCTATTAACTGAACTTTTTCAAACAAAGGAAAGTTTCTTTTTAATAAATGGATCAACAGTAGGCAATTTAGCGATGATCATGGCTGCTTGCTCTGAAGATGATATAGTTTTCGTTCAGAGGAATTGCCATAAGTCTGTATTAAATGCCTTAAAGCTGGCTAGAGTAAGACCTGTATTTTTAGAACCGGAATATAACGAAGAATGGAAGGTAGCTGCAGGAGTTAGAGTAGATACAGTTAAGGAAGCAATTAATCTATATCCTCATGTAAAAGCTATCATTTTAACTTATCCTAATTACTATGGAATGGTTTACGACTTGGAAGGAATTATAAAGGAAGCCCACCTTCACGAGATACCTGTTTTAGTTGATGAGGCTCATGGGGCTCATTTTATAATCGGTGCCTACTTCCCGGCTTCAGCCGTCCAATTAGGGGCAGATATGGTCGTTCAATCGGCACATAAAACACTTCCAGCCATGACAATGGGTTCATATTTGCATGTGAACAGCCACTTAGTTGATATAATTAAAGTAAAGGATTATTTGCAGATATTTCAATCCAGCAGTCCCTCGTACCCTATCATGGCATCATTGGATTTAGCGAGAAAATACTTAGCTACATACTCAAAGCAGGATATAGACGCATTACAAACGAGCATCAATCATTTTAAAGCAGAATTGGAAAACATTCCGGCGATAAAAGTATTGGCATTTCCTAATTTTCAAGGGGACCTATTAAAACTAACCATTCAAACGAGATGCGGTTTAAGTGGTTTTGAATTACAAAAGAGATTGGAAGCAGAGGCAATCTATACAGAATTAGCAGATCCATACAACGTACTCTTGGTTCTTCCTATACTAAAAGAAAATCAAACCTATCCATGGGGAGATGTAGTGAAGAAAATGAAAAAAGTAGTCGAGGATTTGCCTTATCAAGAACATGAAAGCAAACATCTCATTACAAACAATAGAATCTCTGAGTTAGCTATTCCATATCGGGAATTGGCAAACTTAGTTGAAGTAGCTATGCCGCTAGAACAGGCAGTTGGAAAAGTATGCTCAGAAACCATTATTCCATATCCGCCGGGAATTCCATTGCTATTAAAAGGAGAAGAAATAAAACAAGAAGCGGTTATACAACTTCAAGGTCTGTTAGAAAAAGGAGCAAGATTTCAAGGAGGCTCCATGCTTACTGAAGGCAGGGTTAAGGTATATATAAAATAGGTTTTGTAAAAGAACATTGTTAATTTTCAAAACCTGTTGATTGGAGCGGAAGGCGCGAAGACTCCTGTGGGAGTATGGTTCAGGGGAGACCCCGCAGGCGCGTTTCTCCGAGGAGGCTCGCCGAAACACCCACGAACCGCTCGCGCCTGGAACGGAAATCAACAGACAAGTTTAACAGAGCCAAAAAATAAAGAGTAATGTGCTTTTTAATATGGAGGTATTAGTTTGAACACTGGAATGTTTATTACATTTGAAGGTCCAGATGGGGCTGGGAAAACAACAATTTTAAGTATGGTAGCTAACCATTTTAAAGAAGCCATGGTTACTAGAGAACCTGGTGGCATCGATATTGCAGAACAAATTAGACAGGTTATCTTAAATAAAGAAAATACTGCCATGGATCCGCGAACAGAGGCCTTACTGTATGCAGCAGCACGGAGACAGCACTTGATAGAAAAAGTAAAACCGGCACTAGAAGAAGGAAAAATAGTATTATGCGACAGGTTTGTTGACAGCTCCTTAGCGTACCAGGGACATGCTCGTAACCTAGGAATTGATGAGGCATGGAGCATTAATAAGTTTGCCATTGAAGAGCTAATGCCACAGTTAACGATTTACTTTGATATTGAACCTGAGTTAGGACTAAGACGGATCAATAAGAATAAAGATAGAGAAGTCAATCGACTAGATTTAGAAGACCTCGAGTTTCACCAAAAGGTAAGAGAAGGGTACTATTTATTATTGGAGCGCTTCCCTGATCGAATTGTTAAAATTGACGCTTCAGGTACATTGGAAGAAGTATATGATCAGACCGTAAAGATAATAAGTGAAAAACTAGCAAAGTAAAGGCCTACCTATGTAGGCCTTTTTTAGATATCTATCACGTTGTTGCTTTTGTCTACCTTTTCTAAGGTTTGTTCTAATAAATAGACGGAGGAATGCCGCTTATTTGATTTTAAAACGCAAAAATGGGACACTTTTCTTTGAATAACCGGAAAAAATCCGCTTATTGGTTACTCTTCTAATTGGGCAATCCAATTAGCCAGCTTTTCGTAGTGTAGCTCTGGTTCTTAATGATAATCCTCTGCTTTTCTTTCATAATAACAATGTTTACGTAAACGGCCTTTAAAAATAGGAATTTATCGTGTGTTCCGCCCCTATAACAAATGTAAGAGGGACAATAACCTGTTATAATATAGATAAGGAACTTTTGTCGATAAATAGGAAGGAAAGGGTGTTCCACATGAAACTAATTATTGCTGTTATACAAGACCAGGATAGTAACCGATTATCAAAGGCCTTGATAGAGAATAATTTTAGGGCCACAAAACTAGCAAGTACAGGTGGATTTTTGAAATCGGGGAACACCACCTTTATGATTGGGACAGAAGATATTCGAGTGGACCGCGCGCTACAGATCATAAAAGAAAATTGTAGGGCTAGAGAACAGCTAGTATCACCTGTTTCACCAATGGGTGGCAATGCAGACTCCTTTGTACCATACCCAGTCGAAGTAGAAGTAGGCGGCGCAACCGTATTCGTCCTACCAATCGAACAATCCTTACATTTTTAATGGCTTTGTTATAGCCTTATGATAAGTTATCTCACCTGTTGATTGGAGCGGAAGGAGCGAAGATCCTCGAAAATGCTACCGCATTTCCTTCGTGCGGTGATAATTCGATGAAGTTTATTCAGTGTCCTGTGGGAGTATGGTTCAGGGGAGACCACGCAGGCGCGTTTCTCCGAGGAGGCTCGCCGAAACAACCACGAACCGCTCGCTCCTGGAGCGGAATTCAACAGAAAAGTTAACAGAGCAACTCCAGAAAAATATATTTAGCTATTATATACAGTAAGTGAGTGATTACATTGGTCAAATCATGGGATCAACTAGAAGAGCTACAGCCAACAGTCTTAAAAATGCTAAAAAACAGCTTAGTGAAAAATCGAGTGGCCCATGCGTACCTATTTGAAGGCATGAGGGGAACAGGCAAAAAGGAAATAGGCTTGCTGCTAACCAAGTCTATTTATTGTGAAAATGTAATAGATGGCTATAAACCATGCGAATCCTGTACAAACTGCCGAAGAATCAATAGTGGGAACCATCCAGACGTGCATATCGTGGAGCCGGACGGACTTTCCATTAAAGTGGACCAGATTAGGAGCCTGCAAGCAGAGTTTGCTAAAAAAGGTGTAGAATCTTTGAAAAAAGTATATTTAATCTCACATGCTGATAAAATGAGTGTGAGTGCATCTAATAGTCTTTTAAAGTTTCTTGAGGAACCTAGTCCAGGAACGGTAGCCTTTTTATTAACAGAGCAATTGCAACAGATATTACCTACAATCCTTTCGAGATGCCAAATATTAGCTT
The DNA here is from genome assembly GCF_030818775.1 of Bacillus sp. SORGH_AS_0510. Lineage (NCBI taxonomy): Bacteria > Bacillati > Bacillota > Bacilli > Caryophanales > Bacillaceae > Bacillus > Bacillus sp. SORGH_AS_0510. Next base: position 196,481 of record NZ_JAUTAU010000001.1, on the reverse strand, counting down.
TCCAACCATTGTCTCCTCAAGTGATGACCAAACAATTGGTGGAAAACGGTGTAAAACCATCAAAAGCACCACTGTTAGCACAAATAACCAATAATTTGGAAGAAGCTCTTGCATTAAATGTCGATGAATGGTTTGCACAAGCCCAAAAAATAGTGTTAAAATTATATGAGGTGTTGAAAAAAAATCCGTTGGAGGCAATGGTCACACTCCAAGGAGATTGGTTTTCTCATTTCAAAGAAAAAGAGCAAATTAATCGTGGTTTAGATCTTTTACTTCTTATTTTTAAGGATTTACTATATATACAGCTAGATAAGCAAGAGCAAATTGTTTTCATAGAAGAAAATGAACGTTTACAACAGTTTGCTTTGCACACATCTGGACGGCGCATATCGGATCAAATGTCAGCTATTCTTGATGCAAAAAGAAAGCTGCAGGCAAATATGAATCCTCAGCTGATGATGGAACAGCTTGTGTTAAAATTGCAGGAGGGATCTTCATTTGTATGATGTTGTAGGAGTACGCTTTAAAAAAGCGGGGAAAATCTATTATTTTGATCCAGGAGAACTCTCTATTGAAAAGGATGACTTTGTCATTGTTGAAACGGTCCGCGGCGTTGAATTTGGAAAGGCTGTCATTGCTCGCAAACAGGTAGATGAGCACGATGTCGTTCTTCCACTAAAAAAGGTGGTCAGAATTGCGGACCAAAAGGATCGAATGATTGTCGAAGAGAATAAGTTTGCAGCCCAGGAAGCATATGAGGTATGTAATGAAAAGGTGAATGAACATCAACTGGATATGAAACTGGTTGATGTAGAATACACTTTTGATCGAAATAAAATCATCTTCTATTTTACTGCTGATGGAAGAGTGGATTTCCGTGAGCTAGTAAAGGATTTAGCAGCTATTTTTCGAACACGAATTGAATTACGCCAGATTGGAGTGCGTGATGAAGCGAAGATGCTTGGTGGCATTGGCCCTTGTGGGAGAATGCTCTGTTGCTCCACATTTCTAGGTGATTTCGATCCCGTTTCGATAAAAATGGCTAAGGACCAAAACCTTTCATTGAATCCTACTAAGATTTCTGGTTTATGCGGTAGACTTATGTGCTGCTTAAAATATGAAAATGATGAATATGAATCTGCAAAAGAACAATTGCCAGATTTAGGTGAAATCATTGAAACACCACAAGGAAAAGGAAAAGTAGTAGGATTAAATATATTAGAGCGGGTGCTTCAGGTTGAACTAAAGGAACAAGAACGGGTTCTGGAGTATACTTTGGATGAAATCATTAAAGAAGGTGCCTTTTCTATACAATCCACAGATTAATGAGGTGGAAGACGTGGATAAAAAAGAAATTTTTGAGTCAGTAAGTAATATGGAAACACAAATTGGACATCTTTATCAACAGCTGGGCGAATTAAAGCAGCACCTAGCCGAGATACTAGAAGAGAATCATTATTTAAAGCTTGAAAATGAACATCTGAGGCGCCGTTTAGATGTAACCACGGAAAATGGAAAGAAAGTAACAAAGAATAAGAAGGGGACAACCCCTGAAGCAACTCCTGGGGTAAAACCGTTTGATGTTGGTGAAGGGTATGATAACCTCGCCCGTCTTTATCAAGAAGGGTTTCATATTTGTAACCTTCATTTTGGGAGCTTGCGTAAGGAAGGCGATTGTTTATTTTGTCTTTCATTTCTTAATAAAAAATAACCGTAAGAGGCTGACGAAATCAGCCTCTATTTTCATACATTTAATTGAAGGATGGATACGTGTGGTTAACTTAAAAGATGATGAGCGGCTTGATTATTTACTAGCAGAAAATTTAAGAATCATTCAAAGCCCCTCCGTTTTTGCCTTTTCTCTGGATGCGGTGCTATTAGCACGATTCGTGTATGTTCCTATACAAAAAGGAAATCTGATTGATTTATGCAGTGGAAACGGAGTTATTCCGCTGTTTTTAAGTGCCCGTACCAAGGGGCAAATTACAGGTGTAGAAATACAAGAGCGATTGTATGAAATGGCGAATAGAAGTATTGAGTATAACGGTTTACAAGATCGGCTACATATGATTCACGGAGACATAAAGGAAATGCCCAAGCAGCTGGGGTATGGAAAATTTGATGTGGTTACTTGTAACCCTCCATACTTTCCAACTCCCTCAAAGGATGAAATAAATCCTAACGAACATTTAGCGATTGCTCGCCATGAAATTCTTTGTACCCTTGAGGATGCAATTAAGGCATCGAGTCAGTTAGCAAAACAAGGTGGAAAGGTGGCATTTGTGCACCGTCCGGGCAGACTATTGGATATCGTGACATTAATGCGCCAGTATAGACTTGAGCCAAAACGAATTCAGTTGGTCTATCCAAAGAAGGGAAAAGAGGCCAATACACTGCTAATAGAGGCAATTAAGGATGGCAGCCCTGACTTGAAGATATCTCCACCACTGTTTGTTTATGATGAGGATGATCAGTACACCCCGGAAATTAGGGCAGTCTTATATGGAGAATAACAACCATTATTTTTATGTGTTAACATGTAAGGATGGCAGTTTTTATGGCGGATATACCACGAACCTTGAACGCCGAGTGATGCAGCATAATGAAGGCAAGGGTGCCAAATATACGAGGGGACGAGGCCCGGTAAAGCTGACCTACTACAAAGGTTATGATAATAAAGGGGATGCACTAAGGGCAGAGCATCATTTCAAAAGTTTACCTCGAAAGAAAAAAGTCGAGTTTTTAATACGTGAAACGGGTGATGAACATGTGGCAGCAGAAAAGCTTTGAGAATGAAGATAATAAGGGAATTCTTTATCTTGTTCCCACTCCGATTGGTAACTTAGAGGATATGAGCTTTCGAGCTATTAGGATTTTAAAGGAAGCGGACTTGATTGCTGCAGAAGATACTAGAAATACAAAAAAACTATGTAACTATTTTGAAATTGATACCCCTATAGTGAGTTATCACGAGCATAACAAGGAAACGAGCGGCGAAAAATTAATTCAAAAGGTGCAGCAAGGTTTAAAGATTGCACTTGTCAGCGACGCAGGTATGCCTGCCATATCAGACCCTGGATATGAATTAGTAGCAGCTGCAGTCAGCGAGCAAGTGACGGTTGTACCGCTGCCAGGAGCAAATGCAGCAATAACCTCCTTGATTGCTTCAGGAATAGCCTGTCAGCCTTTTTATTTTTATGGGTTTTTACATCGAAGTAAAAAAGATAAACGGACTGAATTAGAAGTTTTAAAATGGCAAAAGGCCACCCTAATATTTTATGAATCTCCCCATAGGTTGAAAGAGACACTAGCCGTTATGCTTGAAGTTTTGGGAAATAGAAATATTGCTATTTGTCGCGAGTTAACAAAGAAGTATGAAGAGTTTATCAGAGGAACACTTGAAGAAGTCATCGAGTGGGCACATAATGATGAGATTCGTGGAGAGTTTTGTATCATTGTTGAAGGCACAAATGAAGAGGTAGAAGAGGGGACTAGCTGGTGGGAAGACTTATCTATAGAAGAGCATGTAAATCACTACATGTCAGTCGAAAATGTTTCTTCAAAAGATGCTATTAAGCAAACCGCTAAAGACCGTGGACTGAACAAAAGAGAAGTGTATCAAGCTTATCATATCGAATAAAAAAAACTCCGGCACTTAACGTGCCTGGAGTTTTATTTTGCTAATTCAAAGTTATTTTTAATTTCTGCTAATAATTGCTCTGCACCTTCACGGCTTAAGATTAACTTTCCACCTGCAAGAGCTAAGTTATCATCAGAAACTTCGCCAGTTACCTGACAAGTCATGTTTGGCTTGTATTTCTTTAAGATAATGCGCTCGTCATCCACATAGATTTCTAGAGCGTCTTTTTCAGCGATTCCAAGAGTACGTCTTAATTCAATCGGAATAACTACACGACCTAATTCATCAACTTTACGAACAATACCTGTAGATTTCATTTAAAGTGATCTCCTCTCAATAGTACGATATTTTATCTATTTTTATTCGTCATTATTCGACAAAATTCTTACAGATTTATAATACCAGTACTTCCCATATTCGTCAATTATTTTATTTTAAAAACAATAGAAAAAATTTTCCAAGTTAAGAAACGTTGATTTAACAAGGTTTTACTAAAAATTCATGCAATTGTCATAGATTTTTAATATTATTGGATTTTCAAATGTTTATTTAAATGAATCATACAACATTCGACAAATTTCTACAATAACAGACTTAATCCAATATATTCTTCGAGGACGTTCCCCATTTTATGGGGGTGAAAAGGAGATTTTTAAAAAAGTCTTTGAAAAAGCGTCTTCTTGCACAAAAGTTTATTTTTCGGTATATTTTGATGATAGAAGCGGGAAAAAAAGGCAATAATGAGTAGATGAGATTTAGGTTTTTTAGCCTAGTAATTGTCGATACTTAGAGCTATGTTTTTCTGATGAGGAGGAAATATAATGGAGGAAAAATTAAAAACGTTTTACCTTACCACGCCTATTTACTATCCAAGTGGGAATTTACATATAGGACATGCCTATACGACTGTTGCAGGTGATGCAATGGCACGTTATAAGCGGATGCGCGGATATGACGTAATGTACTTAACGGGAACGGATGAGCATGGACAGAAAATTCAGCGTAAAGCGGAAGAAGCAAATATTACACCACAACAGTATGTGGACGGAATTGTAGATGGAATTAAGGAGCTTTGGAAAAAGCTTGATATCTCCTATGACGATTTTATTCGTACAACAGAAGAAAGACATAAACAAGTAGTTTCAAAGATCTTTGCCAGACTTTTAGAGCAGGGGGATATTTACCTTGACCAATACGAAGGCTGGTATTGTACTCCATGTGAATCATTTTTCACAGACCGCCAGTTAGTAGATGGGAATTGTCCTGATTGCGGACGACCAGTAGAGCTTGTTAAAGAAGAATCTTACTTCTTTAGAATGAGCAAGTATGCTGACCGCCTATTAGCCTATTATGAGGAAAATCCGGAGTTTATCCAACCTGAATCTCGTAAAAATGAAATGATTAATAACTTCATTAAACCTGGTTTAGAGGATTTAGCTGTATCAAGAACCACCTTTGATTGGGGAATAAAAGTTCCTGGCGATCCTAAGCATGTCATTTATGTTTGGATTGATGCTCTATCCAATTATATTACTGCGCTTGGATATGGAACGGAAAATGACTCTAAATATTTAAATTACTGGCCGGCAGATGTTCATCTTGTTGGTAAAGAAATTGTACGCTTCCATACTATTTATTGGCCAATCATGTTAATGGCACTGGATCTGCCGCTGCCAAAGAAGGTTTTTGCCCATGGATGGTTATTAATGAAAGATGGCAAAATGTCTAAGTCAAAAGGGAATGTGGTAGACCCTGTGACATTAATCGACCGTTACGGTTTAGATGCCCTTCGCTACTACTTATTAAGAGAAGTACCGTTCGGTGCAGATGGTGTATTCACTCCAGAAGGATTTGTCGAAAGAATCAACTTTGACTTAGCCAATGACTTAGGAAATCTATTAAACAGAACGGTTGCGATGATTGAGAAGTACTTTAATGGTGTGATTCCTGATTATACTGGATCAATCAGTGAGTTTGATGAGTCATTACTGCAAATGAACCGTGAAACTATTCAAAAATATGAAGAAGCGATGGAAAAAATGGAGTTCTCTGTTGCGTTAACATCCATTTGGCAGTTAGTCAGCAGAACCAATAAGTATATTGATGAAACACAGCCGTGGACTTTAGCTAAGGATGAAGAGAAAAAAGGTGAGCTTGCAAGTGTAATGGTTCATTTAGCCGAGTCATTACGCAGAATGGCGATTCTTTTACAGCCATTTTTAACACGTACTCCTGATGGAATCTTTAAACAACTGGGAATTCAAGATGAAGGTCTAAAAACATGGGAAAGTCTTGAAAGCTTTGGCGTAATCCCAAGTGGAACGAAAGTAGAAAAGGATGCTCCGTTATTCCCAAGACTTGAAATTGCGGAAGAAGTAGATTTTATTAAAACTAAAATGCAAGGTTCTTCTCCTGCAGCAGAAGAAAAGAAAGAGGAGCAGAAAGAAGATAAACCTGAACCAATCGAGGAAATCTCAATCGATGATTTTATGAAAATTGATTTGCGTGTAGCTGAAGTCGTTGAAGCAGAGCCAGTGAAGAAGGCAGACAAGCTTTTGAAGCTGCAACTTGATTTGGGTTACGAAAAGCGACAAGTGGTTTCAGGTATTGCCCAATACTATAAGCCGGAAGAGTTAGTCGGACGCAAAGTGATTTGTATAACAAATTTAAAGCCTGTTAAACTTCGCGGTGAATTGTCACAAGGAATGATTTTAGCGGGGTCAAAAGATGGCCAGCTTTCCTTAGCAACTGTTGACCAGACGTTACCGAATGGTTCGAAGGTAAAATAATGTAAAAAAAAAGCGCCAATTATGGCGCTTTTGCTTTTCGTTGTTTCACGTGAAACATTATTCGCTAAATTTTGTCTTTTTAGAAAAAAATAAAGTGTATTGCTGAAAAAAGGAGAAAAGTTATGTTATTTGACACACATGTACATTTAAATGCAGATCAATATGATGAGGACCTAGAGGAAGTTATCGCAAGGGCGCAGGAAGCAGGAGTCACTAATATGGTGGTTGTCGGATTTGACCGGCTAACGATTACAAGAGCAATGGAATTAGTAGAACAATATGACTTTTTATATGCCTGTGTTGGCTGGCACCCAGTGGATGCAATCGATATGACAGAAGAGGATTTAGAATGGATTGAGGAGTTAGCATCCCATCCCAAGGTTGTAGCCATCGGTGAGATGGGGTTAGATTACCATTGGGATAAGTCTCCGAAAGAAATTCAGAAAGAGGTATTTCGTAAACAAATCAGATTGGCTAAAAAAGTAAAACTGCCAATCGTGATCCACAACCGGGAAGCGACAGCAGATATCGTAGAGATATTAAAGGAAGAAGAGGCTGAAGAAGTAGGGGGAATCATGCATTGCTTTAGCGGCAGCCCAGAAGTGGCGAAAGAGTGTGTAAAAATGAACTTTTACATTTCTCTCGGGGGGCCTGTGACCTTTAAAAATGCCAAAAAACCGAAGGAAGTAGCAGCAGAAATTCCTTTAGATCAATTGCTCATAGAAACAGACTGCCCTTATTTAGCTCCACACCCATATCGCGGAAAACGAAATGAACCGGGTTATGTTAGGTTGGTAGCTGAAGAAATTGCCGAAATAAAGGGCTTGACATTAGAAGAAGTGGCAGAGGCAACGACACGAAATGCTAAAAAAGTATTCGCCATAAAATGATAGGGGAATTTGTCGAAGCTGCGGGAAGCCTGTCTTAATTTTTTCTGATAACAAAAAGTTCTACATGTCTCCTTTTCAACATAGGATAACCGTGTCGATAAGTTTTTCTTTGCAAATTTTCCAGTTTTGTGCATAATTAGAAATACCTTCACAGGTGATGCAGGGATTGACAGCCGACACAATAGGTTCTCTATAATCTCTCCAAGAAAAGGAGGCGTTTTTCATCGTATTCCAAAACATGAAAAACCTGTTTCCCAAGTCTTTGAGTGGAAGGTCATGGGTCATCATTTTTGCTAGTCTAGTAGTTTTGCTAACTACTTTTGGGATTCTTGTTTATGAAGGATCGAAGAAGACAGTCGCAATGACACTGAATGGCAAAGAGATGGTCGTGAAAACACATGCAGATACGATCAAAGAGTTATTTGATGAAATGGATGTCTCACTTCGCTCACAAGACTACTTGTATCCAAACGCTAATACAAAGGTGAAGGACCACCTTAAGGTTGTTTGGAAACAAGCAAACAAGGTTCACATTGTCAAAGACAACGAGAAGAAAACGATCTGGACAACAGCCAAAACGGTGGCTGGGCTCTTAAAAGAGCAGAAAATTGCATTAAATGAGCATGATCAAATTTCACCGAAACCACAAGCGGCAATAAAAGATAAGATGAATATAAAAATAAAGTTCGCTTTTCATCTTACATATGTGGACGGCGGTAAAGAACAACAAGTTTGGACCACTTCGGCTACGGTCGCTGACTTTTTAACACAACAGGGAATCATACTAGATAAACTAGACCGAGTTGAACCGTCATTAACAGCAACCATCAAAAAGAATGGTGTAGTTAACGTCATTCGAGTAGAAAAAGTCACCGATGTAGTGGAAGAACCAGTTCAGTTTGCCGTGGTTACGAAAAAGGATGAAAGTCTAGAAAAAGGAAAAGAAAGAGTTATAAGTGCGGGTATGCATGGCCTTGTTTCCAGGCAGTACGAAGTCGTGCTGGAAAATGGAAAAGAGGTATCTAGGAAACTAATAAGTGAGCAAAATCTCAAAGAAAAAAAGGATAAAATTGTGGCTGTCGGAACGAAGGACCTGGCTTTACAAGTATCTCGTGGTGCTGTAGAAACAGGCAAAGAGTTTTATGTATCGTCAACAGCCTATACTGCAAATTGTAATGGCTGTTCCGGTCGTACGGCAACGGGTCTAAACTTACGTGCTAATCCGAATATGAAAATCATCGCTGTTGATCCTAGAATTATTCCGCTGGGTACGAAGGTGTATGTGGAAGGCTATGGATATGCGGTAGCTGCAGATACAGGCGGAGCGATAAAGGGTTATAAAATTGATGTTTTCATGCCGTCTAACCAGGATTGCTATCGATGGGGCCGAAAGAAGGTAAAAATTAGAATTTTACAGTAGTTTTTCTATGCAGAGGGTCCTTCCTCTGCATTTTGCTTTTTCTGAGATTTTCTTTATACTTACATCGATACATACTTTTCTTTTTTCTTACTCTAGTGTATGAATCTGTTCAATAATATAGACGATGGACATTACAAAATTGTTTCAAATTTTTTTCAATTTTTCTTATTTTATTACGAAGGAATTGGCTTGTATTATGAAGATTAAAGAAATCATTGTTGTTGAAGGAAAAGATGATACAACGGCAATTAAACGAGCCGTTGATGCAGATACAATCGAAACGAATGGTTCAGCAGTTAATCAAGCAACCATTGAAAAGGTCAGAAGAGCCCAGGAGACAAGGGGAGTAATTATTTTTACTGACCCTGACTTTCCAGGCGAAAAGATTAGAAAGACCATTGCAGAGAGTGTACCCGGCTGTAAACATGCCTTCCTGACCAAAGCAGAAGCAATTGCGAAGGGTGGAAGGGGACTAGGGGTGGAGCATGCCAGTCCTGAAGCGATAAGGGAAGCACTAAAGGATGCTCAGATTCTAAAAGATATACCTTCAGAGGTCATCACTCAGGAAGATTTGATAACAGCTGGCCTCATTGGCGGTGATGGCGCTAAAGAGCGCAGAATCTTGCTGGGAGAGATTTTAAAAATTGGCTATACCAATGGGAAACAATTGCATAAACGCTTAATGATGTTTCAAATAAGCAAACAGGAATTTGCAGAAGCATTAAGCGTTGTCTTACATCGGGAGGAAGAAAATGAATAAAGATATTGCAACCCCTGTGAGAACAAGGGCGATTTTAGAGAAATATGGTTTTTCATTTAAGAAAAGCTTAGGTCAAAACTTCTTAATCGACACAAACATTTTAAAAAAGATTGTTAGTTTTGCGGATTTAACTGAGAATTCAGGTGCTATTGAAATTGGCCCAGGAATTGGAGCACTTACGGAACAATTAGCTCGTTCGAGTAAAAAGGTCGTGGCCTTTGAAATTGATCAACGACTTTTACCTATTCTGAAGGATACATTATCACCCTATCCACATGTCAAAGTGATTCATAAAGATGTTCTTGAAGCAGATGTACAAAGTGTAATGACTGAAGAATTTCAGGACATGGAAGATATTATGGTCGTGGCGAATTTGCCTTACTATGTCACCACGCCGATTATTATGAAGCTTCTGGAGGAGCATCTGCCTATTCGTGGAATTGTTTGTATGCTTCAAAAAGAGGTGGCAGACCGTATTTCGGCTAAGCCAGGCACTAAGGATTATGGTTCACTTTCTATTGCCGTACAGTATTATACAGAAGCTGAGACCGTTATGATTGTCCCTAAAACGGTGTTTGTTCCACAGCCCAATGTAGATTCTGCTGTCATTCGCTTAACCAGACGCAGCCAGCCGGCGGTTTCTGTGAAGGATGAGAACTTCTTTTTCCAAGTGACGAAAGCAAGCTTTGCACAGAGGAGAAAGACGATCTTGAATAACTTAACGAGTCAGCTCCCGGATGGAAAGCAGAAGAAGGAAGAAATCCTTTCCGCGCTATCAGCAAGTGGAATTGAGCCAACGCGCAGGGGAGAGACCCTCTCATTAGAGGAATTTGGCCTATTAAGCGATGAACTATACCCATACTTCCATTAGACCCTTGATAAAGGGTCTTTTTTAATGATAAGAAAGTATAAAATTCAACTTCAAGAATTGTCCAGCTCCAGCGCCTAGCCAGTTTTCATCCTGAATAGTCTACCTTGAGTATCTTGTAACAATCATGGCTTGATAAAGCGATGATTGTTACAGCTCGGGTCAAATAACCTTCGGCAAGTAAAGTCAAAGAGCGACTTTTCTTGCCGAAGAACATTTGCCTGTCGGGGCTGACCAAGGTGCTTGCGCTTTTCTATTCACAAGGACAACAGGCTTTGCATAGCCTAAGAAAGAGGAAATTATATAGAAAAGGCCTTTTTGCTGGTCTTATTGGAGTGACAGCAGTGAATATAAAAATAAACGATGTGGTAGGTAGAAAATCATATAACTGTGATATTCTATTTCGCGTTATTGATATTCAACATATGAATGGCCAAAGACTTGCCATCCTTTATGGAGAGGACTTTCGCCTTGTTGCGGATTCACCTTTCAATGATCTAGTCGTCATCGATCTAAATGAACGAGTGAAGCTGGAACAGGAATATAGGGTGCTGGAGGAGCAATCATTAAAGTTGTTTGAACAAGATGTGGATCTAATAAGGCAGAGACAGGAATATGAGGCCACAGGGGGATATGTGAAGCCTAGTAATTACTTTCAAATCCCAGGGAAGGTCCTTCATTTAGATGGAGATCCCGCTTATTTAAAAAAATGTATGCTGTTATACGAAAAAATAGGGATACCTGTTCTCGGGATACATTGCAACGAGAAGGAAATGCCAGAAAAAATTGGGGAACTCATTGATTACTACCGGCCCGATATTCTTGTAATCACCGGCCACGACGCCTATTCGAAAGCAAAGGGAAAGATAACCGATATTAATGCCTACCGCCATTCTAAGCATTTTGTCCAAACAGTCAGAGAGGCGAGGCGAAAAATCCCTCACTTAGACCAACTTGTCATCTTTGCAGGCGCCTGTCAGTCACATTTTGAATCTCTCATCCATGCAGGAGCCAACTTTGCCAGTTCCCCATCTAGAATTAATATCCATGCTTTAGATCCTGTCTATATTGTTGCAAAAATAAGTTTTACCCCTTTTATGGAGAGAATAAATGTTTGGGATGTTCTTAGAAACACATTGACTGGAGAAAAGGGGCTTGGAGGAATTGAAACAAAAGGGGTCTTACGAACAGGAATGCCCTACCGGCCCCACCAAGAAGAAGAGGAATAAGCCTTTAGAGAAGAGGAAGTACGCAACAATTCGTACGACCCCATTATTCTAATGGGCTTATTTTTTTTTGGATACATAATCCTTATACAATCAGGTAACGATAGAAATGTTGAATTTTAAGAGAAAAAGTAGAAGAAAAATTATTGACAATCTTTTTGTTGGACTGATATAATTTATGTTTTTGTTTGACAGAACTATGTCAGTGTGTTATACTTTACACAGTGAGGTGGACCGAATGCCAAAAACCTTAGCCGATATTAAAAAGGCTCTCGACACAAATTTAGGGAAAAGGTTACTGCTAAAGGCAAATGGAGGACGTAGGAAGACGATTGAACGTTCCGGTGTTTTAGCTGAAACTTACCCATCAGTTTTTGTTATTGAACTAGACCAAGATGAAAACTCATTCGAGCGTGTTTCATACAGCTATGCGGATGTGTTAACAGAGACAGTTCAAATTACATTCTACGATGAAACAACAGGACATGTAGCTTTAAGTTAGTATATAAGCAATGAGTGGCAGTAAACTTAAAGTTTACTGCTTTTTGCTGTCTTTAAGTGGCCGATTGTTACTCAAGTTATCAAAACGTGCTTTTAATCCATACTAATAATGCTGTGGATTGAAAGGGGCTGTTTGAATGGCTAGAAGAAGAGGGATTATGTCGGATCGGTTAAAAGAAGAGCTTGCAAAAGAACTTGGTTTTTATGATGTGGTTCAAAAAGAAGGTTGGGGCGGTATCAAGTCTAAGGACGCAGGAAATATGGTAAAGCGGGCCGTAGAACTTGCCCAACAGCAAATGATCAATCGACGTTCACATTTTTAATCCTTAGGCTATGTTAAAGAGCAGTGTTGATTTTTACACCCTATTGATTGGAGCGGAAGGCACGAAGACTCCTGTGGGAGTATGGTTCAGGGGAGACCCCGCAGGCGCAAGCGCCGAGGAGGCTCGCCGAAACACCCACGGAAAGCGAAGTGCCTGGAGCGGAAATCAATAGGCAAGTTTAACAAAGCCAATTCTTAAAATGGTTCGAGCATTTCGTTTAAACAAATCTGTCCCACAGCTGCCAGGGGGCCATGCCCTCTGGTATTTATCTATCTTTTGATTCATATTTTTGCTAAGTTTGTGATAAAATAATTAAATTTATTAAGATATATGAGAACTGACGTCTTACATTTATCATTTTGTGGTAAAATAGGACAAAATGTGGATTTTTCGGAAAGCGCCCGTGCGATTGGCTCGCTTGAGGGTGGATCATATAGAAGTAGGTGGACGTAGTGAAGCTTTTAGTTAAAGCACCGGCCAAAATCAATTTATCATTAGATGTTTTACATAAACGTCCGGATGGATATCATGAAGTGGAAATGATTATGACAACCATCGATTTGGCTGATCGGGTGGAATTAACCCTATTAAATCAAGATAAAATACATATTCTTTCACATAACCGGTATGTTCCGGATGATCAGAGAAATTTAGCTTATCAGGCGGCACAGCTGTTAAAGGATCGTTTTCAAGTAAAGAAGGGTGTAGTGATTACCATTGAAAAAACGATTCCAGTTGCTGCAGGACTTGCTGGGGGAAGCAGTGATGCAGCTGCCACATTGAGAGGATTAAATAAGCTTTGGGATCTTGGGCTGACATTAGATGAATTAGCGGAACTTGGTTCCGAAATTGGTTCGGATGTATCCTTTTGCGTGTACGGTGGCACAGCTTTAGCAAAGGGAAGAGGAGAGATCATTACGGAACTCCCTGCACCCCCAACATGCTGGGTGATTCTGGCGAAGCCGTTTATAGGTGTCTCTACCGCTGAAGTATACCGAAGACTGGATGTTAACGGAGTGAAGCATCCAGATATTCAAGGAATGATTCAAGCCATTAATCAGAACGATTACCAAAAGGTATGCAGTAATGTTGGAAACGTCCTTGAAGAAGTGACGTTAAACCTTCATCCTGAAGTAGCCCAAATAAAGGATCAAATGAAGCGATTTGGAGCTGATGCTGTTTTAATGAGCGGAAGTGGTCCAACTGTTTTTGGGATTGTGCAGCATGATTCCCGGATGCACCGAATCTATAATGGGCTAAGAGGATTCTGCGATCAGGTTTTTGCCGTCCGAATGTTAGGTGAACGGCACACGCTTGATTAGAGGCGTACAATAATATATTCTTGAAGTAGAATATACGGGTTTTGGGGGTTCTTTATGAAATTTCGTCGCAGTGAACGTTTGATAGATATGACAAATTACTTACTCGACCATCCTCGTCAGCTTGTTCCGCTCACCTTTTTTGCTGAACGATATGCGTCAGCCAAGTCTTCTATCAGTGAAGACCTTGCAATTGTGAAGGAAACGTTTGAACAAAGAGGAATAGGAACATTGCAAACTGTACCTGGTGCGGCAGGCGGGGTAAAATTCTTTGTGAAAGTCAGCAGGGAAGAAGCGGAGCCTTTTGTCAATGAATTATGTGACTTAATTGCCAAACCAGAAAGACTGCTGCCTGGTGGGTATTTATACTTAACCGATATTTTGGGCGACCCTCAGGTAGTGCAAAAGGCTGGTCGGATCATCGCCTCAGCTTATGCAAATGCAAAAATTGATGTAGTTATGACCGTAGCAACCAAGGGAATTCCCCTTGCTTATGCGGTTGCTAGTCAATTAAACGTCCCAGTAGTCATCGTAAGAAGAGATAGTAAAGTAACAGAAGGGCCTACAGTGAGTATTAATTATGTTTCGGGATCAGCAAAAAGAATTCAAACCATGGTTCTATCCAAGCGAAGCATGAAGCAAAATTCGCGGGTCCTTATTGTGGATGACTTTATGAAGGCTGGCGGCACTGTCAATGGAATGATCAGCATGCTGGAGGAATTTAATTCTCAATTAGCTGGCATTGCGGTGTTGGTAGAGGCTGAAAAGATTCAAGAGCGTTTAGTAGATGAGTATATCTCGCTGGTACAGCTATCCGATGTGGATGTAAAAGATAAGAAAATTAAAGTAGAAGCAGGAAATTATTTTTCTATCTGGAGGAATTAAAAATGAGAACAGTTCAAACTAATCAAGCACCAGCTGCAATCGGTCCGTATTCGCAAGGAATTATCGTAAATAATCTGTTTTATAGCTCAGGCCAAATTCCATTAACGGCTGAAGGGAACTTGGTAACAGGTGATGTGAAGGAACAAACACATCAGGTTTTTAAAAATTTACAGGCAGTTTTAACAGAAGCCGGTGCTTCTTTCGAAACTGTGGTGAAGGCTACTGTATTTATTAAAAATATGGATGATTTTGCTGCGATTAACGAGGTATACGGAGAATACTTCAGCACACATAAACCAGCACGGTCATGTGTAGAAGTGGCACGTCTTCCTAAAGATGTCCTAGTAGAAATCGAAGTAATTGCGCTCGTAAAATAAACGAGCGCTTTTTTTATGCGCCTGGAGCGGAAATCAACAGGCATAGGTCAAAAAGAGGAGGAAAACAACCATTTTTTACAAATGTTCACTATTTTGACCTAAATTTTCAAAAAATTTTTTAATATAAAGAAGGAATATACAAATAATTGTTGAATTTATAACACTAGCTTTTTATACAAAAGAAAAGGGTGTGAGCACATGGAAGTAACTGACGTAAGATTACGCCGGGTTAACACGGATGGAAGAATGAGAGCGATTGCATCAATCACATTAGACAATGAATTTGTTGTTCATGACATTCGCGTTATCGACGGAAACAACGGTTTATTTGTAGCTATGCCAAGTAAACGTACTCCAGATGGAGAATTTCGTGACATTGCGCATCCAATTAATTCAGGAACACGCGGTAAAATCCAAGAAGCAGTTTTGGCTGAGTACCATCGCCTAGGTGAATTGGAAGTAGAATTTGAAGAAGCCGGTGCTTCCTAAGGATTTTAACAACTAGGGCCTACTTCACAAGTAAGGCTCTTTTTTATTGTGGATTTTCTTTGCTCAAAACTTAACATACTGTATCTCCCTACATACCTCCCTCCTCTTCATAAAAAAACTTAAAATTGTGAAATTAGACACATCCTGTTCATTCCTTGAAAATGGCGTCCATTTACGTTAATATTTTTAATGGATAAAAAGGTAAATTGGAGGACTGTCCATGTCTAATCGTTATGCTGTGATTTTGGCCGCAGGGCAAGGAACGCGGATGAAATCAAAGCTTTATAAAGTTTTACACCCAGTTTGCGGTAAACCAATGGTACAACACGTAGTTGATCAAATAAAAAAGTTGAATATTCGCGAAATGGTCACCATTACTGGTCATGGAGCAGAAATGGTACAATCACAGCTAGGTGAGACCAGTCTTTACGCCTTGCAGGAAGAACAGCTTGGTACGGCACATGCAGTCATGCAGGCTAGCAGTATGCTTGAGGACAAAGAGGGTGTTACGATCGTTGTGTGTGGTGATACACCTTTAATAACAGCTGAAACAATGGAGTCATTGTTTAAACACCATGAAGAACTATCTGCAAAAGCTACAATCCTCACAGCAAAAATAGACAATCCTACGGGATATGGCCGAATCATTCGCAATGAAGAAGGTCTCGTTGAAAAAATAGTGGAGCATAAAGATGCTACCGATACAGAACGAAAAATCAACGAAATCAATACAGGTACGTATTGTTTTGACAATAAAGCATTATTTGAAGCATTAAAAAATGTATCTAATGACAATGTTCAAGGGGAATATTATTTACCTGATGTCATTGAAATTTTGAAAAATCAAGGGGAGGTAGTGACTGCCTTCCAAACGAATGAATTTGAAGAAACATTAGGTGTAAATGACCGTGTAGCTCTAGCAGAAGCAGAGCGAATTATGAGAACCCGTACGAATATTGCCCATATGCGTAACGGGGTGACCATCATTGACCCAGCTAACACCTATATTGAGACAGATGTGGAAATCGGACAAGACACCGTTATCTATCCAGGAAGCATCATTAAAGGAAATACACTCATTGGTTCTGAATGTCATATTGGTCCAAATTCAGAAATTGATTCTTGTGAAATTGGAAATGAGACTGTAATTCGCCAGTCAGTTGCCCATAAAAGCGCGATTGGTTCTCAAGTGAATATTGGGCCGTTTGCACATATTAGACCGGAGTCCAATATTGAAGATGAAGTGAAAATCGGTAACTTTGTCGAAATTAAGAAGGCTGTTTTCGGAAAAGGAAGCAAAGCCTCTCACTTGAGCTATATTGGTGATGCTGAGGTTGGCAGCGATGTGAACCTTGGTTGTGGGTCCATTACTGTGAATTACGATGGAAAAAATAAATATTTAACCAAAATTGAAGATGGAGTTTTCATTGGCTGTAATTCAAATCTTGTTGCCCCTGTCACAATTGGAAAGGGCGCATATGTGGCTGCTGGTTCAACAATCACAAAGGATGTACCAGGTGAAGCCTTATCTATCGCCCGTGCACAACAAGTGAATAAAGAAAATTATGTTCAAAAGCTTAATATAAAGAAATAGGCTATGCTAAAGAACATTTGCTGATTGTTTACCCTGTTGATTGGAGCGGAAGGAGCGAAGACTTCTGTGGGAGTATGGTTCAGGGGAGACCCCGCAGGCGCGTTTCGCCGAGGAGGCTCGCCGAAACAACCACGAACCGCTCGCTCCTGGAGCGGAAATCAACAAAAAAATTTAACAAAGCCAAGAAATAAGCAATGATAATTGGAGGGCCATCATGTCAAATCAATATTTAGATCCGAACTTAAAGGTATTTAGTTTAAATTCAAATGTCCCACTAGCAAGAGAAATCGCTAAAGTTATTGGAGTTGAACTAGGGAAGAGCTCTGTAACTAGATTTAGTGACGGTGAAATTCAGATTAATATTGAAGAAAGTATCCGTGGTTGTGATGTATATGTCATCCAGTCAACTAGCTCACCTGTGAATGAAAATATCATGGAATTATTAATCATGATTGATGCACTAAAAAGAGCATCTGCTAAAACGATTAATATTGTTATGCCGTACTATGGTTATGCACGTCAAGACCGTAAGGCGCGTGCACGTGAGCCAATCACAGCGAAGTTATTTGCAAACTTACTTGAGACGGCTGGTGCTACTCGTGTGATCTGTCTGGATTTACATGCACCGCAAATTCAAGGATTCTTTGATATTCCAATCGATCACTTAATGGGTGTACCTATTTTATCAGAATACTTTAAAACAAAAGATCTAAATGGCGACATCGTTATTGTTTCTCCAGACCATGGCGGTGTAACAAGAGCAAGAAAGATGGCAGAACGTTTAAAGGCTCCAATTGCAATTATCGACAAACGCCGTCCGAGACCAAATGTTGCTGAAGTCATGAATATTGTAGGTAATATCGAAGGCAAAGTAGCTATTTTAATTGATGATATTATCGATACAGCAGGTACGATTACACTTGCGGCTAATGCGTTAGTTGAGAATGGGGCAGCAGAAGTATATGCATGCTGTACACATCCAGTATTGTCAGGCCCGGCAATTGAGAGAATTGAAAACTCTAAAATTAAAGAATTAGTCGTAACAAACTCTATCGCTCTTCCAGAAGAAAAGAAGAGCAGCAAAATTATTAACCTATCGGTGGCTCCATTAATTGGTGAAGCGATTATTCGTGTACACGAAGAGCAATCGGTTAGTACGTTGTTTGATTAATAGTCCTTTTACAGGACCTGGCTTATTGGTCAGGTCCTGCTCTTGATTTAATGAATCTCCGCTCCTTCCTTTTAAGAAAAAATGTTTAGACCTTCCGATTTTAGGGCAATTTTATATAGACAGATATGAATAGGAAGGGGACTAAACTTATGAGTACTGTATTACAAGCGAAGGAACGAAAGGAATTACGTCACTCTGCATTAAAACGAATCCGAGAAAATGGAGATATTCCAGCTGTAATCTATGGGTCAAAGGTTGATAGTAAACCAGTAGTAGTGAGTTCTGCTGATTTAACGAAAACCATCCGCTCTGTTGGTAGAAATGGTGTTATTTCTCTCGATGTGGACGGAAGTAAACAAGATGTGGTTCTGACCGATGTTCAAAGCGACTTTATCAAAAAGGAAATTATCCATGTGGATTTCCTAGCTGTAGATAAGTCCTCTAAGATTAACGTCGATGTGAGACTGGTTCTTGTAGGCGATGCACCAGGAGTAAAAGATGGTGGCGTGCTGCAGCAGCCGGTTCACGAGTTATCGATTACTGCAACCCCGGATAACATTCCACAACAAATAGAAGTGGATATTTCCAACCTACAAGTAGGAGAAACCGTATTGGTCGGTGACATTCCTTCTGCAGGTGGATTTACGATTAACCATGAGGATGATGAAGTAGTTGCTTCCATCCTTCCTCCAAGACAGGAAGAGGAAATTAACTCTGGGGAACAACAAGAAGAAGGACACCCAGACAAAGAAGAAGGAAGAGAAACTACACCAGAATAAAAGAACTTTCAATTTAAGAGCAAAAGACGTAACCAATCTGTGGTTACGTCTTTTGCCGCATTAATCAATGGGAGAAAACCATGTTTCGAAAACTATTTAAAAGGTTGGCTGAACCGGAAGAGGTGGGAAATATGAAATGTATCGTTGGTTTAGGTAACCCTGGAAAGCAATACGATCAAACAAGACACAATATTGGCTTTGAGGTAATTGATGAACTATCCCATCAATTCTCCATCCCTCTGACCCAGTCTAAATTTAAGGGACTGTTTGGAATGGGGATGTATAAAGGGGAAAAGGTATTATTATTAAAACCACTTACATATATGAACTTATCAGGTGAATCCATTCGCGCAGTCATGGATTACTATCAAATAGATGTGGAAGATTTAGTGGTGATTTATGATGATTTGGACCTTCCAGTCGGAAAAATTAGACTGCGTCAAAAAGGAAGTCCTGGAGGCCATAACGGAATTAAATCCACGGTGGCACATCTTGGAACACAGCAATTTAATCGTATTAGAATCGGAATTGACCGTCCTACACCAGGGATGAGTGTGCCGGATTATGTTTTAGGCCGCTTTCGCAGTGAGGAAACTCCATTCATGCAGGAGGCAGTAAAAAAGAGTGCAGCTGCCTGTGAATCCTGGTTAGAAAAGCCATTTTTACAAGTAATGAATGAATATAATCAATAATTGCTCATGTAACAAGCTGTACCTTCATATGATTGAAAAAGACAGAAATCGATTCAAACCTATTGCCATTCATCTAGTTGAATAAGTTCCTCCCAACAGGTACATACTAATAAGGAAACATAGAGTGGGGAGGGACAGGCGTGGCCATTCATTACCATTGTCGTCATTGTGGTACAAAGCTTGGTTCCATTGAAAAAGCATCGATTCATAGCGAAACACTGGGTCTTCATAAATTAACGGAGCAAGAAAGACAGGAAATGGTTGCTTATGACTCATCTGGCGAGATTCACATCACAGCAATTTGTGAAGACTGTCAGGAAGCTTTAGAACGGAATCCAGATTACCACCAATATGATTTTCTTATTCACTAACCAGCTTTGGAGCTTAATCCAAAGCATTTTTCTATTTTTAATTTTTTACTATTAAAATGTTATTTATATTAAATCTAGCTATGAAAGAGCCTAATGTTGAGTTTAACACACCTATTGATTGGAGCGGAAGGCACGTAGACTCCTGTGGGAGTATCGTTCAGGTGAGAACCCCGCAGGCGCGTTTCTCCGAGGAGGCTCACCGAAACACACACGAACCGCTCGTGCTGGAGCGGAAATCAATAGACTAGTTAACAGTGCTCTAAATTTAAATGATAAAGGGCCATTGGCCATTTACATATTGTAGGAAGGGAGGAGAAACCTTGGATGGTTTAAAGTCACTGTTCCTTAAACAGGAAGATGTCCACTCAGTCATTGCTGGCGTGGAGGAAGGTTTAAGAGAACAATTGGTCGCAGGCTTATCAGGTTCCTCACGAACAGTATTAACGGCTTCAATCTACGAACAAATGCAGAAGCCTATTATGCTTGTAACCCATAATCTATTACAAGCACAAAAACTCTATGATGATATTGTAAATCTACTAAGTGACAAGGAAGTATTTCTTTTTCCAGCCAACGAATTAATTGCAGCCGAACTCAGTATTGCCAGTCCAGAGTTGAAGGCCCAAAGAATAGAGGCATTAAACCATTGGAGTAAAAGCAATAAAGGGATTTTAATTGTCCCTATTGCCGGTTTGAAAAAAATTGTCCCTCCTAAGTCGCATTGGAAAAAGTATCAGCTGTCGTTAAAACTTGGGGAAGACATTAACATCGATCAGCTGTTGAATACGTTGGTGAAAATGGGCTATACCCGTGCTGAAATGGTTAACACGCCAGGGGAGTTCAGTGTAAGAGGCGGAATCATCGATATTTATCCTCTAACTGAAGCTAACCCGCTTCGAATTGAATTATTTGATACGGAAATTGATTCGATTCGCTATTTTTCTCTTGAAGACCAGCGTTCTAAAGAAAAAGTAAAAACAGTGATGATTGGTCCTGCTACTGAAATCCTGTTTGAAGATGAGGATTATAGCCGAATCATTAGTAAATTAGAGTCAGGATTAGCACAAAGTCTACGAAAGCTGAAAGATGAAAAAGCCAAAATCCAGCTTTCTCAAAATATTAGTTATGAATTAGAGCAGCTGAAAAATGGGCAAAAGCCAGACCAAGTTTATAAGTACTTATCGCTAGCCTACGAGAGGCCTGCTAGTTTACTAGACTACCTTCCGGCTAACGGTCTCGTGTTTATTGATGAAATAAGCCGAGTTCAAGAAATGAATGAGTCATTAATCAAGGAAGAAGCTGAATGGTATACAGGTCTACTTGCTGAGGGTCAAATTATCCATGATCTCCATATCTCGCATGACCTGCAAGTCATGCTGCAAAAAAAGGAATTTCCTATTGTTTATATGTCCTTATTCTTACGGCATGTGGCCAATACAAGTCCGCAAAATATCATTAATGTTTCTTGTAAGCAAATGCAAAACTTCCACGGTCAAATGCATGTATTAAAGGCTGAGGTTGATCGCTGGAAGAAGGGCAATTATTCTATTCTCTTTCTAGGTCCAGATGAGGAACGGGTAAAAAAATTAGAGCGTGTTCTAGAGGACTATGAAATTGAAGGAAGTATTGTAAAGGATAATCAGCAGCTTATGCCTGGTAAAGTCCACATCATGAAAGGAAACCTGCATGCAGGGTTCGAACTATCCATTCAAAAGATTGCTGTGATTACAGAGGAAGAGCTGTTTAATAAACGGGTGAAGAAGTCTGTCAGCCGTCAAAAACTCTCCAATGCCGAACGAATCAAAAGCTACTCGGAGCTTAAAGTGGGAGACTATGTGGTTCATGTCAATCACGGGATTGGGAAATACTTGGGGATTGAGACGCTTGTCATTAACGGGATTCACAAAGATTATCTTCACATTCGCTACCAGGGAACGGATAAACTGTATGTACCTGTTGAACAAATTGATCTTGTTCAGAAGTATGTGGGCTCAGAAGGCAAGGAGCCTAAGGTCTATAAGCTTGGCGGCACCGATTGGAAGAAGGTTAAGAAGAAGGTTGAATCCTCCGTTCAAGATATTGCGGATGACCTAATTAAACTGTATGCAGAACGCGAGGCAGCGGTAGGGTATGGCTTTTCCCCTGATGGAGATATGCAGCGGGAATTTGAAACCTCCTTTGCCTATCAGGAAACAGAAGACCAGCTTCGATCCATCCATGAAATTAAAAAGGATATGGAAAGAGCCCGTCCAATGGACCGTCTGCTTTGTGGTGACGTTGGTTATGGAAAAACAGAAGTAGCGATTCGTGCAGCCTTTAAAGCCATTGCTGATGGGAAACAGGTAGCTTTCTTAGTACCGACAACGATTTTGGCACAGCAGCATCATGAAACGTTACGCGAGAGATTCCAAGACTATCCGATTAATATTGGCTTGCTAAGCCGCTTCCGTTCAAGAAAGGAACAAACAGAAACGATTAAAGGCTTAAAGGCCGGTACGGTGGACATTGTGGTTGGAACCCATCGTTTGCTTTCAAAGGATATTGTTTATCGTGATCTAGGGCTGTTAATTATAGATGAAGAACAAAGATTCGGAGTCACACATAAAGAGAAGATTAAAAAGTTAAAAACCAATGTTGATGTATTAACCTTAACAGCCACGCCAATCCCAAGAACACTTCATATGTCAATGCTGGGCGTCCGTGACTTGTCTGTTATTGAAACACCGCCAGAAAACCGCTTCCCAGTACAAACCTATGTAATGGAATACAATGGATCACTGGTCCGCGAGGCAATTGAACGAGAACTGGCAAGGGACGGACAAGTATTCTTCCTGTATAACAGAGTAGAAGATATTGAACGTAAAGCAGAGGAAATTTCGATGCTTGTTCCTGATGCACGTGTTACCTATGCCCATGGACAAATGTCGGAGAATGAGCTGGAGTCTGTTATGCTTAGCTTCCTTGAGGGTGAATTTGACGTGCTTGTAAGTACGACTATCATTGAAACCGGAGTAGATATTCCGAATGTAAATACATTAATTGTTTTTGATGCTGACCGGATGGGACTTTCACAGCTTTATCAGCTGCGAGGTCGTGTGGGAAGATCCAATCGTGTTGCGTATGCCTATTTTACTTATCGAAAAGATAAGGTTTTAACAGAAGTCGCTGAAAAACGACTGCAGGCCATAAAGGAATTTACCGAATTAGGCTCAGGCTTTAAAATTGCGATGCGAGATTTATCAATTAGAGGAGCTGGTAACCTATTAGGCGCCCAGCAGCATGGCTTTATAGACTCTGTCGGATTTGACCTTTACTCGCAAATGTTAAAAGAAGCGATAGAAGAGCGTAAGGGAGATCTTGGAGCGGAAGTAAAGAAATCTGTGGAGATTGACCTTGAAATTGATGCATATATTCCTGATTCTTATATTAAAGATGGAAATCAAAAGATTGAGATGTACAAACGGTTTAGAGGTGCTGATTCTCTCGAAGAAATTGAAGAGCTGCAAGCGGAAATCCTCGACCGTTTTGGAGAATACCCGGAAGAGGTAGCCTTCCTTTTCCAAATTGCTGAAATAAAGGTTCATGCCCTTGCAAATGGTGTAGAGCAAATAAAACAAGCAAAACAAGAGATAACAATCTTAATAAGTGAGCAGGTGACCCAAACGATTGACGGAAGCAGGCTCTTCCAGATTGGCAGTCAGTTTGGCAGAAATGTGACCCCTGGAATGGAGGGGCCAAGGTTAAAAATCATGATTAAGACAAAGGAATATCAAACACATCAGTGGCTTAATATTGTTGAGGAGATGGTGAAAGGAATCTCCATGGCGAAGAGAGGCCATGAAAATCCTGTGAACTAATTTCCTGTATATGTGAAAATGTGAAAATTATATGTCTAATGTGTATAGAACTTTCCAGATGAAAGATACTAAGTTCAAAGTTGGTGATGATTTCAATAAAAGGAAACTTATCATTGCCAAGTTGAATAATCATCAGATGAAAGTGAGGCAACATTGGATGAAAGCAACTGGAATAGTTCGTCGAATCGATGATTTGGGTCGTGTTGTTATTCCTAAAGAAATACGTAGAACGCTGCGTATTCGTGAAGGAGACCCGTTAGAGATTTTTGTGGATCGAGACGGGGAAGTCATTTTAAAGAAATATTCACCAATCAGCGAGTTAAGCGATTTTGCCAAGGAATATGCAGAAGCCCTATTTGATAGCCTCGGTAATCCCGTTTTAATTTGTGATAGAGATACGTATATTGCTGTCGCTGGCGGGTCTAAGAAAGAGTATTTAAATAAGAACATTAGTGATTTAGTTGAAAAAACGATGGAAGAACGGAATTCAGTGCTACATACACAGCAAGGTGAAATTGCACTGGCTGATGGAAATGATGAAACCGTATCTTCTTATACCATTGGACCAATCATTGCGAATGGGGATCCAATTGGAGCTGTTATTATTTTCTCTAAAGAAGGAACACTTGGTGAAGTAGAACAAAAGGCAGTGGAAACAGCTGCAGGGTTTTTAGCTAGACAAATGGAATCGTAAATTTTTCTCCAAAAAAAGGCAGCGGGCTCGCTGTCTTTTTTATTTAATCTTTTGTTAAACTTTGTTCCAGATTCAAAAGCAACTTCAGACAGAGCAGGAGTGAAAAGCAGCAACATTGTCAGAAGACGGGGCAACTTCAGACAGAGCAGGAGTAAAAAGTTGCAACATTGTCAGAAGTCAGAGCAACTTCAGACAGAGTAGGAGGAAAGGCCAGCAACATTGTCAGAAGACGGGGCAACTTCGGACAAAGTAGGAGTGAAAAGCAGTAACATTGTCAGAAGTCAGAGCAACTTCAGACAGAGTAGGAGGAAAGGCCAGTAACATTGTCAGAAGACGGGTCAACTTCAGACAGAGTAGGAGTGAAAAGCAGCAACATTGTCAGAAGTCAGAGTAACTTCAGACAGAGTAGGAGGAAAGGCCAGTAACATTGTCAGAAGTCGGGTCAACTTCAGACAGAGTAGGAGTGAAAAACAGCAACATTGTCAGAAGACAAGGTAACTTCGGATAGTACTGATGAAATTAATAGTATTAAGTCAAAAGAAGTAAATATCAACGTAAAACATAAGTATGAATAACAACAATCTTTGCTATAACGGCATTTATATTTCATCTAATATGATGTCTTCATATGCTATAATACTTTGGAGTTTATTATTAGTGGGTGAAGCGATGTATTCAGGGAAGTCTGCCAATCAATCGAAGGCTTTGTTTAGAGGGGCGTTTATTTTAACTATTGCGGCGCTTGTGGTGAAAATTCTAAGTGCGTTTTACCGCATCCCTTTTCAAAACATTGTCGGTGACGTTGGTTTTTACATATATCAACAGGTATATCCAATCTATGGGATGGCTATTGTCTTATCTACAACAGGCTTTCCGGTTGTCATATCTAAACTATATGCGGAGCAAAGAGAAAAAGGAAATGCGGAAAAGTCCCGCCTTCTACTTTTTACCTCATTTATCTATTTACAACTATTCGGTTTTATTTGTTTCCTTGTCTTATATTTAGGAGCGGAGCGGATTGCTCTTTGGATGAACGATCCCCATTTAGCTATCTTATTAAGAGTAGTTTCTATTGTATATCTAACCTTTCCTTTTGTCTCGCTGCTGAGAGGATACTATCAGGGAATTGGGAATATGGTTCCAACTGCACTGTCGCAAGTGGGGGAACAAACCATTCGGGTGTTGACGATTCTTGTTCTGTCCTACCTGTTTATGCAGAAGGGATATTCGCTCTACCTTGTTGGCGGAGGGGCGATGTTTGGTTCTATTACGGGAACCATAGTTTCTAGTATTATTCTGTTTATGTTTTTATGGATTCGTAAAGAATGGAAAGGGATTGCGCCCACACGAGGGATGTTTCGTACCTTTACTGTAGAAGCAAAAGAAATCGTAATGGCACTGACCCTTCAAGGATTGATGATTTGTTTAAGTGGGATGCTGCTAATCCTTATTCAATTAGCGGATTCTATGAACCTGTACTCGTTATTAACAAACAATGGATTCGATAAGGAATATGCCAAGAGTCTGAAGGGAATTTTTGATCGGGGGCAGCCTCTCATTCAATTAGGTACGGTTGCAGCGACCTCAATGTCTTTAACCCTTGTACCACTTATTACCCGTGAGAGAATAGCAGAAGAACAAAACAATCTAACGGGAAAAATTCAAATGGCGTTAAAGGTAAGTATCGTTATTGGCCTCGGTGCATCAGCAGGTCTTTGGGCCATTATTAGGCCGACGAACATCATGTTGTTTGAAAATGACCTTGGTTCAACAGAATTAGGAATACTCGGCTTTGTTATTCTTTTTACATCGATTATTTTAACGATCATCGCCATTATGCAGGGGCTAGGGAGGCTGTTGTTCCCTGCCTTAGCCGTAACCATCTCGTTTCCTATCAAATATGGGTTAAATATGTTGTTGGTTCCCTGGGTTGGAACCAGGGGTGCTGCTATTTCTACCATTATTACGTTGGCTTTTGTTACGCTATTATTATTAGTAAGGCTAAGGAAGATGTTAGCTGCCTCACTTTTAACCGGCCGCTTTTTTACAACGGTACTCTTGGCAACTGTGGTGATGGTTGTGTTTTTAAAAGGGTACATTTTGGGTACAAATCCTTTGTTAGGCCAACTTGGTATAGAACGGATAGGAGCTGCCGTACAGGCTTTAAGTGCTGTCTGTTTTGGTGGCATCCTCTTCATGATAATCATCATAAGAGGCAGGGTATTCCTCGAGGAGGAGTTGGCATTATTTCCACTGGGAAATAGATTGATCCATTTTTTAGCACGAAAGGACAGAACATAAATTATGGCGAAAAAAATTGAAGTTCTTGGATTAGGGGCAGGAGACCTTGAGCAACTGCCGGTTGGAGTTTATAAAAAGTTATTACGTTCAGGGCATGTATTTTTAAGGACAAAGGAGCATCCAGTTGTCCAGGATTTAGAAAAGGAAGGGATGACCTATTCTTCCTTTGATACTGTTTATGAAAAACATGACCAATTTGAAAAGGTATACGAAGAAATAGTCCAGACTTTATTGAAAAAGGCTGAACAAGAAGCGATTGTCTATGCTGTCCCGGGGCACCCGCTTGTAGCGGAACGGACGGTGCAGCTGCTGTTAGACTATGGTCCTCAAAATAACGTGGAAATTAGCATTGGCGGCGGACAAAGTTTTATTGATGCCTTGTTCGCCTCTTTAAAAATTGATCCAATTGAAGGATTTCAATTGCTTGACGGTACCGATTTACATACAGGTCAACTGCAATTAGAGCAACATATGATTATCAGTCAGGTGTATGATCAGTTCGTCGCCTCTAATGTCAAATTAACTTTGATGGAAAAACTACCGGATGATTACGAGGTATTTATCGTCACTGCAGCAGGTAGTACACAGGAGATTATAGAAAAAGTACCACTGTATGAACTAGATCGAAATGTATCGATAAATAATTTGACATCTGTTTATGTTCCACCTGTGGTACAAGAAGAGGTTCTCTACAAGAATTTTTCTAAGCTGAGGGAAATCATTGCGGTCTTAAGAGGACCAGATGGTTGCCCATGGGATAAGAAACAAACACATGAGTCATTAAAAAAATATTTAATCGAAGAATGCTATGAAGTCATTGAAGCCATTGATAGTGGAGATATTGATCATTTAATCGAAGAGCTCGGCGACGTCCTGTTACAGGTGATGCTTCATGCTCAAATTGGTGAAGATGAAGGGTATTTCACTGTAGATGATGTGATTGAAGGTCTTTCAGCAAAAATGATTCGCCGTCATCCGCATGTTTTCGGAAATGGAAAGGCGGAAAGTGCTGAAGAAGTCGTCCAAAATTGGCAGCAAATTAAGGAACAGGAAAAAGGCAAGGTTCCCGCGTCCTTATTAGAGGGTATCTCAAAATCCCAGCCGAATTTATTGCGGGCATACGAGCTGCAAAAGAAAGCGGCAAAGGTTGGGTTTGATTGGCAGGAAATTACACCCGCTTTGGAGAAAGTGAAAGAAGAGCTAGAAGAATTCATCCATGAATTAAATGGTACAGATGAAGGATTAAACTTGGCAAAAAAGGAATTTGGAGATTTATTGTTTGCGTTTGTTAACGTCGCTCGTTTCCTGAAAATACATCCCGAAGAAGCGCTATTCGAGACGAATGAAAAGTTTATCCGCCGTTTTCAGCATGTAGAAAAAATGGTGGAGCAAAGCGGGAGAACCTTTGAAGAGCACACGCTAGAACAGCTCGACAAGTACTGGGACGATGCTAAAGAAAAAGGATTATAAGTGAGGAGGAATCGCATATGCGTCTAGATAAGTTTTTAAAGGTATCGAGACTAATTAAAAGAAGAACATTAGCAAAGGAAGTATCTGATCAAGGCAGAATTGAGGTAAATGGTAAAGAGGCAAAAGCGAGCACGACAGTAAAAGTTGGCGACGAATTAACCATCCGTCTCGGACAGCGGATAGTAACTGCCCGAATCGATCGGATTCAGGATACAACAAAGAAAGAGGACGCTGCAGAGATGTATACAATCATTAAAGAAGAAAGACTGGGTCCTACGGATAGCTTCTAAAATGTCCAGCTTCAGCGCCCAGCCCCTCGGGTCAAATAACCTTCGGCAATAAAAGTCAAAAGGCGGACTTTTCTTGCCGAAGAACATTTGCCTGTCGGGGCTAACCAGTTCGCTTACGCTTTTCTATGTTCTAATCTCATCGTTTATCACATACAAATGTACAAAGGGTTGTACAAATGATTGTGAGGGATGAATGATGAGTCAATATTATGAAACTAATCCATCAAAGAGTAGTGTTCCTGACCATGATGTTATTATGAGAGGGAGAAAACTCCTTGATATTACGGGCGTTAAACAAGTAGAAAGCTTCGATAATGAGGAATTTTTGTTAGAAACGGTGATGGGTTTTCTGGCAATTAAAGGACAGAACCTGCAAATGAAAAATCTCGATGTCGAAAAAGGGATTGTCTCAATTAAGGGAAAGATCTTTGACTTAGTTTACTTAGATGAGCAGCATGGGGAGAAGGCTAAAGGTTTCTTTAGCAAGTTGTTCCGATGACACTTTCTACGCAATTTCTAACCATGCTTTCCATGATCGGAATGGGGTCAGTTTTTGGCGCCCTGTTTGATACGTATCAGAGGTTCCTCAATCGGCCGAAAAGGAAGCAATGGATTGTTTTTATCAATGATGTACTGTTTTGGGTCATCCAAGCTTTACTTGTTTTTTATACATTATTTATAGTTAACGATGGAGAGCTACGGTTTTACATCTTTATCGCTCTCTTATGTGGATTTGCTGCCTATCAAAGCTTGTTTAAAGGAATTTATTTACGGTTGCTGGAGCTGGTCATCAATACGGTGATTGCGACGATTAACTTCCTGAAAAAGACCTTTAGACTTCTAATTTATAAACCAATCGTGGGTCTTATCCAGGTAGTGATTGTCATTATTGTGGCATTTGGCAGGGGCATATACACCCTTGTCAAATTTATTTTTAAAGTTGTATTATTTATTCTTAAAATGATTGTCGTTCCGTTGCAAAAAATTCTACTAATTTTTTGGAAACTTTTGCCGAAAGGTATTAAAAAAACCGTCGAGAAGTTATATAATAAAACGGCAGGAAATTTTAAGGAAATCAAGAATTATATAATTAAGTTCATTCATAAATGGAAGAAAAGAAAAGAGTAAGGAGGGAAAGGGAAATGGGAGCAGAGCCGAATCGCAATGTATCGAAAATGCAGACAACCTATGTAAAACAACAAGAATATGCGGAAATTGCCTCAGCAAGGAAAAGGAAACTATTAATCAGACGCCTCGTGCTGTTTTTTGTTTTAGCTTGTGTACTTTCCTATTCCATGATTTCCAGTTCTATTTCCCAAACCGCTAAGCTCGAAGCGAAAATTGCACAAAAGAAAAAGCTTGATCATCAGCTGGCTGAACTAAAAAAACAGGAGGATATTCTGAAAGAGAATATCGTCAAATTGAATGATGATGATTATATTGCCAAACTCGCAAGAAAAGAATATTTTTTCTCTGAAAAAAATGAAATCATATTTAATATTCCTGAAGATAAAAAAGAAAATTAAGCAAATTTGCGTCTTATTGACACTGATTTTTTCCTTTTTGTATAATATAGGGTAAGATTGATTTTTTATATTCTTAAGGAGGAACATTCTTTTTATGTCAATTGAAGTAGGCAGCAAGTTACAAGGAAAGGTAACAGGGATTACAAAGTTCGGAGCGTTTGTGGAGCTGCCAGAAGGCTCAACAGGACTTGTGCACATCAGTGAGGTTGCAGACAATTATGTTAAAGATATTAACGAACATCTTAAAGTAGGCGACCTGATTGAGGTAAAAGTCATTAATGTTGAGAAGGATGGGAAAATTGGCCTATCCATTAAAAAGGCAAAGGATAGACCAGAACCACAACAAAGATCCCAATCACAACGTCCTCGTCAGGGTAGAGCAAATGATCGGAATAATGCGAAGCCTGAAAATTTCGAAACAAAAATGGCGAAGTTTTTAAAAGAGAGTGAGGATCGTTTAACTTCCTTAAAACGTCACACAGAATCCAAGCGTGGCGGAAGAGGAGCGAGACGAGGCTAACTTAGCTGCTTATTTATAATAACTATATCATTCAAAGACAGGTCTAATGGACTTGTCTTTTTTATTTTAGGCTGTGTTAAAGAACAGTGTTGATTTTTATACCCTGTTGATATTGGATCGGAAGGCACGAAGACTCCTGTGGGAGTATGGTTCAGGGGAGACCCCGCAGGCGCGTTTCTCCGAGGAGGCTCGCCGAAACACCCACGAACCGCTCGTGCCTGGAGCGGAAATCAACAGGCACATTTAACAGAGCCTTATGTTAATCGCGCAAAGGCTTCGACAATAAAGTAGTTAGTTAATATTTATTGATTAAAAACAGTGAAAACCGTCGAACGATTATTTAAATTTTTCCACTATTTTGACAAACTTCTAACCCTATTAATTTTATAATTATCTGTACGATGAAAGAATAGGGAGTGTGATTTATGGAAAAGACAAATGCTAGTTTCATAGAACCAATCAGAGAAGTCAACCTTCATTCATCAAAATGGGATGTGGGGAGGGGGCTTAGAAAAGTCCAGTTCATGCTTGAATCCTTTTTTATTAAGAAGGGATTCCTCTTACTCCTAGTCGGTTTCTTACTGGGACGAGCTTTAATATTGGCGAAGTTGACTCCATTCTGTCTTCCCTTCTTTGCTTCTGTATATTTAATCAAGAGGGATCGGGCACCGCTTGCCCTAATCGGACTGACTGTCGGAGCAGCCACTATCTCGTTAGCTAATGCGGCGTCTACCTTTATCATAACGATTCTATTTTTAGCAATTTTCAGGATTAGTAGAAAGTGGCTGACCAACGAAATGAGGGCTATCCCTTTCTTTGTAGGGATTATTCTAGGAATAGGAAAATTGGCAGAAGCATTCGTCTTAACTAAACAATTAACATTGTATGATCTCATGATGGTAGGGGTACAAGCCAGTCTCGCCTTTATTTTGACACTCATCTTTTTACAAAGCATCCCATTGCTAACCTTGAATAAGCGCAGGCAATTACTTAAAACAGAAGAAATTGTCTGCTTAATTATTATGCTTGCTTCGATTATGACAGGCACCATTGGTTGGAAGGTCTATGATTTGTCGATTGAGCATATTATGTCGAGATATCTAGTATTAGTGTTCTCCTTTATTGCTGGGGCAACAGTTGGTTCGACAGTTGGTGTAGTAACGGGCCTAATCTTTAGTCTAGCAAGTGTATCTAGCTTCAATCATATGAGCTTGCTAGCATTTTCGGGTGTTTTAGGCGGCTTGTTAAAAGAGGGGAAAAAAATAGGGGTATCCGCAGGGTTAATGATTGCCACTCTTCTCATCGGCATGTATGGCGAAGGCGGGGGCTCGATCCTGTTAACCGTATTAGAAACTACGGCAGCTATTTTCTTATTCCTCCTGACACCACAGGTCTTAACCTCGAGATTAGCCAAATATATTCCAGGTACACCAGAACATACAGCTGAACAGCAGAAATATATGAGGAAAATGCGCGATGTAACAGCACAACGGGTATCCCAATTCTCGAGTGTCTTCCTTGCTTTATCAAAGAGTTTTTCCCAAATGGAAGTGCAACCCGAAGAGAGTGAACATGACCGGGAAATGGATTACTTTATGAGTAATGTAACAGAACGAACCTGTCAAACTTGTTTTAAAAAGGAACAGTGCTGGGCGAAGAACTTTAATACAACCTATGCTTACATGGAAGAAATTATTCATGAAATGGATCAAAACGATGGGAATGTGTCTCCACGGTTATCGAGGGAATGGGACAAGCATTGCACACGTTCGAAAAAAGTTTTCGAAACAATTGGTCAGGAATTAACTTTTTTTCAAGCTAATCAAAAATTGAAGAAACAGGTGCAGGAGAGTCGTAAGCTGGTTGCCGACCAATTGTTAGGTGTGTCTGAAGTAATGGAGAACTTCGCTAAGGAAATTCAAAGAGAAAGGGAAAACCATCATAAACAGGAAGAACTGATTATGGATGCACTTCAAGACTTTGGTATCCATATTGAACAGGTAGAAATCTATAGCTTGGAGCAGGGTAATGTGGATATTGAAATGTCAGTTCCGTTTTGTAATGGCCATGGTGAGTGTGAGAAGTTAATCGCACCGATGCTATCAGACATCCTTGGGGAAACGATTATTGTAAATAAGGAGGAATGTGCCACCTATCCAGCCGGTTTCTGTCACGTAACCTTCCGTTCCAATAAAGCTTTTACAGTAGAGACTGGAGTTGCTCATGCGGCTAAGGATGGCGGCTTGGTTTCAGGAGACAGCTATTCTACCATTGAGCTTGGTTTGGGCAAGTATGCCATAGCTATTAGCGATGGAATGGGAAATGGGGAAAGAGCTCACTATGAAAGTAAAGAAACGTTGCAATTACTACAAAAAATCCTCCAATCAGGAATTGAAGAAAAGGTGGCTATTAAATCTGTTAACTCGATCCTTTCGCTACGAACAACGGATGAGATTTTTTCTACATTGGATTTAGCGATGATTGACCTGAAGAATGCATCGGCTAAGTTTTTAAAGATTGGATCTACACCAAGCTTCATTAAGAGAGGAAATAAAGTCATTAAGATTCAGGCAAGCAACTTACCGATGGGAATTATTCAAGAGTTTGATGTCGATGTGGTAAGCGAACAGCTTAAGGCTGGAGATTTACTAATTATGATGAGTGATGGGGTGTTTGAAGGACCAAAGCATGTAGAAAATTACGATTTATGGATGAAAAGAAAAGTACAAGAACTACAGACTGATGACCCACAAGAGGTGGCTGACTTAATCATGGAGGAGGTTATCCGATCAAGATCTGGATTGATAGAAGATGATATGACAGTCACAGTTGCAAAAATAAAACATAACACACCAAAGTGGGCATCCATTCCAGTCTACAAAAAAAATGCGTAGTAATGTTTAAGAAATATTATGCTGTGTTTAAAGGTAATAGTTGATTTTGGACACCCTGTTGATTGGAGCGGAAGGCACGTAGACTCCTGTGGGAGTATGGTTCAGGGAGACCCCGCAGGCGCTTGCGCCGAGGAAACTCGCCGAAACACCCACGAACCGCTCGTGCCTGGAGCGGAAATCAACAGGACATGGTAGT
Organism: Bacillus sp. SORGH_AS_0510; assembly: GCF_030818775.1. Classification (NCBI taxonomy): domain Bacteria; kingdom Bacillati; phylum Bacillota; class Bacilli; order Caryophanales; family Bacillaceae; genus Bacillus; species Bacillus sp. SORGH_AS_0510. The sequence goes on along the minus strand of NZ_JAUTAU010000001.1, from coordinate 162,639 downwards.
ATAACAGGAAAAAATTGTGTACATGCCTGCATGCTATAAACTGATTATTTTACCCGCTCCATTGGAAAATATGTATAAATCACCATGAACCCGTCGAAAATGGTACCAATACGTTTATGGAGGGAGAAGGTTATGTACACAGGAAAAATACGCCAGATCCTATTGATAACAGATGGTTGCTCTAATCAGGGTGAAGATCCAATTGCTATGGCTGCCCTTGCCAAGGAACAGGGAATAACGGTAAATGTCATTGGTGTCGTTGAACAGGATATTATTGATGAAAAAGGTATGACCGAAATCGAAGGAATCGCCCTTTCAGGAGGAGGAGTCAGCCAAATTGTTTATGCTCAGGCTCTTTCTCAAACGGTACAAATGGTCACACGTAAAGCGATGAATCAAACGATACAAGGTGTCGTGAACAGTCAGTTAAAGCAAATCTTAGGCGGTTCACAAACGATGGAAGACCTGCCTCCAGAAAAAAGAGGAGAAGTCATGGAGGTTGTTGATGAATTAGGAGAAACTGTCGAATTAGATGTGTTGATTCTTGTCGATACAAGCGCAAGTATGAAGCATAAGCTACCGATGGTGAAAGAGGCGTTATTTGACCTTTCTCTTAGCTTAAATGCTCGTACAGGTGATAATCAGTTTTCAGTTTACGTATTTCCCGGGAAAAAGAATGATGTCGAAAAACTGCTAGATTGGACACCAAAGATGCAATCTTTGACGAGTGTTTTCTCTCAGCTTTCGACAGGAGGAATTACTCCGACCGGCCCGGCATTACGAACAGCTATTTCAGCCTTTAATCAAAAACAATCGTTAAGGAGCCTGCTTGCACGTGATGATGAATCATACTTTGAAGAATCAATGTAAGGTGAGTCCAGGGACAATCATTTCAGGAAAATGGCATTCGAATAACTATACAATTATAAAAGAGCTAGGATTTGGGGCGAACGGGGTGGTCTACCTTGCGAAACACAAAAACACTCATGTAGCTTTGAAAATGAGTGATAACGGCATGTCGATTACCTCAGAGGTAAATGTCTTGAAATCCTTTGCAAAGGTCCAGGGTTCAACCCTCGGGCCTTCTTTACTTGATGTCGATGATTGGCAAAGTCCTCGTTCACGAATTTCCTTTTATGTAATGGAATATATTCAAGGCCCGGATCTCCTAAGCTTTATCCGTGAGAAGGGAAAGTCATGGTCAACGGTTTTATTTATTCAACTGTTAAAGGATTTAGAAACACTTCACGAGAACGGATGGGTATTCGGCGATTTAAAGCCAGAGAATTTAATTGTTACTGGACCTCCTTCCAAAATAAGGTGTATTGATGTAGGGGGTACTACAATTAAAGGCAGGGCTATTAAGGAGTTTACGGAGTTTTATGATCGAGGCTATTGGGGACTAGGCTCTAGAAAAGCAGATTCTTCCTATGATTTATTCGCTGTGGCCATGATTATGATTAATACAGCCTATCCAAAACGATTCACAAAGACTATTGGGGGTATACAACAGTTAAAGGAAGCGATCCGGCAAAAGCCAGAGCTAACCAAATATGAAAAGATTATTCTCAGAGCCCTTCAGGGTCAGTACAGTAGTGCAAAGGAAATGAGGGAGGATCTTCTAGAACGGATGGTTGAGAAAAGAGCAGATTCTAAGCCATTACAACCACAAGCGATTAATAACCCTGGCTCCAATCAGGTCAAAAATGGAGCAGCAAAAAGTCAAAAGAATGTATCAAGACTAACGTACCGTAAAAAGAAGAAGAAAAGCGCATGGTTAGAATTTTTTATCATTGCTGTCCTTTTAGGTGCTTTCTATGCGTGGTACACATTTGACAAATTACTTTAAATAGTTGAAACCTTTTTTTAATACAATCGTATTAAGGGAGTAATCCTATATTTGTAATGCCTAAGTTTTGATAGTTATTTATGGTTAGTGGTAAGCTATTGGTATTCTTAAATTATTTTTGCAAATACTTTGTTTTAAGGAAAGAGTGCCATACTATGTTGGAAACAAAGGTTGAGGGTTATCTTAATCGCCAATCGTTTCAATTAGATAACAAACAGATTGTCGTTGGAGTTTCAGGTGGTCCTGATTCCCTGGCACTGCTTCACTATCTGCATTCTCAAAAAGAAAGGAAAAACCTTTCCATCGTTGTCGCTCATGTGGACCATATGTTCCGCGGAGCAGAGTCCTTTGAGGATGCCCTGTTTGTAAAAAGGTTCTGTCATGAATACGAGATACCGTTTGAAATGAGACAGATTGATGTAATGAAAATAATGGAGGCTACAGGAAAGAGTTCTCAAGTAGCTGCCAGAGAAGTACGGTATCAATTTTATTCGGAAATAATGGAGAAATATAATTTCCGCTATTTGTCCCTTGGTCATCATGGGGATGATCAGATTGAAACCATACTCATGCGCTTAACGAGAGGCAGCTCTGGAATGGCGAGAGCCGGGATTCCATTTACACGTCCGTTTGGAAAAGGATTTATTTTCCGTCCATTCCTCACTGTGACAAAGGATGAAATTGAACAATATTGTAAAAAGCATGCACTAAATCCGAGACTAGACCCTAGTAACTTAAAAAGTATCTATAGTAGAAATCGATTCCGGCAACAGGTTCTTCCTTTTTTAAAAGAAGAAAACAGTCAGGTTCATGATCATTTCCAACGATTTAGTGAAGAATTACAAGGTGATGAAGCCTTCCTGCTGGAATTGACAAAAAAACACTTGAATTCCGTAATGACAAAAAGAGAAAAGGGCAAAATTACTATTGACATAAAAACATTTCTTGAGATGCCTTTACCTTTACAAAGGAGAGGTATTCAACTAATATTAAACTATCTTTACAAAGAAAAGCCTGCTTCTCTTTCTGCCGTACATATCGACCAAGTTTTTTCTATCATTCATCACCGTGAACCTTCAGGTAAACTTGATTTCCCAAATGGTTTAAAAGTTATTCGCTCATACCTTCAATTGACGTTCCAATTTCAACTAATAAAGGCGAAACCTTATGAACTTGAAATAGTCGAACCAGGAATGGTCATACTGCCTACTGGAGGGAGTATGCGAATTGATTATTTAGATGGGGAAATTCCTGAATTTCATCATCCATACACGGCTTTGTTTCATGTGGATGTGGTCAAATGGCCGCTTGTCATCCGCACTAGGAAAAATGGTGATCGAATGACATTAAAAGGAATGCAGGGATCAAAAAAAATAAAGGATATTTTTATTGATCAAAAGGTTCCTGTACAAGATAGGGACACATGGCCTGTAATAACCGATAGTGAAGATTGTATTCTCTGGCTTCCAGGTTTAAAAAAATCTTCATTTGAAGGTATAGATTACAATGCTAAGCAATATATACTACTCACATACATTAAGTAATGATCTTCTAGGGGGCACATTTTATGATGAATCAGGATATTGAAAAAGTGTTAGTTTCAGAAGAGGAAATCCAAGAAAAAATTAAAGAGTTGGCTGGACAGTTAACTGAGGAATATAAGGACCGTTTCCCGTTGGCAATCGGCGTTTTAAAAGGTGCAATGCCTTTTATGGCTGATTTATTAAAGCGGATGGACTGCTATTTAGAAATGGACTTTATGGATGTTTCCAGCTATGGCAGCGCCTTTGTTTCTTCAGGGGAAGTAAAAATTCTTAAGGATTTAGATACTTCTGTTGAAGGCAGAGACATATTAATTATTGAGGATATTATCGACAGTGGCTTAACACTCAGCTATTTAGTTGATTTATTCCGTTACAGAAAAGCAAAATCAATCAAAATTGTCACTTTGCTTGATAAGCCAACAGGAAGAAAGAGTTCTATCCAAGCAGACTATGTAGGATTTATTGTTCCAGATGAGTTTGTTGTTGGGTATGGATTGGATTATATTGAAAAATACCGAAACCTTCCATATATTGGGGTTTTAAAACCGGAAGTATACAGCAATAATCAATAAATTTCATTGAAAATGGAATCATAAACCCTTCAACGATGGGCTTTTTACAACCTATAGAATTGAGAGTAATTCCTTGAATTAGTAAGATTTTCTATGATACTATCTAATATAGTTTTTACCCGCGGGAGGAGGTAAGAGATGAATCGGATTTTCCGTAATACCATCTTTTATTTATTGATATTTTTAGTCATTATTGGTGTAGTTAGCTTCTTTAATGGAAGCAATGAGACTACAAGTCGTTTAACGTATGATAAATTTGTGACAAAGCTAGAAAACGGGGAAGTAAAGTCTTTCTCCATGCAGCCTGAACGAGGTGTTTTCGAAGTTAGAGGTGAGGATAAAGCAAGCAAGAAGTTTATCACCTATGTACCTAACAGCGAAAAGATCCTTGATCGGATAGATAAAGCAGGGAAAAATGTAGAAGTGATGCCGGCTAAAGAAACAAGCGGCTGGGTTACTTTCTTTACTTCGATTATTCCGTTTGTGATTATCTTTATTTTATTCTTCTTCTTATTAAACCAAGCTCAAGGCGGCGGAAGCCGAGTAATGAACTTTGGGAAAAGCAAAGCTAAGCTCTATAACGATGATAAGAAAAAGGTTCGTTTTAGAGATGTAGCTGGTGCAGATGAAGAAAAACAAGAATTAGTTGAAGTGGTTGAGTTCTTAAAAGACCCTCGCAAATTCGCTGAGCTTGGCGCTAGAATTCCTAAAGGTGTCCTTTTAGTAGGACCTCCAGGAACGGGTAAAACTTTGTTAGCAAGAGCAACTGCTGGTGAAGCAGGAGTGCCTTTCTTTTCAATCAGTGGTTCTGACTTCGTTGAAATGTTTGTCGGTGTGGGTGCTTCCCGCGTACGTGACTTATTCGAAAATGCGAAGAAAAATGCACCATGTATCATCTTCATCGATGAAATTGATGCTGTAGGACGTCAGCGTGGAGCAGGACTTGGCGGCGGACATGACGAACGTGAACAAACATTGAACCAATTATTAGTTGAAATGGATGGTTTCGGTGCAAATGAAGGAATTATCATTATCGCCGCAACGAACCGTGCAGATATCCTTGACCCAGCATTATTACGTCCAGGACGTTTCGACCGTCAAATTACAGTCGACCGCCCAGATGTAATTGGGCGTGAAGCTGTTCTTAAAGTACATGCTCGTAATAAACCGTTAGATGAGACAGTCAACTTAAAAAATATCGCTATGCGTACACCAGGTTTTTCTGGTGCTGATTTAGAAAACTTACTAAATGAGGCAGCATTAGTTGCAGCACGTAGTGGTAAAAAGAAAATCGACATGGAAGATATTGATGAAGCAACCGATCGAGTGATTGCCGGACCAGCTAAGAAGAGCAGGGTTATTTCAGAAAAAGAACGTAATATTGTTGCTTTCCACGAAGGTGGTCATACGGTTATTGGGTTAGTACTTGATGAAGCGGATATGGTTCACAAGGTTACAATCGTACCACGTGGGCAAGCTGGTGGATATGCTGTCATGCTTCCAAGAGAAGACCGTTACTTTATGACTAAACCTGAATTACTTGATAAAATTGTTGGTCTATTAGGTGGACGTGTCGCTGAGGAAATCGTTTTTGGAGAAGTAAGTACGGGTGCGCATAATGACTTCCAACGTGCGACTAGTATTGCTCGTAAAATGGTAACTGAATATGGTATGAGTGATAAACTTGGACCGCTTCAGTTTGGCCAAGGTCAAGGCGGTCAAGTATTCTTAGGCCGTGACATCCATAATGAGCAAAATTACTCGGATGCGATTGCTTACGAAATTGACCTTGAAATCCAAAGAATTATTAAAGAGTGTTATGAAAGAGCTAGAAAGATTCTTACTGAGAATCGTGATAAGCTTGATTTGATTGCTAAGACTCTACTTGAAGTGGAAACGCTTGTTGCTGAACAAATCAAATACTTGGTTGAACATGGTCATATGCCTGATCCTTCCCTTCACTTAGATTCAGTGAAAATTGGACCGAAAAAAGATGACGTGAAAGTTAACATCAATACAAAAAAAGAAGAGGCTCCTAAAGAAGAGAAATCCTTTTTAGATACGCCTCCTGATGATATTGATTATAAGTAAATTAAGAAGAGTGCTTCGCTGAAGCACTCTTTTTTTTCTTCATATACTATTTATGGTATGATGTTTCCGTGTATAGAAAAGAAAAATCGGTAAAGTGAGTGATAGATTTGATTTTCGTATTTGATGTAGGAAATACAAATATTGTATTAGGTGTTTATCAAGGGGATGAACTGAAATATCATTGGCGGATAGAAACAAACCGAAATCGTACAGAAGACGAATTTGGTATGAATATAAAAGCATTATTTGATCATTCGGGTCTATCTTTTACCGATATTGACGGTATTATTATCTCTTCTGTTGTTCCACCAATCATGTTCGCATTAGAAAGAATGTGCCAAAAGTATTTCCATATTAAGCCGCTGGTTGTGGGACCTGGAATCAAGACGGGACTTAATATTAAATATGAAAACCCAAGAGAAGTGGGTGCGGACCGAATTGTGAATGCAGTGGCCGCCATCTATGAATATGGAAGTCCGTTGATTATTGTTGATTTTGGTACGGCCACCACCTATTGTTATGTAAATGAAGAGCGTCAATATATGGGTGGCGCAATTGCTCCTGGAGTTGGCATTTCTACGGAAGCGTTATATTCAAGAGCGGCAAAGCTACCAAGAATTGAAATTGCCCGTCCAGAGGGTGTTATTGGGAAAAATACAGTAGCGGCCATGCAGGCTGGCATTGTCTATGGATATGTAGGACAAGTAGAAGGTATCGTCAAACGAATGATGGAGCAAAGCGGCAAGAAGCCAACAGTCATCGCTACAGGTGGTTTGGCTAACTTAATTGCCCAAGAATCCACTATTATTGATATCGTTGATCCATTTTTAACTTTAAAAGGATTGCAGCTTATCTATAAACGCAATATGGGATAACCTAAGGATTAGCAGCAGAGAAGGGAGTTTTACCATGAGTGATTATTTAGTTAAGGCGTTAGCCTTTGATGGTAATATACGCGCATATGCAGTAAGAACAACAGAAACTATTTGTGAGGCGCAAGAACGCCATCAAACGTGGAGAACAGCATCAGCAGCACTTGGCCGCACGATGACCGCAGGGGTCATGATGGGTGCCATGCTCAAGGGTGAAGATAAGCTGACCATTAAAATCAATGGTGGCGGTCCACTTGGTCCAATCGTCGTTGACAGTAATGCTAAAGGAGAGGTTCGTGGCTATGTAACCAATCCGGAAGTTGACTTTGAATCCAATGAGCACGGTAAGCTGGATGTCCGCCGCGCGGTTGGAACGGATGGGATGTTAGCGGTAGTAAAGGATATTGGTTTACGCGATTTCTTCTCTGGGCAGGTTCCGCTTGTATCTGGAGAATTGGGTGAGGATTTTACCTATTATTTTGCAACATCTGAACAGGTGCCATCTTCTGTAGGCGTGGGTGTGCTGGTTAATCCGGACGATACCATTTTAGCAGCGGGAGGGTTTATTTTTCAATTGATGCCTGGAACTCCTGAATCTGTGATTTCACAGGTAGAGGAACGCTTAAAAACCATTCCGCCTGTTTCTAAACTAATCGAGCAAGGGTTAACACCTGAGGAGATTTTAGCTGAGTTATTCGGGAAAGAACAGGTAAAGATATTAGAAAAGATGCCTGTACAATTCGCGTGTAACTGCTCGAAGGATCGTTTTGCCAATGCGATCATTGGATTAGGGAAAGCTGAAATTGATGCTATGATTGAGGAAGACGGACAAGCGGAAGCTCATTGTCACTTCTGTAACGAGAAATATCTTTTTACTAAAGAAGAATTAGAAGAAATGAAACAGGAAGCGAAATAAGCATTCCTAGGGGGAAAGAAATTGGGGAAGAAGCAGCTTTGGATGGTAATTGCTGCCCTTATTTTGGTGAATGTCCTAACGATTGCTTTTTATCAGTCAAGAGTAAAAGAAGCAAGCGGGGCAGCGATGAGCGAGGAAAGCGTTGCAACAATAGGGAAAACGGAGATTTCTAGGCAAGATTGGCTAAATGAATTAGAAGCCAAATATGGAAAAGATGTTTTAAAGGAAATGATTGATCAGAAGGTTGTAACAGAGACCGCAGCTAAGTACAAAATAAAAATCTCAGATCAAGAGGTTGAGCGTGAATTTAGAATGCTCCAAACGACTGTGGATCCACTTAGTCAAAAGAATCATGCGAGCGAGAAAAAGTGGAAAGAAGAAATACGTAACACCCTTCTGTTAGAAGAGCTTTTAACAAGAGATGTGGCAGTATCGACGAAAGAGTTGAGAAGGTACTATGCGGAAAACAAAAGTGTTTTCAAGGTTCCTACTGCTTATCATCTATCACATATTATTGTGAAAACAAAAAATGAAGCAACAAAAGCATCGAAAGAGCTAGCACATGGGTCTAGTTTTTCCGCATTGGCCATGGAGCGTTCGATTGAGGAATTCTCGGCTAATGAAGGCGGAGATATCGGATATATTACGGAAGAGGATGAACGCTATCCAAAAAAATATATCGAAACGGCTAAAAGGCTGAAAAAGGGAGCATATAGCAAACCGTTAAAGGTTGAAGACGGATATGCCCTAATAAAGCTTGAAGGAAAGCTAAACGGCAAAAGCTATTCCTTTGATGAAGTGAAAGAACAAATACGCAGACAAATTGCCCTTGAGCAAATGAAAACCCCTGCAAACGCTTCAACATTTTGGGACGAAGCTGGGGTAGAATGGTTCTACGGCAAAGATAAAAACAAAGATTAAGAAGAAGAAAAAACACAGGGGAACTTCTGTGTTTTTCTTTTACGAAATTTGCGGAAAATTTAATTATTTTAGTGAGTTAAAACGATTGACAAAACAAGTATAAAACTGGTAAATTTGTGATAAATCCAATAAAAATACTCGGAATAGAGGTGCCAATATGGTTCGTGTTGCAAATTCAGTTGCCGAATTAGTCGGCCAAACTCCTATTGTAAAATTAAACAGATTAGTAGATGAAAATAGCGCTGAGGTTTACTTAAAGCTGGAATATTTTAATCCGGGCAGCAGTGTAAAGGATCGAATCGCATTAGCAATGATTGAAGCAGCAGAGGAAAAAGGCTTAATCAAGCCTGGAGTAGATACAATCATTGAACCTACTAGCGGAAACACTGGAATCGGACTTGCGATGATTGCTGCAGCAAAGGGATACAAAGCAGTTTTTGTTATGCCCGAAACCATGAGTTTAGAAAGACGCAACTTGCTTCGCGCTTATGGTGCAGAATTAGTATTAACCCCTGGTCCAGAAGGAATGAAAGGGGCAATTGCTAAGGCGGAGGAACTTGTAAAGGAGCATGGTTACTTCTTACCACAGCAATTTAAGAATGAAGCAAATCCTGAAGTTCACAGAAGAACAACAGGTAAAGAGATTGCTGAACAAATGGACCAGTTAGATGCTTTCGTTTCAGGAATTGGAACTGGTGGAACCATTTCAGGAGCAGGTAGTGTGCTTCGTGAAAAATTCCCAGAGGTTACAATTTATGCGGTAGAGCCACAGGATTCACCAGTATTATCCGGTGGAAAACCAGGCCCGCATAAACTCCAAGGACTTGGAGCTGGATTTGTTCCTGATACGTTAAATACCGATATTTATGATGAGATTATAAAGGTTGGAACAGAAGAAGCTTTTGAAGCATCACGCCGTGCAGCGAAGGAAGAGGGAATTTTGGGTGGAATCTCTTCAGGTGCAGCTATTCATGCAGCTTTAGAAGTGGGTAAGAAGCTTGGAAAAGGGAAAAAGGTCTTAGCGATCATTCCAGATAACGGTGAGCGTTACTTAAGTACACCACTTTATCAATATGATGTTGAGTAAATAAATAGGAGGAGGCATTGGCAATTGCCAGTGCTTCTTTTTTTATAGCTGTGTTAAAGAACAGTGTTGATTTATACATCCTGTTAATTGGAACGGAAGGCACGAAGACTCCTGTGGGAGTATGGTTCAGGGGAAACCCCGCAGACGCTTGCGTCGAGGAGGCCCGCCGAAACACCCACGAACCGCTCGCGTCTGGAGCGGAAATCAACAGGCAAGTTTAACAGAGCCTTTTTTATAGGAATATATAAAATTCGACTTCGGGAATTGTCCAGCTCCAGCGCCTAGCCAGTTTTCACCCTGAATATTCTTTTATGAGTATCTTGTAACAATCATGGTTTGATAAAGCGATGATTGTTACAGCACCGGTCAAATAACCTTCGGCAAGTAAAGTCAAAGAGCGACTTTTCTTGCCGAAGAACATTTGCCTGTCGGGGCTGACCAAGGCGCTTGCGCTTTTCTTTTAATATGAAACTATTTGTCATTTCATGTATGATAAAGGGAGTGAAATATTTTAGCTAGGAGGAATTGGGTTGAACGCACACCAAGGACAAATCCATTGTGGACCTTATACCTTAGACTTTACAAAGAAAACCATGATTATGGGCATTCTAAATGTCACTCCAGATTCCTTTTCGGATGGTGGGAAATATAATCACATTGATAAAGCCATCCTTCGTGCAAAAGAGATGGTTGCGAACGGTGCGGATATAATAGATATTGGTGGAGAATCAACCCGGCCAGGATTTGCAGCTGTTTCCGTGGAAGAAGAGCTAGAGCGGGTCATCCCTATGATTAAGGCTGTATCCCAACATGTCCAAATACCAATCTCTATTGATACCTATAAGGCAGAGGTTGCCAAACAAGCCCTTGAAGCTGGTGCTCATATTATAAATGATATTTGGGGTGCGAAGGCAGATGATCAAATGGCGCACGTGGCAGCTCGATTTGATGCTCCCATTGTGTTAATGCACAATCGCCATGATCGTAACTACCAAGTTTTCATGCGTGATGTCATTAATGACCTATATGAAAGTATTGCGATTGTAAAAAAAGCAGGGGTCAAAGATGAAAAGATTATTCTTGATCCAGGAATCGGATTTGCACGAGATTTTCAGCAAAATGTGTTGACGATGCAGAATCTAGATAAATTAGTGATGCTTGGCTATCCCGTTCTTTTAGGAACATCAAGAAAATCCTTAATTGGACAAGCCTTAAACCTCCCTGTGGAGGAAAGAATGGAGGGTACAGGTGCAACCATCTGTTACGGAATACAAAAAGGCTGCCACATCATTCGTGTGCATGATATTAAGGAAATGAGCAGAATGGCGAAAATGATGGATGTGCTAATGGGAAAGGGTGAAGCGCTTGGATAAGATTTTTGTCAACAGAATGGAGTTTTACGGATACCATGGTGTATTTCCTGAAGAAAATCGCTTAGGACAACGATTTGCGGTTGATTTAACTGTATCCGTTGACTTAAGAAAAGCAGGAGAAACAGATGAACTGGAGCACTCTGTCAATTACGGTGAACTCTATCAGGTTTGCAAGGAGATTGTTGAGGGGAAACCGTATAAGTTGGTGGAAGCTGTTGCCGAGCAAATTGCTTCAAGTATATTAGAGCAATTTGCATTAGTCCAAGATGTAACGGTAAAAGTGATTAAACCAGATCCACCTATTCCTGGTCACTACCGGTCGGTTGCAGTTGAAATTATGAGGAGTAGATCATAGTGGAAAATACAGCATTTATAGCTCTTGGTTCTAATATGGGAGATCGCTATGGGAATCTAATGAGTGCAATTAAACATTTATTAGATTATTCACAGATAGAGTTAGTAAATTATTCCTCTATCTATGAAACAGATCCTGTTGGTTATGAAGACCAGGATTTATTTTTAAACATGGTAATCGAGATTCGAACAGCATTTAGTGCAATGGAACTATTAGATGTCTGTCTGAAAACAGAATTAGTTCTTGGAAGAAAAAGGGAAGTAAGATGGGGCCCACGTACAATTGACCTTGACATTCTCCTTTATAACCAAGAAAATATTGAAACAGAGAAACTAGTAGTTCCGCATCCGAGAATGCTAGAACGGGCATTTGTTATGATTCCGCTTTTAGAAACAAATCGAAACATCAGTATTCCAGAAATGGAAAAACCTCTTACAGCATGGTTAAATGCAATACCTGATAAAGAAGGAGTCCGAATATGGAAGCAGAAAAATGGGGAAGACGTATTCGAGCCTATCGAAAGCTAAAAGGTTATACACAAGAAGGCTTCTCGAGGGAACTAGGTGTATCAGTGTCAATATTAGGAGAGATTGAAAGAGGAAATCGTCTGCCTGCAGAAGATTTACTAGAGCGTATTGCTCACTCCTTAAAAATAACTATAGATGATTTAAGTCCGAAAGAATAAGGAGGGCGTAATAGTTGTTAAAGATCGGCGATATTGAAATGAAAAATCCTGTTGTCCTAGCACCAATGGCCGGTGTATGTAACTCAGCATTCCGTTTGACGGTCAAAGAATTTGGAGCAGGCTTAGTTTGTGCTGAAATGATTAGTGACAAAGGAATCGTTTTAAAAAATGAAAAAACAATGAATATGCTCTATATTGACGAGCGTGAAAAGCCACTAAGCTTGCAAATTTTTGGCGGTGAAAAAGATACACTCGTAGAAGCAGCGAAATTCGTAGATAAAAACACGAATGCAGATATCATCGATATTAATATGGGCTGTCCGGTTCCGAAAATTACGAAATGTGATGCTGGGGCGAAGTGGCTGTTAGATCCCAATAAAATCTATGAAATGGTTTCTGCTGTTGTTGCAGAGGTAGAAAAACCAGTTACAGTTAAAATGCGTATGGGATGGGACGACGAGCATATTTTTGCGATTCAAAACGCCCAGGCTGTTGAGAGAGCAGGCGGTAAGGCAGTTGCCCTTCACGGTCGTACGCGTGTTCAAATGTATGAAGGAAAAGCAAACTGGGATATCATTCGTGAAGTTAAACAATCTGTTAACATTCCGGTAATCGGTAATGGGGATGTGCAAACACCACAGGATGCGAAAAGAATGCTAGATGAAACTGGTGTTGATGGCGTCATGATTGGCAGAGCAGCTCTAGGAAATCCATGGATGATTTACCGTACGGTTCAATATTTAGAAACAGGTAAATTAATGCCAGAGCCTTCTGTGCGTGAAAAAATTGATGTATGCATCCTGCACCTAGATCGTCTTATTGCACTTAAGAGTGAGTATATCGCTGTACGGGAAATGCGTAAGCATGCCGCTTGGTATTTAAAAGGTGTTCGCGGAAATGGAACAGTCCGCAATGCTATCAATGAGTGCAATACAAGAGAAGACCTAGTCATCCTTCTTAACGGTTTGGTTGCTGAAGTGGAAGAAAAGGAACAAAGTCAATTAATCGTAGGTTAATTTGACAATGAATCTCTCTTTTTCTATACTATTTTTGTTTAGAATGAAGCTGCCAGTAGAATAACTGGCAGTTTTTATTCTATTTACGTACTTTTTTGATGTCTGAATTCTTAAGTTTGTGTAAAATAATATAGTATGTAAAAAAAGTGATAATGCGCGGATTTGTTTAGCGTTTTACATAATAAAAAAATAAATGGAGTTGATAGCTTTGAGTCAGGAAGAATTAAATGACCAACTGAGGGTCAGACGCGAAAAAATGAGCAGTATGCGTGAACAAGGACTTGATCCTTTCGGTAAGCGTTTTGACCGTTCTCACAGCGCAATGGAATTGATTAATCAATATAGTGAAACAGAGAAGGAAGAGCTTGAAGCCCAGAATGTTTCTGTTTCTTTGGCAGGCCGTATTATGACGAAGCGTGGTAAAGGGAAGGCCGGATTTGCCCATATTCAAGATTTAACTGGTCAGATTCAAGTGTATGTTCGTCAGGATGCAATTGGTGAAGAGTCGTATAAGATATTCGATTCTGCAGATTTAGGCGATATCATCGGCGTAACGGGTACTCTATTTAAAACCAAAGTCGGTGAGCTTTCTGTAAAGGTTGAGAATTTTGAATTCTTAACAAAAGCACTTCGTCCACTTCCAGACAAATTCCACGGTTTGAAAGATGTAGAGCAGCGCTACCGTCAGCGTTACTTGGATCTCATCATGAGCCAAGAGAGCAAGGCGACATTTATTGCTAGAAGCCGTATTATTCAATCGATGCGTCGTTATTTAGATAGCCACGGCTATTTAGAGGTGGAAACACCAATGATGCACTCTATCGCTGGAGGAGCATCCGCTAGACCGTTCATTACACACCATAATGCTTTAGATATGCCACTATTTATGAGGATTGCAATTGAGCTTCACTTAAAGCGCCTTATCGTTGGTGGTCTTGAAAAGGTGTATGAAATCGGCCGCGTATTCAGAAATGAGGGAGTGTCAACACGCCACAACCCTGAATTCACAATGATTGAATTGTATGAAGCGTATGCAGATTACAGAGATATCATGAGCTTAACAGAAAACCTAATTGCACATATTGCAGAAGAGGTTGTAGGAACTACGACTATTCAATATGGAGACTATGAAGTAGATCTTAAACCAGAGTGGAAAAGACTTCACATGGTAGATGCAATTAAAGAATATACAGGTGTAGACTTCTGGAAAGAAATGAGTGTTGAAGAGGCACGTCAACTTGCAAAAGAATACGGCGTAGAGATTAACGATAACATGCTTTATGGTCATATTGTTAATGAGTTCTTCGAGCAAAAGGTTGAGGAGAAACTGATTCAACCTACATTTATTTACGGTCATCCTGTAGAAATTTCGCCATTAGCGAAAAAGAATGAGGAAGATCCTCGCTTCACAGATCGTTTTGAATTGTTTATTGTAGCTCGTGAGCATGCGAATGCCTTCACAGAACTAAATGATCCAATTGATCAAAGAGAACGCTTTGAAGCACAATTAAAAGAACGTGAACAAGGAAACGACGAAGCCCATATGATGGATGACGACTTCGTCGAAGCATTAGAATATGGAATGCCGCCAACAGGTGGACTAGGAATCGGTATTGACCGCCTAGTAATGTTGTTAACCAACTCACCATCTATTCGCGACGTCCTACTATTCCCATTAATGCGTCATCGTTAATTTTTTGAAAAAGTGTCGGGTAAAACCGGCACTTTTCTTTTGTATCATTAGTATGAATATTTTTACTTTAGATAAATAAGAATAAAAGCGAAAAAGGCTATTGCGCCCTAGTGATAATGGTGGTATATTAATATCTGTTGCTGCGAGACAGTAACACAGCAAGAAAAAAGAAATTAAAAAAGTTATTGACTTTCGGTTGATAACTTGGTAAGATAATAAAGTCGCTTTTGGGCGACGGTGAGATTGTTCTTTGAAAACTAAACAAACAAAAACGTCAACAAACAATAACATTTAACTTCTTAAATGAAGTTAGCCAACGTAACAAAATGAGCTAATCAACTTTCTTGGAGAGTTTGATCCTGGCTCAGGACGAACGCTGGCGGCGTGCCTAATACATGCAAGTCGAGCGAACCACTTCGGTGGTTAGCGGCGGACGGGTGAGTAACACGTGGGCAACCTGCCTGTAAGACTGGGATAACACCGGGAAACCGGTGCTAATACCGGATAATCCTTTTCCTCACATGAGGGAAAGCTGAAAGTCGGTTTCGGCTGACACTTACAGATGGGCCCGCGGCGCATTAGCTAGTTGGTGAGGTAACGGCTCACCAAGGCGACGATGCGTAGCCGACCTGAGAGGGTGATCGGCCACACTGGGACTGAGACACGGCCCAGACTCCTACGGGAGGCAGCAGTAGGGAATCTTCCACAATGGACGAAAGTCTGATGGAGCAACGCCGCGTGAGCGATGAAGGCCTTCGGGTCGTAAAGCTCTGTTGTTAGGGAAGAACAAGTACCGGAGTAACTGCCGGTACCTTGACGGTACCTAACCAGAAAGCCACGGCTAACTACGTGCCAGCAGCCGCGGTAATACGTAGGTGGCAAGCGTTGTCCGGAATTATTGGGCGTAAAGCGCGCGCAGGCGGTCCTTTAAGTCTGATGTGAAAGCCCACGGCTCAACCGTGGAGGGTCATTGGAAACTGGGGGACTTGAGTGCAGAAGAGGAAAGCGGAATTCCACGTGTAGCGGTGAAATGCGTAGAGATGTGGAGGAACACCAGTGGCGAAGGCGGCTTTCTGGTCTGTAACTGACGCTGAGGCGCGAAAGCGTGGGGAGCAAACAGGATTAGATACCCTGGTAGTCCACGCCGTAAACGATGAGTGCTAAGTGTTAGGGGGTTTCCGCCCCTTAGTGCTGCAGCTAACGCATTAAGCACTCCGCCTGGGGAGTACGGCCGCAAGGCTGAAACTCAAAGGAATTGACGGGGGCCCGCACAAGCGGTGGAGCATGTGGTTTAATTCGAAGCAACGCGAAGAACCTTACCAGGTCTTGACATCCTCTGACACTCCTAGAGATAGGACTTTCCCCTTCGGGGGACAGAGTGACAGGTGGTGCATGGTTGTCGTCAGCTCGTGTCGTGAGATGTTGGGTTAAGTCCCGCAACGAGCGCAACCCTTGATCTTAGTTGCCAGCATTCAGTTGGGCACTCTAAGGTGACTGCCGGTGACAAACCGGAGGAAGGTGGGGATGACGTCAAATCATCATGCCCCTTATGACCTGGGCTACACACGTGCTACAATGGATGGTACAAAGGGCTGCAAGACCGCGAGGTTTAGCCAATCCCATAAAACCATTCTCAGTTCGGATTGTAGGCTGCAACTCGCCTACATGAAGCCGGAATCGCTAGTAATCGCGGATCATCATGCCGCGGTGAATACGTTCCCGGGCCTTGTACACACCGCCCGTCACACCACGAGAGTTTGTAACACCCGAAGTCGGTGGGGTAACCGTAAGGAGCCAGCCGCCTAAGGTGGGACAGATGATTGGGGTGAAGTCGTAACAAGGTAGCCGTATCGGAAGGTGCGGCTGGATCACCTCCTTTCTAAGGATATAAGCTGGACCTATGAGCCAGACAAAACATGTTTGTTTGATTGTTTTCTGTTTGTTTAGTTTTGAGAGTGCAATTTCTCTCTGACTAGTTGGTCTTTTACAACTAGATTTAAACGTTCTAATATTTGCTTTGCTCCTGCGCCATAGCGTATTCGAAGAGGTAACTCTTCAGCTCGTCGCAAGGCAGCATGATGCAAAAGCTCTGATGCTCAATCATGATGTGATTGAAGTCAGTAGCCTCGTTCTTTGAAAACTAGATAATCGTAAAGAAGAAAGTCAAGAAACATCGAGTAATCGCCATTTTAGTTTTCTCTCTATTATATATAGAGTAATAAACCTTTTAGGTTAAGTTAGAAAGGGCGCACGGTGAATGCCTTGGCACTAGGAGCCGATGAAGGACGGGACTAACACCGATATGCTTTGGGGAGCTGTAAGTAAGCTTTGATCCAGAGATTTCCGAATGGGGAAACCCACTGTTCGTAATGGAACAGTATCTTTACCTGAATACATAGGGTATTGAAGGCATACCCGGGGAACTGAAACATCTAAGTACCCGGAGGAAGAGAAAGCAAACGCGATTCCCTGAGTAGCGGCGAGCGAAACGGGACATAGCCCAAACCAAGAGGCTTGCCTCTTGGGGTTGTAGGACACTCTACATGGAGTTACAAAGGAACGGGGTAGATGAAGCGGCCTGGAAAGGCCCGTCAGAGAAGGTAAAAACCCTGTAGTCGAAACTTCGTTCCCTCCTGAGTGGATCCTGAGTACGGCCGGACACGTGAAATCCGGTCGGAAGCAGGGAGGACCATCTCCCAAGGCTAAATACTCCCTAGTGACCGATAGTGAACCAGTACCGTGAGGGAAAGGTGAAAAGCACCCCGGAAGGGGAGTGAAATAGTTCCTGAAACCGTGTGCCTACAAGTAGTTAGAGCCCGTTAATGGGTGATAGCGTGCCTTTTGTAGAATGAACCGGCGAGTTACGATCCCATGCAAGGTTAAGTTGAAGAGACGGAGCCGCAGCGAAAGCGAGTCTGAATAGGGCGAATGAGTATGTGGTCGTAGACCCGAAACCAGGTGATCTACCCATGTCCAGGGTGAAGTCCAGGTAACACTGGATGGAGGCCCGAACCCACGCACGTTGAAAAGTGCGGGGATGAGGTGTGGGTAGCGGAGAAATTCCAATCGAACTTGGAGATAGCTGGTTCTCTCCGAAATAGCTTTAGGGCTAGCCTCACGTTGTTAGAGTCTTGGAGGTAGAGCACTGTTTGGACTAGGGGCCCTCATCGGGTTACCGAATTCAGACAAACTCCGAATGCCAAAGACTTATCCGTGGGAGTCAGACTGCGAGTGATAAGATCCGTAGTCAAAAGGGAAACAGCCCAGACCACCAGCTAAGGTCCCAAAGTTTACGTTAAGTGGAAAAGGATGTGGAGTTGCTTAGACAACCAGGATGTTGGCTTAGAAGCAGCCACCATTTAAAGAGTGCGTAATAGCTCACTGGTCGAGTGACTCTGCGCCGAAAATGTACCGGGGCTAAACGTAACACCGAAGCTGTGGATTGACATCGTAGATGTCAGTGGTAGGAGAGCGTTCTAAGGGCGTTGAAGCTAGACCGTAAGGACTGGTGGAGCGCTTAGAAGTGAGAATGCCGGTATGAGTAGCGAAAGATGAGTGAGAATCTCATCCACCGTATGCCTAAGGTTTCCTGAGGAAGGCTCGTCCGCTCAGGGTTAGTCGGGACCTAAGCCGAGGCCGAAAGGCGTAGGCGATGGACAACAGGTTGATATTCCTGTACCACCTCTTTATCGTTTGAGTGATGGGGGGACGCAGGAGGATAGGGTAAGCGCGCTGTTGGATATGCGCGTCTAAGCAGTTAGGCTGGAAAGTAGGAAAATCCGCTTTCCGTAAAGGCTGAGCTGTGATAGCGAGGGAAATTTAGTACCGAAGTTCCTGATTCCACACTGCCAAGAAAAGCCTCTAGCGAGATAAAAGGTGCCCGTACCGCAAACCGACACAGGTAGGCGAGGAGAGAATCCTAAGGTGAGCGAGAGAACTCTCGTTAAGGAACTCGGCAAAATGACCCCGTAACTTCGGGAGAAGGGGTGCTTTTTGAGGTGAATAGCCTCGAAGAGCCGCAGTGAATAGGCCCAGGCGACTGTTTAGCAAAAACACAGGTCTCTGCGAAGCCGCAAGGCGAAGTATAGGGGCTGACGCCTGCCCGGTGCTGGAAGGTTAAGAGGAGGGGTTAGCGCAAGCGAAGCTCTGAATCGAAGCCCCAGTAAACGGCGGCCGTAACTATAACGGTCCTAAGGTAGCGAAATTCCTTGTCGGGTAAGTTCCGACCCGCACGAAAGGCGTAACGATCTGGGCACTGTCTCAACGAGAGACTCGGTGAAATTATAGTACCTGTGAAGATGCAGGTTACCCGCGACAGGACGGAAAGACCCCGTGGAGCTTTACTGTAGCCTGATATTGAATTTTGGTACAGCTTGTACAGGATAGGTAGGAGCCGTAGAAGCCGGAGCGCTAGCTTCGGTGGAGGCGTCGGTGGGATACTACCCTGGCTGTATTGAAATTCTAACCCGCACCCCTTATCGGGGTGGGAGACAGTGTCAGGTGGGCAGTTTGACTGGGGCGGTCGCCTCCTAAAGAGTAACGGAGGCGCCCAAAGGTTCCCTCAGAATGGTTGGAAATCATTCGTAGAGTGTAAAGGCACAAGGGAGCTTGACTGCGAGACCTACAAGTCGAGCAGGGACGAAAGTCGGGCTTAGTGATCCGGTGGTTCCGCATGGAAGGGCCATCGCTCAACGGATAAAAGCTACCCCGGGGATAACAGGCTTATCTCCCCCAAGAGTCCACATCGACGGGGAGGTTTGGCACCTCGATGTCGGCTCATCGCATCCTGGGGCTGTAGTCGGTCCCAAGGGTTGGGCTGTTCGCCCATTAAAGCGGTACGCGAGCTGGGTTCAGAACGTCGTGAGACAGTTCGGTCCCTATCCGTCGTGGGCGCAGGAAATTTGAGAGGAGCTGTCCTTAGTACGAGAGGACCGGGATGGACGCACCGCTGGTGTACCAGTTGTCTTGCCAAAGGCATCGCTGGGTAGCTATGTGCGGACGGGATAAGTGCTGAAAGCATCTAAGCATGAAGCCCCCCTCAAGATGAGATTTCCCATAGCGTCAAGCTAGTAAGAACCCTGAAAGATGATCAGGTTGATAGGTCAGAGGTGGAAGCGTGGTAACATGTGGAGCTGACTGATACTAATCGTTCGAGGACTTAACCAAGTTTTAAAGCGAACTCAAATGTTTATTGAACTTTCTTCTACATTATCTAGTTTTGAGAGAACGAACTCTCAAATAAAATAGTCTGGTAACTATGGCGAGAAGGTCACACCCGTTCCCATACCGAACACGGAAGTTAAGCTTCTCAGCGCCGATGGTAGTTGGGACGAAAGTCCCTGTGAGAGTAGGACGTTGCCAGGCTATCTATTATATGGAGGATTAGCTCAGCTGGGAGAGCATCTGCCTTACAAGCAGAGGGTCGGCGGTTCGATCCCGTCATCCTCCACCATATATTTTCCAAATTATTTGCCGGTGTAGCTCAATTGGTAGAGCACGACCGAATAAGCTTCCTGAAATATCATCAGCATACTGACCGAGCTGCTTCTTGATTAAGCTTTCTGAGGACAGGATGACGATAACAAGGAAAACGTGTAC
Organism: Bacillus sp. SORGH_AS_0510; assembly: GCF_030818775.1. NCBI lineage: Bacteria > Bacillati > Bacillota > Bacilli > Caryophanales > Bacillaceae > Bacillus > Bacillus sp. SORGH_AS_0510. The sequence continues at coordinate 142,067 of NZ_JAUTAU010000001.1, read as the reverse complement.
AATTTAATATTTTTTCCAAACTATTGCCGGTGTAGCTCAATTGGTAGAGCAACTGACTTGTAATCAGTAGGTTGGGGGTTCAAGTCCTCTCGCCGGCACCATTTTTTCTAAGAATTTATCTTTGTACGAGCCATTAGCTCAGTTGGTAGAGCCCGTTCGAATAAGCTTCAATGATTTAGCATCAGGGCACACGCCGAGCTGCTACTTGAATAAGCTTACTGAGGCGGGGGCATCCGTCGCAAATCAAAGATTAGTGAATCATCTTAATTCGAGAGCCATTAGCTCAGTTGGTAGAGCATCTGACTTTTAATCAGAGGGTCGAAGGTTCGAGTCCTTCATGGCTCACCATTTTTAAAGAATTTAGCGGGTGTGGCGGAATTGGCAGACGCACCAGACTTAGGATCTGGCGCCGCAAGGCGTGGGGGTTCGACTCCCTTCACCCGCACCATTTAAACTTAATATGCGGAAGTAGTTCAGTGGTAGAACACCACCTTGCCAAGGTGGGGGTCGCGGGTTCGAATCCCGTCTTCCGCTCCATATGTGCCGGGGTGGCGGAACTGGCAGACGCACAGGACTTAAAATCCTGCGGTAGGTGACTACCGTACCGGTTCGATTCCGGTCCTCGGCACCACTTTTAAATATATGCGCCCGTAGCTCAATTGGATAGAGCGTCTGACTACGGATCAGAAGGTTATGGGTTCGACTCCTTTCGGGCGCGCCATATTTTACGGGAAGTAGCTCAGCTTGGTAGAGCACTTGGTTTGGGACCAAGGGGTCGCAGGTTCGAATCCTGTCTTCCCGACCATTCATATTTTACGGGGCCTTAGCTCAGCTGGGAGAGCGCCTGCTTTGCACGCAGGAGGTCAGCGGTTCGATCCCGCTAGGCTCCACCAAAAAACATGTTGACAATAATTTTATTATTTGTTAACATATAAAAGTCGCACATACGACAAATTGTTCTTTGAAAACTAAACAAACAAAAACGTCAACAAACAATAACATTTAACTTCTTAAATGAAGTTAGCCAACGTAACAAAATGAGCTAATCAACTTTCTTGGAGAGTTTGATCCTGGCTCAGGACGAACGCTGGCGGCGTGCCTAATACATGCAAGTCGAGCGAACCACTTCGGTGGTTAGCGGCGGACGGGTGAGTAACACGTGGGCAACCTGCCTGTAAGACTGGGATAACACCGGGAAACCGGTGCTAATACCGGATAATCCTTTTCCTCACATGAGGGAAAGCTGAAAGTCGGTTTCGGCTGACACTTACAGATGGGCCCGCGGCGCATTAGCTAGTTGGTGAGGTAACGGCTCACCAAGGCGACGATGCGTAGCCGACCTGAGAGGGTGATCGGCCACACTGGGACTGAGACACGGCCCAGACTCCTACGGGAGGCAGCAGTAGGGAATCTTCCACAATGGACGAAAGTCTGATGGAGCAACGCCGCGTGAGCGATGAAGGCCTTCGGGTCGTAAAGCTCTGTTGTTAGGGAAGAACAAGTACCGGAGTAACTGCCGGTACCTTGACGGTACCTAACCAGAAAGCCACGGCTAACTACGTGCCAGCAGCCGCGGTAATACGTAGGTGGCAAGCGTTGTCCGGAATTATTGGGCGTAAAGCGCGCGCAGGCGGTCCTTTAAGTCTGATGTGAAAGCCCACGGCTCAACCGTGGAGGGTCATTGGAAACTGGGGGACTTGAGTGCAGAAGAGGAAAGCGGAATTCCACGTGTAGCGGTGAAATGCGTAGAGATGTGGAGGAACACCAGTGGCGAAGGCGGCTTTCTGGTCTGTAACTGACGCTGAGGCGCGAAAGCGTGGGGAGCAAACAGGATTAGATACCCTGGTAGTCCACGCCGTAAACGATGAGTGCTAAGTGTTAGGGGGTTTCCGCCCCTTAGTGCTGCAGCTAACGCATTAAGCACTCCGCCTGGGGAGTACGGCCGCAAGGCTGAAACTCAAAGGAATTGACGGGGGCCCGCACAAGCGGTGGAGCATGTGGTTTAATTCGAAGCAACGCGAAGAACCTTACCAGGTCTTGACATCCTCTGACACTCCTAGAGATAGG